>CAMBSS010000061.1 GCA_945870465.1 Bordetella parapertussis | reverse complement strand
CCCTCATCGCGTTTTATCCGATCACCTCTTACATGATGGGCGACATCGGCACGAAATATCCCGAACTGTCGGTCATGAAGTTGTACGGCGCCGCCGTCGTCGGCCTCGTCCTGACCGGAGCCCTCGTGTGGATAACTGAATACTATACGGGCACCGAATACGCGCCAGTACGCTACGTCGCGCAGGCCTCGACCACCGGTCACGCCACCAACATCATCGCCGGCATCGCCGTGTCGATGAAATCCACTGCTTACCCGGTGCTGTTCGTGTGCACCGCAATCTGGGCCTCGTTCACCCTGGCCGGCCTGTATGGCATCGCCATCGCCGCGACTTCGATGTTGTCGATGGCCGGCATCATCGTCGCGCTCGACGCCTACGGCCCGATCACCGACAACGCCGGCGGTATTGCGGAAATGGCCAAGATGCCGGAATCGGTGCGCGCTATTACCGATCCGCTCGACGCCGTGGGCAACACCACCAAGGCCGTAACCAAAGGTTATGCCATCGGTTCGGCGGGCCTCGCCGCCCTCGTGCTGTTCGCCGACTTCACGCACGCTCTTGAAGCAGCGCACAAAGCCGTGCCCTTCAGCCTGTCGGAACCCGCCGTCATCATCGGGCTCTTCATCGGCGGCCTGATCCCCTTCCTGTTCGCCGCCATGGCGATGGAAGCCGTCGGTCGCGCTGCCGGCTCGGTGGTGGTCGAAGTACGGCGCCAGTTCAAGGAAATCAAAGGCATCATGGAAGGCACCGCCAAGCCGGATTACTCGAAGGCGGTCGACCTGCTGACCAAGTCCGCCATCAAGGAAATGATGATCCCGTCGCTGCTGCCGGTGCTCACACCGGTGATACTGGCGGTGGTCATGCGTCTCGCGATGGGCGCGGACGCCGCGCGCATGGCAGTCGGCGGCATGCTGATGGGCACCATCGTGACCGGCCTCTTCGTCGCGATATCGATGTGCACCGGCGGCGGCGCGTGGGACAACGCCAAGAAGTACATTGAAGAAGGCAACCACGGCGGCAAAGGTTCCGATGCGCACAAAGCGGCGGTCACCGGCGATACCGTGGGTGATCCCTACAAGGACACCGCCGGCCCCGCCATCAACCCGCTGATCAAGATCATCAACATCGTCGCACTGCTGATCGTGCCGCTGTTGTAAGCAGAACATTGCGGCAATAAAAACGGGGGCCGCGGCCCCCGTTTTTATTTGCCGCTGCCGGTGCGATACCGGCAATGGACGCAAAGTATAATCGTCTTCAATCCAACATCTCATTGAACATCGACATGAAATATTCGCTCGCTGAACGCAAGGTCGTCACCACAGGCGATTACTGGATCGCGCCGAACGCGACGGTGATAGGCTCGGTCGTGATGGAAAACAATGCTAGCGTATGGTTCGGCGCCGTCGTCCGCGCGGACAACGACACCATTACCCTCGGTGAAAATTCGCAGGTGCAGGACGGCTCGGTGCTGCACGCCGACCCGGGGTTTCCGCTGACGCTGGGCAAGAACGTAAGCGTCGGCCACATGGCGATGCTGCATGGATGCACGGTCGGCGACGGCAGCCTGATCGGCATGAAAAGCGTGATCCTCAATGGCGCAGTCATCGGCAAGAACTGCCTGGTCGGCGCCAATACGCTGATCGCTGAAGGCAAGACGATACCGGAAGGCTCGCTGGTGCTGGGCTCGCCCGGCAAGGTGGTGCGCCAGCTGTCGCCCGAGGAAATCGCGCGCATCAACGCCACGTCCGAGCACTACGTGACCAAATTCAAGCTCTACAAAGCAAGCCTCAAGGCCGAGCCTTAATACTACATCGGCTCGCGCTGACTCGCGCCGGCGGCCGTGGGATAATCGGCGCATCGCCTTCACGGGAACACCTGTGATCAAGTTCGGCTTCAAGATCAAAACGCGCGGCGGCATGGTGGTCGACAACCTGCAGGTGTCGGCGCGCGACCGTGCCGAGGCCGAGCACAAGGTCAACCAGATTTATCACCGCTGCGCAATCATCGACTGCCTGGAATTACGCCAGATGGTGAAAGAAGAAGGTTTCGATCTCGAAAGCGCGATCAACCTGATCGGCAAGGAAGGCGAGCGCGAACCGCCCGCCAAGGACTAGAGCAGAAAGCCCGCCGCTTCCAGTTCGTCTAGCAACGCGGTGTAATCGGCGGCACCGCGGCTCTGCGGCGCATGCTTGAACACATCGCAATTCTGTGCCGGGCTTTCGCCGAGACTTACGTTTTCCGTAATGCGCGTTTCGCACATTTCCGCGCCGAAGCGCTCGCGCAGCTTCTTGTCGATGTCCCACGACATCTTGCGCCGCGTATCGAAGCGCGTGATTACAAACCGTTTCATCGGCGGCTTTTTCAGCACGCGCTCCAGTGCCCGCAGGGTCTTGTCGACCTGCAGTGCGCCGTTGATTGCAAGGTAGTCGGCGGAAATCGGGATCAGCACGCGGTCGCACGCGAAAATTCCGTTCAGCGACAGCACCCCCAGCATCGGACAAGCATCCATCAGGATGGGCCGCTCGGTATTCAGGTTCTCTTTTACGATGCCGGCGTGCAGCCGGTACAGCGCATGCGGCCCTTTGCCGAACTGGGTGTCGACCTTGGACAGATCGAGGTGCGAAGGAATGACCGGGCAACCCGAATTGCCGTCGCGCACGAGTTGCCCAAGCGGTTTCGTATCCTGGTAAAACGCGTAGAGGCTGTCGCGGCCATCGCTGGCGGTGACGCCGCTGATGGCCGACAGGTGCGCCTGCGGGTCGAGATCGATGACGAGGGGCGTGCGTCCGCGGCGCGCCAGCAGCGCGGCCAGATTCAGCGTGGTCGTCGTTTTGCCGACCCCGCCTTTCTGATTGAACACAACAATTTTGGCCATAGCGCCCTCTTGGCTATCGCAGGACGGACACGCGCATCGGCAATGGTCGGACTGCAGTTAGATAGTCTCTCAAAAACAATAACTTGGCAATGGCATATGCTGCCATTTCTGCATAGTTAGCCAAAGTCCATCAGCGGATTGAAGATTCTATTTTCTTAATAAATAACTGTTTATAAACAATTATTCCAGGATATCGCAGATTTTCCGCCTTGACACGTCGTCGCGCCGTTCGTAATACTCGGGCGTTATTGAATGCAATACGAGCATGCTGCGGTCGAAATTGTCCGCCGGCGATCGACTCCAATGAAGTGCAAAGACGTGGAAATATGACCGAATTCAACTGGCTGCTTAAAGGCCGCTGCTACAAGCTGGGACATGATGTGCCGCACGCGGGCGGCGTGATCCCGAACCGGATCATCGTCGCGCGCGAAATGGATCCGCAGAAGATCATCCCGCACCTTTTCGCAGAAACCGATCCCGGCTTCCACACGCGCGCAAAACCCGGCGACATCATCGTCACTGGGCGCAATTTCGGCATGGGCCCAAAGGCCAATGGCTATATCGCGATGCAGGCGCTGGGCCTGGGACTGCTCTCTGAATCGATGCCGTTTCTGGCCTACCGCGCAGCGGTCGGCTGCGGCCTGCGTGTGCTGACCGACTGCGTCAACGTCGGCGACATGTGCGAAACCGGCGACCAGCTCGAAGTCGACTTCCAGAACGGTTTTTTCGTGAACCATACGCGCGGCACCACGCGCGAATATCCGCCGCTGCCTGATGCATTGCGGGAAATTGTCGAAGTCGGCGGCAATACCGGCTGGTTGAAGCGCTGGTGGGAAAGTCAGACCGCGCAAAAGGCGGTCTCATGAAAGGCCCCATCCTCGCCGTGTTATGGGAACTGTTTCCCGCTCACCCCAACCTGCTGCCGGCTTATTTCACTCCGGAGTACCTCGATGCGAGTTTTGTCGCGAAACCTTTTTTTTCGCGCGAAGGCGCAAACGTAACGTTTACCGGGAAAGACTGTCAAAACAGCACGGGCGGTCCTGATGGCCGCGAAGGCCTCGTCTACCAGGCGCGCGCCGAACTGCCTGAATTTGACGGCTACTACCCCGCGATCGGCGCGTGGATCGTCGGCGACGAACCCGCCGACATCGGCATCCGCGAGGACGCCACGCCGATCGCCACCAAGCGCAGCCGGTTCGTGCCGCATTATTTCGAATGATAACTTGAGGCCTGTTTCAGTATGATCTGAAACATGGCCGCAATTAGCGGAACATGAGAGGATGTGTTCCCTCGTTTTGTAACGGACTATCAGGAGAAACTGCATGGATACCAACTGGCTAGACCTCCTCACGACCGGCGTCGGCGCCCATCTAATCTACTTCGCGACAGCCATCGGTGCGATAATGACGTTCGTCGCGATCTACACGGCGATAACGCCGTACCGCGAGATCACGTTGATCCGCGAAGGCAACGCCGCCGCGGCGATTTCGCTCGGTGGCGCCATCCTCGGTTATACCTGTCCGCTCGCGCAGTCCGTCGCGCAAAGCGGCAGTCTCGTCGACATGCTGATGTGGAGCGCGGTCGCGCTGGTGGCGCAGCTCTTCGCTTTCGGCACCGCCCGCCTGATCCTGCCGCAACTGTCGTCGGACGTGAGAGAGGGCAAAGTTGCACCGGCAATTCTTCTCGCGGCAATGTCCATCTCAATCGGTATCGTAAACGCTGCCGCGATGGCGGATTAAATCGTCACCTCATTGAACTGAACGCATGACCGTATGAACACAGCCGCACCCAGGCAACTCTCGGCGTACCGCAAGCACTGGGCGCACCGCTTCGGCATTGCACCTTTCCTGCCGATGTCGCGCGCCGAGATGGATACGCTCGGCTGGGATTCCTGCGACGTGATCCTCGTCACCGGCGACGCCTACATCGATCATCCAAGCTTCGGCATGGCCTTGGTCGGGCGACTGCTCGAAGCGCAGGGCTTTCGCGTCGGCATCATCAGCCAGCCGGACTGGCAGTCTGCCGACGATTTCGCGCGGCTCGGCAAACCCAATCTGTACTTCGGCGTGACCGCCGGCAACATGGATTCGATGGTCAACCGCTATACGGCCGACCGCAAACTGCGTTCCGACGATTCGTATACGCCCAACGCGGCGGCGAACAAGCGTCCCGACCGTGCGGTCATCGTTTACTCCCAGCGCTGCCGCGAAGCTTTTCCCGACGCGGCCGTCGTCATCGGCAGCATAGAAGCGAGCCTGCGCCGCATTGCGCATTACGACTATTGGTCGGACAAGGTGCGCCGTTCCATTCTGCCGGATTCGAAAGCCGACCTGCTGATCTTCGGCAATGCCGAGCGCGCCATCGTCGAACTCACGCACCGCCTCGCGAAAGGCGTGCCGATTGCGAACATACGCGACCTGCGCGGCACCGCTTTCATGACGACGCACGGGTGGCATCCCGACGGCTGGACTGAAGCGGATTCCACCACCGTAGACACGCCGGGCGCGATCAACCCGCATCCCGATCCCTACGAAGCGAAAACCAAAAATCCGGCCAAGCCGCCTGCCGCTGCCCTGCCCGCCAACGTTCATCCGATCCGTATCCAGTCCCGCGCGGAACGACTGGCATCGCGCCAGGAAGAACGTGCGCGCACCGTCGTCCGTTTGCCGTCCTACGAGCTGGTAAACAAGGACCCGGTGCTCTACGCACATGCTTCGCGCACTTTTCATCTCGAATCGAACCCCGGCAACGCGCGCGCGCTGGTGCAGGCGCACGGCGACCGCGACGTGTGGTTGAATCCGCCGCCGATACCGCTGACCACGCCGGAGATGGACCACGTCTACGGTCTTCCCTATGCGCGCGCGCCGCATCCGGCGTACGGAGATGCCAAGATTCCCGCGTGGGAAATGATCCGCTACTCGGTCAACATCATGCGCGGCTGTTTCGGCGGCTGCACGTTCTGCTCGATCACCGAGCACGAAGGCCGCATCATCCAGAGCCGCTCCGAAGAATCCATCCTGCGCGAAATCGAGGAAATCCGCGACAAGACCCCCGGCTTCACCGGCGTCATTTCGGACGTCGGCGGGCCGACCGCCAATATGTACCGCATGGCGTGCAAGGACCCCAAGATCGAAACCGCGTGCCGCCGCCTGTCGTGCGTGTTTCCGGACGTCTGCGAAAACCTCGGCACCGACCACACGCCGCTCATCAATCTCTATCGCAAAGCGCGCGAGCTTCCCGGCATCAAGAAAGTCTTCGTGGCATCCGGCCTGCGCTACGATCTCGCCGTGCGCTCGCCGGAATATGTGAAGGAATTGGCGACGCATCACGTCGGCGGGTATCTGAAGATCGCGCCCGAACACATCGAGGAAGGCCCGCTTTCCAAGATGATGAAGCCGGGCATCGGCAGCTACGACAAGTTCAAGGAAATGTTCGACCGCTTTTCCAAAGAAGCGGGCAAGGAACAGTATTTGATCCCCTACTTCATCGCCGCGCATCCGGGCACTACCGACGAAGACATGCTGGCGCTGGCAATTTGGCTGAAACACAACGGCTTCCGGCTCGACCAGGTGCAGACCTTCCTGCCGACACCCTTGGCACTTGCCACCGCGATGTATCACACCAACAAGAACCCGTTGCGCAAAGTGACGGACGCGTCGGAAGAAGTCAAAATCATCCGCGGCGGGCGCCAGCGCCGTTTGCACAAAGCATTCCTGCGTTATCACGATCCCGAGAATTGGCCAATGCTGCGCGAAGCTTTGAACCGCATGGGCCGCGCCGATCTTATCGGCAACGGCAAACGCCATCTCGTGCCAGCGTTTCAGCCGGCGGGAACCGGCACAGGCTATCGCACCCAGCACGTGCGCAAGGTCGTGCCGCCGCTCGCGCGGCCGGCCGTCTACCGCAAACTCGCAGGCAAAGCAAAACGCGTACGCTGACTTAAAACCGGAATTTAGCCGCAGATAAACCGCCGATGAACGCAGATAAAATCCTCCGGCAAATGACTCACTGAATTCACCGGGAAAATACGCCAACCGGTGCAGTTTTTTTAAAATTTCCGTAAACTCTGTAATCGATTAATTTTTTAAATTTATCCGCGTGTATCTGCGTTTATCTGCGGCTCAAGATCGCTCTGACCTTAACGATACCGCACCGAGAACCATGCCAATGACACGCTACGCAAAATGGCTGCTGCTTGCGGCGGCCGCGAGCAGCGCTCACGCGGCTGATACTTATCCGGTCAAGCCCATACGCGTCGTCGTTGGATTTTCACCCGGCGGCTACGTCGATCTCGGCGCACGCATACTGGCGGGACCGCTGGGCACGGCGCTTGGGCAGCAGGTGGTGGTCGAGAACCGCGCCGGCGCGGGCGGCATAGTCGGCACCGAAATCGCGGCGCGCGCCGCACCCGACGGCTACACGCTCACGATAGGCAGCGTCGGCACGTCCACCGTGAACCAGAGCCTCTACAAGAAAATTCCCTACGACACGCTGCGCGATTTCCAGGCGATTGCCCGGCTGTCGGATGCGCCCAACGTGCTCGCCGTCCACCCTTCGCTGCCCGTACGCACAGTGAAAGACGTGATCGCACTGACCCGCGCACGGCCGGGACAGATTACCTATGCGACTTCCGGTGCGGGCACATCGACGCACCTTGCCGCGGCGCTGTTCGAAATGATGGCGCAGGTCAAGATGGTGCACATCGCCTATAAGGGCGGCGCGCCCGCGGTCATCGACGTTGCGTCCGGCCAGGTCTCCACGACATTCGCCACGGCGGCTTCCGTAGTGCCGCATATCAATTCAGGAAGGCTGCGCGGCATCGCCGTCACTGGCAGCGAGCGCTCCACGCTGATAGACCTGCCCACCGTCGCCGAAAGCGGGCTGCCGGGCTACGCGATGATCAACTGGCTCGGCGTGTTTGCGCCCATAGGAACGCCGCGCGCCATTACGGACCGCCTCGGCGCCGAGGCGGTCCGTATCGTGCGCCTGCCCGACGTGCGCGAGAAGCTCAACGCGTTGGGCGCAGAGCCGGCGCCTCTGTTGGGCGACGAGTTCATCGCGTTCGTAAAAAGTGAAATCCAGAAATGGGCGAAAGTGGTTGCCGCGTCGGGCATGACTGCCGAATAATCGCGCAGGAAAGGCCTGAAAGACCGCACTTTCGTCGTTTCCGCGCGTGAGAGCCTGCCCCGGCAGGTATCTGGCCGGGGAGAACCCAGAAGATTAAACTGCGTCTGAATACCCGCCTGCGCGGGTATGACGTTCATTTAGACACCCCGTAAAGGCACGACCATGGAAAAAACCCTGCAGCCCGTCAAGGATGCAAGCCATCTCTACGAAGTCGAGCGCCGCGTCCGCCATGCCGAGCGGCCGGGCTTTCGCATCAACGAGCTGCAGATCTCGCCAACGCAGCAAGTACCGTGGCATTTTCACAGCCACATCAAGGACACGTTCTACGTGCTCGACGGCAGCATCCGCATCTTCATGCGCGAGCCAAAAGAAGAAATCCGGCTGGACGTCGGCGAAACATTTGCCGTCCCACCGCGCCGCCCTCACCTAGTCATCAACGGCGGCGACCGCTCGGCGACTTTTCTGATCCTGCAAGGCGTGGGCGAATACGATTACGTGCCTCTCGTCTAGAACTCATCCAAAAAATGCAACACTGACAAGCAACCGCCGATTGACGCCGATATAATTCCAGACCTTGCCCCGAATCAAGTTCAAACCCCTTTAGCTTATCTGCGTTCATCCGCGTTCATCGGCGGTTCCAAACAGTTTTTGAGACTGCTCCTGGAAAGAAAACCACGCGCCCCGGCGTTCCTTATGTTCCATTATCTTCAATCGCGCATTCGCGGCACCGCCAGCACCGGCCCGGGCGTACCGCCGCCGGGCCTGATCGCTTTTTACTGGCACTTCGTGCGCCAGACCAAGCGCTGGTATCTGCTGGTGTTCATTACGAGTCTTGCAGTGGCGCTGATCGACATGGTGATTCCGGTGTTCATCGGCAAGCTGGTTTCGCTGATGGAAGCCGCCGACCGGCAGGCCGCACTTGCCGCCCACATGCCGATGCTGACTGCCATGGTGGTGCTGATCCTTATCGTCCGCCCGGCAGTGCTGTTCGCCGATGTCGCGATTCGCCAGAACGTGCTGCTGCCGGGCGTGACCAGTATGGTGCGCTGGCAAAGTCACTGGCACGTCGTGCGCCAGAACCTGCCGTTTTTCCAGAACGACTTCGCCGGGCGCATCGCCCAGCGCGTGATGCAGACCGCCAACGCCTTGCGCGAGAGCGTCATGTCGAGCATACGCGCGGTGTTTTACATCGTGGTTTACGGTGTCACTGCGCTGGTGCTGATGGGCGCCGCGGACTGGCGGCTGGGCGTGCCGACGCTGCTGTGGTTCGCCGGTTATCTCGCGTTCCTGCGCTACTTCGTGCCGCGCATGCGCGACCTGGCGAAGAGCAGCTCCGAAGCACGCTCCCTGGTGATGGGACGCATAGTCGACAGCTATACCAATATCCTCACCGTCAAGTTGTTCGCGCGGCTCGCCGACGAAGACGCGCACGTGCGCGAAGTGATAGACGATCACCAGAACGCCATGGGCGCGCACATGCGGCTGATCTCGCGCTTCATGTTCTGGCTGTCGGTGATGAACGCGCTGCTGCTCACCGGCACTGCAACCATCGGCATCTGGCTGTGGGCACAGGGCACGGTGAGCGCCGGCGTGGTGGCCACCGCGCTACCGCTCGCATGGCAGATCGCCAACATCGCGGGTTGGGTGAGCTGGGAAGTCACCGGCATTTTCGAGAACATCGGCGTGGTGCAGGAAGGCATGCAGGCGATTGCCGTCCCGCACAGCGGGCTCGACCGGCCGGGTGCGGACGCACTGAAAGTGCCGCACGGCGAGATTCGTTTCGAGAACGTTATCTTCAGTTACGGTCGCGGCGCCGAGCACCGGGTCCTCGACGACCTCACGTTCACCATACGCCCGGGCGAGCGCGTCGGACTGGTAGGCCGCTCCGGCGCCGGCAAATCGACTCTCGTTAACCTGTTGCTGCGGTTTTACGAGCCGGAGCAAGGCCGCATCAGCATCGACGGGCAGGACATCAGCAATGTGACACAGGAAAGCCTGCGCGCTGCCATCGGCATGGTGACGCAGGACACCTCGCTCCTCCACCGTTCAATCGCCGCCAATATCCGTTACGGCCGGCCCGGCGCGAGCGACGAGGAAGTGTATGCAGCCGCACGCAAATCGCATGCGCACGACTTCATCGTCGGCCTCAAGGACTGGCGCGACCGCACCGGCTATGACGCGCACGTAGGTGAACGCGGCGTCAAACTTTCCGGCGGACAGCGCCAGCGCGTGGCGATTGCGCGGGTCGTGCTGAAAAACGCGCCTATCCTCATACTGGACGAAGCCACCTCGGCGCTCGACAGCGAAGTCGAACTCGCGATCCAGGAGCAGTTGCTCGGCCTAATGGAAGGCAAGACCGTCATCGCGATAGCGCATCGTCTCTCCACCATCGCACGCATGGACCGCCTGATCGTGCTCGAACAAGGCCGCATCGTTGAGCAGGGTTCGCACGACGAACTGCTGCGGCTGGGTGGGCACTATGCGCGGCTGTGGCAGCATCAGTCGGGGGGATTCCTCGGGCACGAGGTCGTGGCGACCGAAACCGCCACCGAACCTCTTGACGAGCAGGCGCCCGATGAGAAACCTGTCGAGCCGTTACTCGAATCCAGCACCGATGACGCCCCGCTTCCCACCCGCGCGTGAAAACCAAACCCGACGAAAGTCGGTTTAGCCGGAATGGGCAACTTAGCGTAAGGATGCAACGCGAAATTTTTTTCAGGAAAAATCGGCGAAAAATACAGCCGTGTTATATGATTTTTTGTCACGTAAGTTTTGTCACCACCCGCCCATGATGGGAAAGGCGGCGTATGCCGCGGCGTCAAAACCGCCCGCGGGCAAGGAGATGCCAAAGTTCGATGGCAAGGGTGAGATTCAGGAAATCAAGGTGCTGGGCGATTGGGCGTTCATGTGGACGAAGCTATCGGTCGTGGTGACTCCGCCCAGCGGTGCGACGCCGATGACGCGTGGTGGAAATACGCTCACCACACTCAATAAGAAAAACGGCAAATGGATGCCCGCGCGCGACGCGAACATGCTGACTGTCGTACCCAATCCGGCGGGCGGCCGATTACGGGCACTACCGCCCGCGATAACGCTTGCGCGCCGTCTCAACGATGCGCGGAATCAGGTTGCGGTATTCGATTCCGACAAAGCACAGGTTACGACCCAGCGTATTGGGCGTGAGGTCGGAATTCGGATTTGCCTCGATGAACACCAGACGCCCCTCGTCGGTCAGGCGGAAATCCAGCCGCGCGTAATCCCGCAGTTTCAGCGCGCGAAAGACTTTCTTGCCGTAATCCTGCACCTGCCGCATCACGCGCGGCGGCAACTTCGCCAGGCGATAGCACACGCGCCACTTGGTCCGATAGGCGCCGTCGTTCTTCAGGCGATAGGTCGCGAACTTGGGCGCCGACGCTTTTTTGCTGCCAACCACCATTTCGGTAGGCGCCAGCACGCGCGGTTCGTTGCCGATGACCCCAGCGTATATGTCGTGGCCCGGAATGAATTCTTCGCACACCACCGGCTCCTTCAGCCGCGATCTTATCGCCCTCACCTTCGCTTGCAACTCGCGCAGCGTCCGCACCAGCGAATCCTTGCCGATTTCGTCCGACCCGTCGCCGAATTGCGGTTTGACCAGAAGCGGGTACGCGAGCCCGGGATTTTCGATGCGGTCGCGGATTCCCAGCGTAAACGAACGTGGCACGTCTACCCCTGCCGCCGCAGCGAGGTGCGCTGACAATGCCTTGTCGCGACACATTTGCAGACCGGCCGGGCCGGTGCCGGTGTAGCGGAATTTCAGGACTTCGAGCAGCGCGGCGATCGCATAGTCGAGCTTGCGGTCGCCGTCGATCCACTCGGTGAGGTTGAATACGATGCGCGGCTTGAGCGCCTTGAGTTCCCGCAATGTTGCGCCGGCATCGGGGCCGAAAGGCACCACTACGACGTTTTTGTAGCGCGGACGCAATGCCTTGAGGACATGTTCCTCCATGTTCCCGCGGTCGAGGACGAAGCGGCCAGACTCGTTGCGTTCGCCGTTTTCCACGTCGACCAGCATTGCCACGTCACAGCGTTGATTACTTGCTTTGCGTTGCGGCTTTGCGGTGCGTTGCGCCATGCGGGAATTGTAACCGTTCCTGCGTTGCGTTCGCGGGCATGCGCTGTTATTGTTTGCGCCTGCATTCAAATGCACGGGTCGTCAAAATAAATCAGCCACCGGAGGAAGAATGAAATTCATCGCAACCGCTTTTGCCCTGCTTGCCCTCGCTGCTGCGAGCGGCACCGCGTCGGCCCAGCCCTGCCCGGAAAAACATCTCAACTATTACCAGGCTTTCCCGGCCGGCGGCGAATCGGACATTTCCGCGCGCCACCAGCAGCTCGTGCTCAAAAAGAAATGCCCGAACATCGAGACGGTCATTCAATACAAGCCGGGCGCGGGCGGCGGCCTCATGTGGTCGCAGATGAACGGCCTGCCCAACGACGGCATGAATATCGTGGGCGTCAACCTCCCGCACATCGTGCTGCAGCCGCTCGAAGGCCAGGTGCAGTACAAGACCGAGGACATCACGCCGGTCTACTGGTTTCATTTCACGCCGGACGCCATCGTCGTCTCCAACGACAGCCCCATCAAGACCTTCGCCGACCTGGTCAAAATGGCGAAGGCGCAACCCGGCAAACTGACGCTTGGTGGCTCGGGAACCAACTCGGCGAACCACGCCGCGCATGAAAAACTGCAGGCAGTGGCCGGCATCCAGACTACCTACGTGCCGTACAAAGGCACGGGCGACCTCACGCCGGCAGTGATCGGCCAGCAGGTGACCGGCGCGATGTCCTATACGGCATTCGCCATCAACACCAAAGACCGCGTGCGCGCGCTCGCTGTGGCCATGGACAAGCGCCATCCGCTGCTGCCCGACGTACCGACGTTCAAGGAACTAGGCTTCGAATGGATCGACGGCGCTTTCCGCGGCATCGGCATGCCGAAATCGGCTTCACCCGAAGCGCGCAAGCGCATGTCCGACCTGTGGGCCTCGCTCAACAACGATCCAGAAATGAAAGAGCTTGCGTTCAAAAGCGGCTTCGAGCTGGTCAATGTCGGCGTCGACAGGATGGACGCGTTCATGAAAGAGCGCACCAAGGCCTATACCGAAGTCGCCAAGCGGCTGGGGCTCGGCAAGTAGCTCGCCATGCCCGCGTAGGCGTGCATCCAGAACTTTGCAGATCTCCTGGACTCCCGTCTACACGGGAATGACAAATAAAAAGGGCGCCACATCGCGCCCTTTTTTTGGTTAACGCGCGTTACGACGCCAGCACCATCGCCACCGCGCCGGGCAAGGCCTGCACAAAAAGTATTTTTTCTCGCCGTAGCCGCGCCGAATATCCCCGCGATGATGACGCAGCCGAGAAAGAACAATTTGATTGCATGGCCCTGCGCGCCTGCCAGCAGGCCACACACCAGCCCTGCCGCCAGAAAACCGTTATACAGGCCCTGGTTCGCGGCGAGCGATTTGGAAGAGGCCGAGAATTCCGGCGTCAGCCGGAACACCCTGCGCCCGAACGGCTTGTCCCACAGAAATATTTCCAGAACCAGGAAGTACAAGTGCAGCACCGCCACCACTGCTACTGCGATGTCGGCGGCGGCGCTCATTTATCCATCCGCGTTTATTTGAAGTTCGCGATCTTGCGCGCGGTTCCCGTCATGTCGTTCCTCTCCCTGAATACAGCGCGTCGCATGACCTCGAATCGATCGGCGGCCCACTCTTGACGGTGGCGCGTTTGCTATCTTTGCAGGGACGATTCTGGCATATTCCGTGGCATCCAACCAGCCAGCGCGGGTTTGCGCCGACGCATTTTCCATGCGACTTTCGCTTCGACTGCTGCTCGTCTTCGCGGTGTGCGCTGCAACCGGCGCGCGCGCCACCCAGGCGCCCGAAAAAAACTTCGATCTGGCCATCGTCCGCGGCATGGTGCCGGCTGAGCAACGTTTGCTCAAGCTCGAAAAAGGCGATGCGCTGCGCCTGCGCATCACCAGCGACGCGCCAGGCGAACTGCATCTGCACGGCTACCGGCTTGAAGTAAAACTCACTCCCAGCCAGTCGGCTGAACTCGCATTCAAGGCCCATGCGACCGGCCGCTACCCATTCGAGTGGCACGGTGCGCAAAGCGCGGCTAAAACCGGCGCGCATCACGGCCCGCCATTAGCCACGCTCGAAGTGCGGCCGAAATGATTTTTCAACCTGGTTAAAGAACATTTTTAGCCGCCGATAAACGCCGATGAAAAACAAATTTACGCAATGATGCAACGTTCTTTCTTGTTGTCGCGTAATTTCCGTGGTCGATGTCTTTTATGAAATTTTCGGCGTTCATCGGCGTTCATCGGCGGTTGCAATTTGTTCTTGAATTGCGCGCGCACATATGGGCGGCAGCGGCACTCGGCATGCCCGCGCTGGCGTGCGCCCACGCCTTCGACGACCGCTACGACCTACCGGCGCCGCTGTCGTATTTCATGACCGGCGCGGCGCTCGTGGTCATCCTGTCGTTCGCGATCGCGCAGGTGCTGATCGATCGCGCGACGGGCGGCACGCCGGCGCAGGGCCGCGTCATCAAGACGGGGCCGCTGCTGCCCGTGTTGCGCGCAATCTGCCGCGCGCTCGCATTCTTCATTTTCTTGCTGATCCTGGCGGCGGGGTTTTACGGCACCGCCGACCCGCAAATGAATTTTGCTCCCACCGCGGTGTGGATCGTCTGGTGGGTGGGACTGTCACTGGTCGTCGCCTGCGTCGCGAACATCTGGCCCGCGCTCGATCCGTGGCGCACGCTGTTCGATACCATCGACGGCCTGGCGCGTCTGGCAGGCAGGCGGCGCGGCATTGCGCTCGGCTGGCGTTACCCGCAGGCGCTCGGCGCATGGCCGGCCGTCGTGCTGCTGCTCGGGCTGAGCTGGTTCGAAGTGGCCTATCCGCAGGCCGCGGTGCCTTACCGGCTCGCGTGCGTAGCATTAGCATGGTCGGGCGTGACTTTGCTCGGCATGCTGTGCTTCGGCGCCGACGCGTGGCAACGCAACGCCGATGTCTTTGCGGTCTATTTTGCGACGCTCGGCCGCTTCGCGCCCATGGCGGCTGGACCCGATGCGCATAGCGTGGTGCTGCGCGCGCCGGGACGCGGCCTCATAGACCAACCCGCGGGCTCTTTCGCCATGGTGTGTTTCGTCATCGCCATGCTGTCGACCGTGCTGTTCGACGGCCTGCTGAGCGGTCAGGCGTGGCCGGCCGCGCAAAGCAGCATTGCGCATGCCCTGCCGTTCATGGTGGACGCCGAAGGTTACCGCATGGGCGCGTTCGGCCTCTTCACCGTGTGGCTGGTATTCCTGGGCGCATATCTGCTGACGTGCTGGATCACGGCCCTGCTCGCGCCGCACGGCTTTGGACGTGTCGTCTGTCTCTTCGCGCTGACGCTGGTGCCGATAGCGATCGCTTACAACATCGCACACAACTGCGCGACCCTGCTAGTGCAGGGGCAGCAATTGATCGCGCTTGCGTCCGACCCGTTCGGCGCCAAGTGGGACTTGTTCGGCACGGCGAACTTCCGTCCCGATATCGGGCTCATCGACGCGAGGGTATCGTGGTACGTGGCGATAGGCGCGATTGTCGGCGGCCACGCCATCTCGATCTGGCTCGCACACCGGGTCGCCCTCGATGCGTTCGGCACGCAGCGCCGCGCCGGGCGGGCGACCATAGCGCTGACCGCGCTGATGGTGGCATATACCGTCGTCAGCCTGGCAGTGATCGCCGAACCCATGGTCGTGTTCACGCCGCCGGACGCGGTGATCAGCCGCTAGGGGACGTCTCGAGCCGGTGCAGCAGCGGCACCAGCGCGAAACACACCATGAATGAAAGCGCCGCCACCCACAACAACGGCGCCAGCTGGCGCTCGAATACATGCTCGTACAACTGCGAGCCGATGATGGCGGAGAACTGCTCGACCCCGTTGTACAGCGACATCAGCACCGCGAACGCGAAACCGGCGGCCTTCGGCGGGCAGGCGTTGGCCGCCATGGTCAGTATCGTCAGCGTACCGATCTGCGCGACCATGCCGACGAATATATTGAGCGGAATGGCGAGCGCCGCCGAGTAATCCTGCGGCTGGGCGAGCGCGAGATAAGACAAGACGCCGACGATGCCGGCGCAGAGACTGAAGACCACGCGACAAACCACGGTCTTGTCGGCGAACACGCGCAGAAAAATATATGCGCCGCCCACCGCGCCAATCGCGGTCAGCGCGTTGAGCTGGCCGATGTAGTGCTGCTCGAAACCGAGGTTGTCCACCATGTGGTAGTAAAGCGGCGTGCCGAACGCCGGGCTGAAGCACCACAACGCGAGAAACGCCGCGGCGATCTGCAGCGTCGGCGACTTCAGCGCCAGCAGCAGGCTTTGCGACGTTTCCCTGAACTGCTCGAAGCTGATAACGGTGCGCTCTTCCCGTAGCACCAGATAGCTCGCGACGATCACGGCGAGCGGCGCCAGCATTGTGATGCTGGCCGCCAGGTGAAATGCGGTCGCCGGCTCGAACATAGAAGCGAGATAGCCGCCGGTGAGCGCGGTCAGGATGGCGGCAATCTTGAACCAGAACCATTGCACGCCCTGGAAGCGCGCGATCATGCCGGTGCGTTCGCCGTTTTCGACCATCAGCGCGTCTATGATCACGTCGGAAGAAGCGATGCCGAACGCCGTCAGCGTGAGCGCGGCGATGATGGTGCCGACTTCGGTCAATCCCGACACCCACAGGAAGCCGAGCGCCGCCACCATATTGACCAGTATCAGCCAGGTCTTGCGGCGGTAGCCGAACAGCGGGAGGTAATCGCTGACGAGCCCGTACAGCGGCTTGATCACCCACGGCAGGGTCAGTATCGCCAGGTACTCGGAAACCTGCGCCGGGTTCAGCCCGAGGCCCGACTTCAGGTAGTAGTTGAGCGGCTGGCTGATGAGCCCGCCCGCCTGCCCCAGCCCCTGCGCGAAATAGGCGAGTCCGAACAGCACGACCAGACGCCGGACGTAAACTGCATCCGCCGACGTATCTTTTGAGGCGTGCATGCGCGGATGATAGCCGAACTTCCGCGCGCGCACCACCGCGCAGAACGGCGGAACAGCGCCGATATTATGCCGGGCGCATTTTCCCCCACGCTCGAAGTCTGGCCGCAATGATTCACGTGCGGTTCGTCGTAGCCACGGCGCTTGGCATGCCCGCGCTGACTTGCGCGCACGCCTTCGAAGAACGCTACGACCTGCCGGCGCCGCTGTCTTATTTCATGACGGGCGCAGCCCTCGTGGTCATCCTGTCATTCGCCGTCGCGCAGGTCGTGGTCGAGCACACGGAGAGCGGCGCGCGGCGATGGCAACCATGCCGCTCACCCTGCTGATGGTCGCCTACAACGTGATCAGCCTGTCCGCAATCGCCGAGCCGATGATAGTGTTCACTCCGCCGGACGCAGTGATCAGCCGCTGAATCCAAAATTCGGCACTGCTGCGCCGATTTCTGGCCTTGGCAGTTGATCCATATCAATACCCGCGTGGGCCGGTCGCGACTAACATGGATGCAAACGGGGAAATGACCCGGGTCTGTTCCAACATGCGAGAACCGCCATGGCCAGCCGCAGCCTTGCCTTCATCGTCAAAGACCAGAACCCGCTGATACTGGCCGCGAGCCAGACTGTCCAGCATGCGTGCAAGCGGATGTGCGAGCGCGGCGTCGGGGCGGTGCTCGTTACCGACGACAAACACCATCATCTCGCGGGCATATTCACCGGCCGCGATGCAGTGCGCGCGCTCACCGAAGGCAAAAACCCCGCCGCGACCGCGCTCTCCGCGGTGATGACGGCGAAACCCGACACGATCACGCCGGAGCAAACCGCGATCGACGCTCTGCGCGCGATGCGCGATGGCGGCTACCGCCACCTGCCGATCGTCGAGCACGGAAAAATTCTCGGCATCGTCTCGCGCGGCGACTTCAAAGGCCTCGAACTCGACCGCCTCGAGGACGAAACCCACCTGTGGGAACGCATCGGCTGATTGCCGCGCAGGTCCCGCGCGCGCGCTGCCCGCAACCGCGCGGCCAATGGTAAAGTTCGATATTCCGGGGTCGGGCATCATCCGCCGGCACCAGCGGCCAGCAGCGTCGTTCCGGAAGGCCAAGTCACATATCGAAATTATAACCAGAGGAAAAAAATGATCTACGAATTCAGGACCTACGACATCAAGCCCGGCACGCTGGCCGAAGTGGAAAAGCGCTTCGCCGAAGCCTATGAATTCCGAAAGACGCTGTCGCCGCTCGCCGCCTTCTGGCATACCGAGATCGGCCCCCTGAACCAGATCATCCACGTGTGGCCGTACAAAGACCTCGAAGAGCGCGCGAAAGTCCGCGCTGCCGCGTACAAGTCCGGCCAGTGGCCGCCCAAGACCGGTGAATTCCTCACCGCGCAGCGCTCCGATATTTTCATTCCCGCGCCTTTCTCGCCCGAAATTACGCCCGGCAAAGCGGGCCCTTATTTCGAAATGCGCACCTACACCTACGCACCCGGCGCCCTGCCGAATGTGATGGACAACTGGGGCAAAGCGCTGCCCGACCGCGTCAAGCTGAGCCCGCTGTGCTTTTGCGGCTACTCGGAACTGGGCGGCCTGAACAAGTGGCTGCACATCTGGGCCTACCCTACGCTCGACGCGCGCAATAACACACGCGACAAGGCCAAGGACTCCGGCATCTGGCCCCCTTCGGCCGTAGCAGCCAAAACCGGCGCCAAGAGCATTCCGTACGTCATGCAGGAAAACAAGATCGTGATGCCGGCGAAATTCTCGCCCGTACAATAAGCGGTCCGCACGGACATTCAAGTTTTCTCTGCTGCAAACAAAAAGGGAGCCGGTGGCTCCCTTTTTTTTAAGACTGCGGCAACCGGCTGCCGCTACTTCTTGCCTTTGGCCGCGTCCTGGATCGCTTCGCCGGCTTTCTCCATCTGCTGCCCCGCCTTATTGACAGCGTTATCGAGCGCGCGGCCGGCTTTTTCAGCCGGGCCTTCTTCTTTCTTGCAACCGCTCATGCCGAGGACCAGTGCGCTGATCGCCAGCATTGCCATCACGCTTTTGCCTGTTTTATCCACGTTCCCCTCCGGTCAAGTTAGTTAAGCCGCAACAGCACCTTTTTACCGCATTTCTAGGCGCGCAGGTTCTTGTTGAAAAAATCCACCGTACGCTGCCACGCGAGCTTGGCCGCCGCGTCGTCGTAACGCGGGGTCGTGTCGTTGTGGAAACCATGGTTCACGTTCGGGTAGATGAACGCCTCGTACTTGACGTTGTTGGCCTTCAGCGCAGTCTCGTACGCAGGCCAGCCCGCGTTGATGCGCTCATCGAGCCCCGCATAATGGATCAACAACGGCGCCTTGATCTTCGCCACATCCGCCGCCGCGGGCTGCGCACCATAAAAAGGCACCGCACCGCCGAGGTCCGGCAGCCGCGTCGCCAGCAGGTTCGAAATGCCGCCGCCGAAACAGAATCCGACCGCGCCTATCTTGCCGGTGCATTCCGGGCGCGCCTTGAGAAACTCCGCACCCGTGACCAGGTCTTCGGTGCGCTTGACGGGATCGAGCGTTGCAAATGCTTTGGCCGCTTTTTCCTCGTCGCCCGGATAACCGCCGAGCGGCGTCAATGCATCCGGCGCGAAAGCCACATAATTCAGCAACGCGAGGCGGCGCGTCACGTCTTCGATATACGGATTCAAACCGCGGTTCTCGTGTATGACCACCACGCCCGGCAATTTACCGCTGGCATTGGCCGGCTTTACCAGGTAACCGCGCATCGTGCCCGAGCCCTGCGGCGACGGGTAAGTGACATATTCGGCCTTGATGCGCGCATCGTCTTTGGCGACCTGCTGCGCCCACGCGAAGTTGGGGCGCAGGCTTTCCAGCATGGCGGCGGCGGTAAAACCGCCAACCGCAAACTTGCCGGCGCGGTCGATAAACTCGCGCCGGTTCATCATGCCGTGCACGTAACCGTCGAACAGCTTCAGGACTTCCGGCGGAAAATCACTCGCTTTCTTGCGCTCCATGACAGTCGCTCCTTGCGGTGGGAATTATCGACAGGTTTCAAATAACAGGGGTGCCCGCGTGCGCATAGTTTTTGCGCCAGCGCGCAACGCACAGAAAAATCGCGATGCCCGCCTGCGCGAACGCGATGACGCTGCCCAACGCGGGTTTGATCAAAAGCGGCAGGACGATTTCCGAGGCGGTCTCCAGCCCCGCCATGCGCAACAACCCGGGCAGCAGCCAGTAGAGCAGCACCATATACATGACGGCGGCCGCTTCCACGCGCCGCGCCTGCTTCGCGAACGCGAAGAACAGCAGGATGGCGGCGTCGCGCACGAGCAGGAACACGAACACCAGCGGCATCAGCGCCATCTGTTTCACGAGATCAAAGGAGTCGCGGTAAACAGCCGCGGAAGCTATCGTGCCAAACGCGAATATGAAAGCCAGCACCACGGTGCTCGGCCAGCACGGCATATCCTCAAATACGTGTTGCCATTGGCGTCGATCCGCGTGCAGCAGCATGCGCCGCAGGGTCATGGCGCTGTTCTGCTCGGAAAAAAGCATCGCGTATGCCAGCGTCACCGAAACCACCAGGCCCGAGAGGCACAGATAGCCGAACACGCCCACCTTGGCGCCCGGCAATGCGCCCAGCAGTCCCGCCAGATAAACGCTAAGGAACAGCGTGAATGCGCACCACGCCAGCGGTGTGGTGCGCACCTGCAGTTCGAGGCACATCACGCGATAGGCGCCGTACACCGCCCACACCGAGAAAACCATCACCGACGTCAGCAGAAACTCGACCGCGTCGAACTCGGTGCCGAACCAGACCAGCGTCGGGTGGCGGACCGCGAAACTCACCAGGCCGGGGCCGACGAACAGGAATGCCAGCACCGGTACGAAAGTGGCCCAGCGGCTGCCGGTGTTCCAGCCTTTTTGCGCCGCTTGCAACGTCGCCGCCATCGAGAAAGCGTGGAGCAGCACGCTGGCGGCGACGAGCCCCAGCGCCACCACCGGTCCGCCGACGCCGGGCAGGTCGCGCGCGGCATACACATACACCGCAAGACACAGCGCGCCGCCGTACCATGCAAACAGGGTCGAACCGAATAATTTTCCCCACGTCATGTCCCACGGGCCGATGGCCGACATACGCTGCAGGTCCCATGTCTTACCGCGCATTTCATCGCTGATCGATTCGGCCACCAGCCGCGCGCCCCAGAACAGCGTCACCACGAAATAGACGGTCAGTGCCGCCCAGCTCACGCGCTCCTGCCACGGGTTGTCATTGATCGCGGCCACCAGCAGAAAGCCCATGCAAAGCACCGCCGGCATGGCGATCAGCCGGTGCGGGGACATTTCGAGCCACAGGTTGCGGCGCAGTTCAGGGTTCACGTGCGCGCTCCCTTCGCCGCCTGCACCGTGCGCAGATAAGACGCCGCCAGATTGTCGCGCTCCGGCGCGAAGCTCGCCACCGGCAGGCCAGCCTCGACCAGCTTGCGCAAGACAGCGCTGCCGGTTCCGGCGCCTACGGCAATCAGCGCATCGTTCGCGCCGCATTCCAGGACCACCAGCCCGCCGATGGCAGCCAGGCGGCCGGCGAGCCCGTCGACCGCGGCGTCGAAGACGATGCGGACCTGCGCGGCACGCGCAGCGGCCGCGGACAGCGCCTTGTTTTCTATGATGCGCCCCTGCTGCATCACCAGCATGTGGGAGGAATATTCATCCAGCTCGGCAAGAATAT
>CAMBSS010000060.1 GCA_945870465.1 Bordetella parapertussis | reverse complement strand
TCGGCGGGAACAGGCGTTGCGCCAAAAGCTCCTGACTGCGGCCTCTCATGCAGGCAGGCTCTCTTGGGTGGGATCTAAAGCAGTGACCCCTGAACAAATGGAGATATCCGGCCTAAGGGCTGAGAATGTGCGCTTAAAACGGGAAGCGGTAATCCTAAAAAAAACTACGGCGTACTTCGCGCGGGAACTAGTGTGAAGCACGCCGAGATCAAAGCGCATCGAGATTTTTTTGATCTGTCTGAGATGTGCACCGTCCTCGAAGTAAGTATTGCAGGCTATCTTATGAATACCTATTCCGGATACGACGCGTGATATGATCGAAAAAAATTCATCAAAGGAGAAAAAATGGTGTACATGCGTGATATGGGGGAGGTGGCCCAAAGTCGTATCTTAGGTCAGGAACTGCCTGATTATGGGGTCACGGAATGCCGTGCAGGCTCTCCTTTGTCGCAGCGTCGCATCGCTATTGTTACGACCTCTGGCCTACACAAGCGCTCCGACAAGTCATTTTCGCTGGGTGCCGGTGAATATCGCATCATCCCGGACGATACTGATCCGAATGACCTGATCATGAGTCACATATCGAATAATTTTGATCGCACGGGATTTCAGCAGGACCTTAACGTAGTATTTCCCATCGAACGTCTGCGCGAACTGGCAGCCGATGGCACCATAGGCAGTATTGCCAGTTTCCATTACGCTTTCATGGGCGCCACGCCACCTGATGCACACTCGGCCGTGGCGTGGGATATCGCCAAGCTGTTCATGGAGGACAAGGTCGACGGTGTTGTACTTGCCGGCGTCTGACCCCAGTGCACACGCGCCGTGAGCGGGCTTGCACATTTCATTGAACGTCAGGGCATCCCGACAGTAGTGGTGAGTCTGATCCGTGAACACACTGCACGGATGAGGCCGCCACGCGCGTTGCACGTGCCCTTCCAGTTTGGCCGTCCCTTCGGGGCCCCATGCGCACCGGATTTTCAGCGCCGCGTGCTGACAGCGGCCCTGCGCCTGCTAGATCGCTGTGACGGACCATTGCTTGAGGACTTTCCGGAACCGGCACCCGATGCACTGAACGGGGCATCGGACGATCAGCAAGGCTGGGCCTGCCCGGTCAATTTCAGTGGTCCCACATTTGACCCCGGCAGCCCCGAGGCATATAGGCAGCGCCTGCATCAGGAAATATTACTGCTGCGACCTTGGTACGCGGAATCCGTGCGGCGGCAAAAAGGTCGGCGGCTGGACGGGCTGACATCATTATCTCCTGAGGAGATCGCTGATCATCTTGTCTCTTACCTTCACGACCAGAGGATTCCTCCTTTTATTGCGGGCGAACCGATGACCCGCGCGATCAAGCTTTGCGCAGATGACTTGAAGCATTTCTACTATCAGGCTGCACTTGCGCGGCCGGGGCATGCCACCGGTATCGCAGTGGACAACTGGTTTTTCGGAGACACGGCGGCGGGACGATTGCATATTGAACTACGCAAGCTGCTAAAAACCATGGACGATCCGGCATTGCGGCGCGTCGGAGAAATGAATCTGGTGCCGCATCCCATGCTGCACCATGTTAAAGAATAGTATCAAGTTGGCCGATCGTTGCCGATTCTTTAACTAAACAAAAAGTTATCGTGGGAGGAAGCATGTTTCGTATTCTGTTGTGCATCATCGGAAGTTTTCTGGTTGCCGCATCGCCTTCAGCACAGCATTACCCCACCAAGCCGGTCAGACTGATTGTTGCATTTGCGCCAGGGGGGGCCAGCGACGTTCTGGCGCGGCTGCTAGCGCAGCGGCTTGGCGATTCGCTTGGTCAATCGGTAATAGTCGATAACAGGCCAAGCGCCGGGGGTATCATAGGGACGGATCTGGTTGCCAAAGCGGCGCCCGATGGTTATACGCTATTGCTGGGGAGCGCTGCGGCTTTTGCCATCGCTCCCCATCTTGCCATCAAGCTGCCTTACGACACGCGGAGAGATTTTGTTCCTATTGCCCCGTTTACGCGCCTCACATTCGTTCTGAACGTAAATCCCAGGGTAGATGTGCGCTCGATAAAAGACTTGGTCGCTCTGGGGAAATCCAGACCTGGAACGCTGAATATCGGGTCTGCTGGCAACGGGACAACTACCCATATGGTGGGCGAGTTGTTCAAGCGCACCGCGGGAGTCGACCTGGTACACGTGCCATACAAAGGGGCCGGACCAGCCATGATCGACCTGATTTCCGGTCAGATTCAGGTCCTATTCGATGCTGCGATAACCACGTTGCCGCAGTTGAAGGCAGGCAGGATACGCGCGCTGGCGGTCGGTAGCCCTGAAAGGTCTGCGCTGTTTCCGGGGTTGCCGACCATCATCGAGGCAGGGTTGCCTGGGTTCACCGCTGGCAACTGGTTCGGAATATTTGCACCTGCCAAAGTTCCCGCAGCTCTGGTGCGAAGACTCAATAGCGAAATAAGCAAGGTCATCGACACGCCGGATACCCGAGAGGAAATGCTGCGGCATCACGTGGAGCCGCTGATCATGGACCAGGAAAAATTTCGGGAACTAGTGGCGACGGAATATGAGCGCTACGGCAAACTGGTTAAGGTCGCCGGCATTAAGATCAACTGAGATCAATAAATGAAAAGCAGAAACCAGAAGCGGCCAAACATCCTGCTGGTGATGGCTGACCAGATTGCCGCCCCTGCGCTGCCAGTATACGGACACCAGGTCGTCAAAACTCCGCACCTCGCGTCGCTGGCTTCCAGTGGTGTCGTATTTGACGCAGCATATTGCAATTTTCCGGTATGTGCGCCCAGCCGGTTCTCCATGCTGACAGGACTTTACGCGACACGCATAGGCGCTTATGACAATGCTGCGGAATTTTCTGCGTCTTGGGTAACCATGCCGCACTACCTTCGAGCGCTTGGTTATCACACCAGCCTGTGCGGTAAGATGCATTTTATCGGACCGGATCAGTTGCATGGCTACCATGAGCGCCTCACGACAGACATCATCGGCTCGGATTTTTCCCTGACTGCTAACTGGTCCGAAACCGTTCCAAGTAGCCCGGCCGGTGCAACCCTGAAAACCGTGCTGGATGCTGGCCATTGCATACGCAGCCTGCAAATTGATTACGACGACGAAGTTGAACACTGCGCGATACAAAAAATTTATGATCTGGCTCGCGCGCAGGAGCAACTGCCGTTTTTTCTGACCGTATCCTTTACGCATCCCCACGCGCCTTTTACCTCCCCGCTGGAGCATTGGCAGCGCTATCGCGATGAGGACATAGACATGCCAGCAGTAGGTCCTTTGGCAGAAGCACATCAGGACATGCAGACACGATGGCTAGGTCAGGCGAGGCGCAGCGATCAATATGTCATTACGGATGACCAGGTAATCAATGCGCGGCACGCTTACTACGGCATGATCAGCTATATAGACGACAAGGTCGGACGCATTATGGAGGCGATGCGCCGCACAGAACTGGACCGCGAAACCGTTGTCATCTTTCTGGGCGATCACGGTGAAATGATGGGCGAGCGCGGTATGTGGTTCAAGTCTTCTTTTTACGAGTGGTCGTGCAGGATACCCATGATCGTTAGTGCCCCGGAGCGCTATGCCCCACGACGTTGCGCGCAAGTTGTGTCACTGGTTGATCTCCTGCCCACGGTTCTGGATCTCGCCGGAATGGCTAAAGGGCAGGAATATGTCGATGAGCTTGACGGTAAGAGTCTAGTGCCGCTGCTTGAAGGAAAGGTACCAAAAGACTGGGATGATGTGGCGCTGAGTGAATACACTGCAGACGGCGTGCTCGCACCCTGCCGCATGGCGAGACAAGGGCTGTACAAATACATCTATGTTCACGGCCACGGCAGTCAGCTCTATCATATTGGAGAAGATCCGCACGAACTTAGGAATCTGTCAGGACAGCTATCAGTCGAAAAGGTTGAGCAGCACCTGCACGACCTTGTCCTGAAGGACTGGGATCCCGAGCAGGTGACTGCCGATATCATGCGAAGCCAGCGGAGGCGCCTCTTCATCCAGAAGGTGACTGCGGGAGCGGGTATGCCGGTGAACTGGTCATTCCGGGCGCGCTTCGATGATGATTCGCGCTATGTGCGTAGCGCCAAGGCAAGTGACATCAAGGCCAGAAAACGCTTTCCCTACGTCACTCCAAAGGGCTGATCCGAGAGGTGGCTCGGAGACATAATTAGCTTTTCGAGGTTTGCAACGCTTTAAGCCCATGGTCACGGCGCACGGCGTCCAGAATCAATCAAACGCGGCAAGACACATCCGAATTACCAGCATGGCGAGGAGACCCTCGAAGCCAAGGCCGAGCGCAGTGCCACGCTATCCAGACTACGCTACCTTGAAGATATGATGCACCAGCTTGGAATGACCACCGCAGCGCGGACGCCGGGAAGGAAACCGAGGGGGCAACAAGTTGCCCACCCTACGTGCTCTCAAAACACCCCCTCGCCCCACTTCAGTGGGGCGAGGGGAGCTCTTACCCTCCCGAATGTGAATATGTCACTGATTCTGCGTGGCGTGGCCCTTACTCTTATGCCATGGCGATAGTTTTCGCCGAGGACTAATCCGCTCAGCGTATGTTCTTCTCCACCCAAGTCTTGAGCAGCACCGCGATCTGCAGGTTGTTCTTCTCCAGCATCATCATGTGCCCATTGCCGTGGATGCCAGCTGCAGGCAAGCGCTGGAAAGTGTGTTTGACGCCGGCATCTGCGAGATATTTCGAAGTGCAATGATCATAGGGCGCGTGGTATGAGGCTTCGCTGACGACGATCAGTATCGGTACTTGTTTCAGGTTGACCAATTGGCGGGCGGGCGAATCCTGCTGCCAGCAGCGCACGAGCCCGGGGCCGTCGGCTTGCGGTTGGCGCACCATCAGCAGGTCTTTGGGTTCGGATGCGGGTGGATCGTAGGCGAGCGGCAGGCGGGTGATGCCCCAGGCGCGGCCGAGGTTGGCGTCCTTGAACCAGTCTGGCGCGCCGATCACGCTGGTTTCATAAAACGGCGGGCCATTGGGCTCGATGGCGACGACGCCTTTGACGAGTTGCGGGCGGCTGTCGGCGATTTCCCAGCCGAAGGGGCCGGATTGCGAGTGCGTGAGCAGTATCGCCGGGCCGATTTTATCGAGCAGGGCGATGCCGGCGCTGCGATTCAAGTCCTCCAGCGCCACCAGGTTCGACATGTCTTCGACCTGCGAGGCGAAGAACTGGTCGAACACCGGATCGCCGGCGACACCTTTGCCTGGCCATTGCGTATGCATGCCCGCCTGCGGGTAGAGCTTGGAGAGTTCGGGGGCGGTGAAACGTTCCGACATCGCATTTGCATTGGGCTTGCGCGTCGGGCCATAGGCATCGGTGAAATAACCGGAGCGAGCGCGTCCCGGTTGGTCGACTACATAGACGGCATAACCGGCGCGCAGAAAGTAATCGGCCCAGCCCGGACGTCCGTCAGGTGTTGCCAGAAAGTTGGTAGCGGTTTGGCCGCCGCCGTGCCACATCACGATGGGGTAGCGGTGCTTGCGCTGCTGCGGGACCTGGAACTGCACGAACATCTGGCCGGTCATGACCTGGCCGTCCTTGTTGCTGCCGTATTTGCCGGCGACAAAGAAATAACCCTGTTGCGCAATGGTCACCGGCCCCATCGTGGGCGGCTGCGGCGTTTTTCTGGCGGGCTGCGCAGCGTGTGCTGCGGGCAAGGCTGCAATTAAAACGAACAGCGCGAAACTGCGCAGTTTCGACAGCGACCTGCGAACGATGGTGTGCATGCGCATCTCCTCCCGGTGTTCGGTGCCGGCAATGCGCCGGACGCCGACTTGCTACTGCGCGCTGATTTTTGCTTCCTTCACGACGCGCGCGAACTTCGCGATTTCGGATTTCAGGTATTCGCTGTACTGCTCGGGTGTGCCGCCAACCGGATCGGCCCCGAACGAAGCATTTTTTTCCTGCACGTCGGGCAGTTTCAATATCTGGTTCAGCTCGGTGTTGAGTTTGGCGATGATGTCTTTGGGCGTGCCGGCGGGGGCGGCGACCGCCGACCACGACGAATTGTCATACCCCTTGATGCCGGTCTCATCCAGGCTTGGCAGATCGGGCAATGCTTGCATGCGTTTCAGGCTGGTCACCGCGAGAGCGCGCGTCTGGCCGGACTTGATGAAAGGCACAGTCGAAATTGCGTTGTTGAACAGCACCTGGATTTGGCCCGCGATGAGGTCGGTCAGTGACGGCGCCGAGCTTTTGTACGGGATGTGCACCATCTCGGTCTTGGTCATCAGGCAGAACAACGCGCCCGAGATGTGGCCAAAGCCGCCGACGCCCGACGAGCCGTAATCGAGCTTGCCGGGCTTCGACCTGGCGAGTGCGATGAGTTCTTTCACGTTTTTGACCGGCACCGACGGATGCACCACCAGCACGCCGGGAGAGGACGAGACCTGCATGATCGGCGCGAAATCCTTCACCGGGTCGAACGGCATGCTTTTATAGAGGCTGGGGTTCACCGCCCACGTGCCGACGGTCGCGATTACGATGGTATAGCCATCGGGCGGGGCTTTGGCAGTGAGTTCAAGGCCGATGTTGCCGTTGGCGCCGCCGCGGTTATCGATGATGAATTGCTGGCCCAGCCGCTGACCGAGTTTTTCGCCCAGCATGCGGCCCTGGATGTCGGTGGGGCCGCCAGCGACGAACGGCACGACGAAACGCACGGTCTTGATCGGGTACTGCTGCGCCGCCGCGCCGGCGGCAAGCGCCGACAGGGCTAACGCGGCTGCGAATTGCGCTTGGGCCTTCATGGTTTTCTCCTCAGTATTTCTAATACTCACCGCAAAACTACAAAAGCGACAATCAGCCGCAGATGAACGCAGATACACGCAGATAAAAACGCCAAGGTTGCCCTCTAGCCTACGTTAAACATTCTGAACTCATCTGCGTTTATCCGCGTTTATCTGCGGCCCCAAGCTGTTTTTGAGATCGTTTCCAGTTGTTTAAGTTTATGCGTGCAGCAACTGCTTCAGCCTGGCGACTGCTGAATAGGGGCTGGTGAATACGCTGCGGCCGCGGCGCGAAGGGATGCGCTCGGCGGCGCTCGCCATTGAAAACTGGCACAGCAGCAGCGCATCGCAGTCGCCGATTTCTTCTGCTGCGGAAGCGATTTGGTTGTCATGTCCCTTATCGTCCCCGGCCTGCAATGCTTTGAGCGCTGCCGGCACCGCTTTGACGACGATCTCGAGTTTTGCGTTGCGCTCGGCAGCGAGTTGTTCGAGCTCCGCTTTCATCGAAGGCAGGCTGGGCTCGAATGTGGCGAGCAGAGCAATACGCGGCCCGGTCGCGATGGCTTCTTCCATCATGGCTTCGTTGGGTTTCAGCACCGGTATTTTTACCGCGGTGCGCGCTGCTTCAATGGCTGCGCCGAAAGCCGAGCAGGTAAAAAGGATCGCGTCGGCGCCGCACGACTCAACGTATTTCGCGAGGGTGCAGAAGCGGTCGATCATGGACTGTTCGAGCTTGCCCGCGACAGCGAGATCGGCGGACAGCGAGTCCTCCAGCAAGTTGGTGACCTGCGCTTGCGGCCACAAACGTTTGAACGTGCTGCAGATGGGGTCGATGGCGACCGGGGTCGCGTGGATTAATGCTATGCGTGGATTTTTCATAGGCGCTATTTTACCTGTTGCGCGCACGCTTGCAGCGGCCGCCGGAGGCGGCCGGACAATTCAGTGTGGATCATTTGACAGCGATGGGTGAAAACCCATAGAGGCGCTCGGGATTTTTCACCAGAATCTGCGTGCGCGTTGCAGCGTTCGGCGTCCATGCGTTGAACAGGTCCAGCAAATGGCCATCGTTGGGCATGATGGCGGCGTCAACCTGCGGATGTGGCCAGTCGGTGCCCCAGATCAGATGTTCCGGATTGGTGCGCACGAGCGCCTCATGCAGCGGCAGCGCGTCCGGATAGTCGGGAAAGTTTTTCGACACGCGATAAGCGCCCGACAGTTTCACCCAGACCGCACCTTCGCCTAGCAGTTTGAGGAGCATCTGGAAATTTGGGTCGCCGACGCCGCGCGTCGCATCGATGTTGAGCATGTGGTCGATGACGATGGGCATGTCGCGTCCGATGCCGCGCAGCGTGGGGGCGAGGTTAGGCAGGGCGCGCCAGTCGCACCACGCCTGCATGTGCCAGCCGAGTTCCAGCATCGTAGTACGCATCTTGGCGAATTCGTCGAGCCCGACGCCGCGCTTGTAACCCGGTTTCTGGTCGCCATAAAAAATATGAAAGCGCAGCGCGCGTATGCCCATGCGGTGCCAGCGCCGCAGTTCGTCGGCGCTGACGGCCTCGGTGATGGCAACACCGCGCAGGCGCTGCGGGTTGCGCTCGACCGCATCGAGTATCGCGCGGTTGTCGTAGCCATGGGCGTTGCCCTGAACGACCACGCCGCGGTCGAATCCCATGGTGTCGAGCAGCGCGAGGAATTTTTCGACGGGAGCGTCGGGCGGCGTGTAGCCGCGGCCCTCGGTATAGGGAAAACGCGCTGAAGGTCCGAATATATGGGCGTGGCAATCGCACGCGCCGCGCGGCGACGTCAAAAGGGGCGGGCCAGGGTGGGGGTGCGGACCCGCGATAGGCAATGTCATGGGATGTGGTTCCGGTATTTAACGTGGGCGCAATTATATTCTTAGTTGGCGTTTTGCTTGACATACCCTGGTGCGCGACTTAGGTTATGCAGCGGTATTCATAATTGCCGGCAAAAATATAACGGAGGAGTTCATGATGGTTACCCTGCGCCTGATGGCGGTATTGCTGCTCGCGGGCATGTCCGCGCCGGTGTTGTCACAAGCGTACCCAAGCAAGCCGGTGCGCATATTGGTCGGCTACGCGCCCGGCGGCGGCACCGATATCATGGCGCGCGCGATCGGCGCGAAATTGACCGATTCACTGAAACAGCAGTTCGTGATCGAGAACCGCCCCGGCGCTAACGCCAACATCGCGGCGAAACTGGCGGCAGATGTGCCGGCGGATGGCTATACGATATTGTTCATGTCGGTCGCGCACATCATGAGCAAGCCGGTCTACAAGAACCTCGGCTACGACATCGAGCGCGATTTCACGCCGATTACGGTCGTCACCAATGTGCCCAACGTGCTGTGCCTGCACCCGTCATTGCCGGTGAAGACGGTGAAGGAGCTGATCGCGCTGGCGAAATCCAAGCCGGGCGCGCTTTCCTACGCGACTTCCGGCGTCGGCAGTCCCGAGCACTTCGCCGGCGAGATGTTCAAGATGATGAGCAAGACCGACATGCTGCCGATTCCGTATAAAGGCGGCGCGCCGCTGGCGGTCGATCTCGTGGGCGGGCAGGTCATGCTCGCCTTCAATACTGCGCCACCCATCATGCCGCATATCCAGTCCGGCCGCGTGCGCGCGATCGCCGTGACCATGGACAAACGCGTGGGTGCTTTGCCCGACGTGCCGACCATCGCCGAATCCGGCGTGCCCGGCTACCAGATGAGCACCTGGTACGGCGCGGTGATTCAGACAAAGACGCCGCGCGACATCGTGGTCAAGCTCAATCAGGAAATGATCAAGGCGCTGTCGCTGCCGGACATCAAGGAGCGCATGGCGGGGCTGGGCGCAGATGTGGTGGGTAACACGATGGAAGAGTTCGCCGCCCTGATCAAGGTCGAGGTCGCGAAGTATACAAAGGTCGCTCACACGGCCGGCATCGTCGCGGATTAGTCTTCGAGGCAGTCTTGAAAAACGTTGGAACCGCCGATAGACGCCGATGAACGCAGATAAGTCCACAATACCTGGGGTTGGTTGGAGGTTGGATCTGAAAATTTTATCGGCGCTCATCGGCGTTCATCAGCGTTTGCTTGCCGGTGTCGTATATTCGAAACGGGTTCTTAGGCACACTTAGATGCAGGGCAACGCGGGCGCCGAGCTGCGCATCGGTCTGATCGGCGCCGGCGATATTTCGCAAAACCATCTCGCCGCGTGGCGCAAGGTCGCAGGCGCCACCGTGGTTGCGGTGTGCGACGTCGACAAGGCGCGCGCCCGCGCGCGCGCCGAAGCATTTGAGATTCCCGCCGTGTATTCCGATGCGGCGGCGATGTTCGCGGGCGAAAAACTCGACGCCGTGGACATCGCAACGTGGCGCGAGACGCACTATGAGCTCGCGCAACTCGCCGCCGCGCACGGCGCCCACGTGCTGTGCCAGAAGCCGCTGGCGAATACGCTGGCCGAGGCAGAAGCATTGGCGGCAGCGGTGGCGGGCCGCGTACGCCTGATGGTTAACGAGAACCGGCGTTTTGCACCGCACTTCCGTGCCATTCGCCGCTGGCTCGATGAAGACCGCGTCGGGCCGGTGCGCCAGTGCGTGTTGACCATGCATCGCTCGGGCTACATCAAGGACGCAAACGGGCGCCGCCCGGCAGTGGAGCGCGCGCCTTTCATGGCGACGGAGCCACGCCTGATGATCGCCGAGACCCTGATACATCAGCTCGACGTGCTGCGTTTCCTGTTAGGGCCGCTGTCGATGGTGGCGGCGCGCACGCTCCATACCGAGCCCGATATGCCGGGTGAAACGCTCGCCACTTTGATGCTGGAGACGCCAGCCGGCGCGCCGGTGGTGGTGGCGGGGAGTTTTGTCGCTCCCGGCTTCGGTACCGCGGTATCGGACCGCATCGAAATCATCGGCACGCACGCGAGCGTGATATTCGACGAATCGGGAATCGAGTTGCGCGGGGCTACTGTCGAACGCATTGCGGTCGATATGAAAGCGGCGTATCAGGCGTGCTTCGACGCCGGGATTGCGCACTTCGTGGAAAAATTGCTGTCTGGCGAGCCGTTCGAGACGTCGCCCGAGGATAACCTGCAGACGCTTAAACTCGTTGAAGATGCGTATGCGCTGGCGGCTCAGCGCGGGAGCTTGTCGACGTAGCGGTACATTTCCGTGTGATCGGAATTGAACCCGAGGTCTTTTTCCATCTGGTTCCAGACGTCGGTGCACGGTTTCGCGAGCAGGCTCGATGTTTTGGTGGTTTCGATGACTTCCAGCGCGGTGCGCACGTCCTTCGCCATCAGGCCGGTAAAGAAGCCCGCGCCATAGGTGCCCGACAGCATGTGTTGCTTGAATTTGTTCTTCGTCGTGTTATTCATGCCGCTGGAAGCGTTGAGAATATCGACGATGACGCCGGCGTCCAGTCCGAAACGCTGACCGGCGACGACCGCTTCGCAGGCGGCCAGCAGGCCCGCTGCCGACACGTAGTTGTTGAGTGCTTTTATCGCGTGGCCCGAGCCGAGCGGCCCCGCGTGGAAGATCTGGTTGCCGATCTTCTCGAATACCGGTTTGTTTTTCTCGAACAGCGCGGCGTCGCCGCCGACCATGATGGCGAGTGTGGCGGCGGTCGCGCCCTTGACGCCGTTCGACACCGGTGCGTCGATGAGCTTGATGCCGCGTTTCTCCAGCACTGCGCCCATTTCGCGCGTGCCGACCGGCGAAGACGAACTCATGTCGATGATGAGCGCGCCGGGCTTGAGGGTGGACGCGACGCAGTCCATGAAATTGTCGTTTTCGCCGCAGACGACTTTACGCACGATTTTGCCGTCGGGCAGCATGGTGATGACGGTGCCGCACATGGCGCCCAGCGCCGCGAGGCTGTCGGCGACTTCGATTTCACGCGTCGCTGCGAGCGCCTGCGCGCGCTTGGCGTCCGCATCGTAAACGACCAGCTTGTAGCCGGCCTTGGCGAGATTGGTCGCCATCGGCGTGCCCATCGCGCCGATGCCGATGAAACCGATTTTGGGGGAAATGTCTGACATGGTGTGCTCCGGCTAGTGGGGTTTGGGAAGTTTGCGCAGTATTAATTGCTGATTGAAAGCGGCAATCTTCTCGAAACCGTGATCGGTCGCGAGAAATTCCTTGATCGCCTTGGACGCCATCGAGTTGGTGTGCGGCAGATAGTCGTCGAGCGCCAGTATGCCGCGGTCGCTGATGCGCGCGGGCAGCCAGCGCAGCGCGTCCACCGTCGGCTGGTAATGATCGACGTCGAGGATGGCAAAAGCGAAGCGGAGCGCCTCCGGCACGTTGGCGAAGCAGTCGGGCACGTAACCCGGCCACACTTCATACAGTTCGCGCGTGATGCCGGCCTTGGTCATGAGCCGCACGAATTCATCGGGGCCGCCGATATCGAACATGCCTTTCGGATAACTCGTGCCGTCGGCGGGCGAGGGTTCGTTCATGCCGACAAAGCTGTCGAATGCATGCGCATACCTGCCCTGGTTCGCCGCGAGGTCGGCGACTTTGCGAAAAGCCGCGCCGCGGAACACGCCGATCTCGGCGAAATCGCCCGGCACGTCGTGGACTTTTGCCGCCAGCCACTCGATGTCTGCATGGTACCAGGTGCCGTTGCGGCGCTCGGCGTGCGGCAGATCAAGCGGATTGCCGCTGGTGAGATTCGCAATGGCGCGCGCGGCGTCGCGGACGAGGAACTTCAGCAGCATCGCGCGTCACTCGCCTATCGGCAGGTCGATGCCTATGCCTTGTGCGCGCGCAATGCCGAGGATGTAGTGGCCGGTGTATATGTCCTGGATGCCCATGCCGTGGGATTCGTAGAGCGTGATCTCGTCGCGGGCTTTGCGCCCGGCGATATGTCCGGCGATCAATTCGCCGAGCTCGGGCAGCGCGTCCCAGTCAAGCTTGCCGCTTTCGATCAACGGCAGCAGATCGCCGCATTCGTTGCGTGCGGTGCCGCGCGAATCGACGACGACGCGCGCGCAACGCTTGATCGCGGCTTCGTCGAGTTCGCGGCGCGTGAGCGCGTTGGAACCCGCGGCGTTGATGTGCTGGCCCGGTTCCAGCCATTCGCCGAGCAGCACCGGCGAAGACGCCTTGGTGATGACATTGATGATGTCGACGCCGCGCACCGCTTCGGCGGCACTCGTAACCGCTTCCATTTTGATACCCAGTTTGGCGCTCATCGCGGCGCAGAAATCGCGCGCTTTCTCGGTTTTGCGGCTGTAGACTTTGGCGGACGTTATCTTGCGTACCGCGCAGACGGCTTCGAGCTGGCCGACGGCCTGCTTGCCCGTGCCTATCATGCCGACAGTTGCAGCGTCTGCGCGCGCCATGTAACGCGTCGCGACACCGCTTGCAGCCCCGGTGCGCACCATGCTGAGATGGCTCGCCTCTATCATGGCGACGAGGTTGCCGCTGTCGGTGTCGATCAGGTGGACGTGGTAACGCGAGCCTTTGCCCGGGTTCGAGTAATAAATCTTGTAGCCGATCATTTTTAAATCGGGCGCCGCGGCCTGCAGTATGTTCTGGGTGCCGGCAGGCGCGCGCGCACGCACGCGCGGCACGTCGATCGCGCGGCCTTCAGCGCGCGCTTTCAGCGCCGCTTCGACGAGCTCGACGGTCTTCGGCATCGTCAGGATTTGCGCGACTTCTTTTTCGTTTATGTATCTGAGCATTTCAAACTTTCACAGCAAAAAAAGCATTCACTGCAAAGGACGCGAAGGACGCAAAGGAAAGGCAAAAACAAGATGAGTGATAGCAGAGAAGGGGCTCAGAATCGTGCGGATATCATGGCAAATAATTCCGCATTTGCCCTGTTCTTCCTTCGCGTCCTTTGCGTCCTTCGCGGTTCAGGATTTTTGATTTTTGAACGCCTCTGCGCGAATCGCAGAGAGAGTGGTGCGCGGCGAGATGGCATCCTGGTCGATGCGCAGTTCGAGTAGTGCAGCGGTCTTGGCGTTCCACGCGCGTTCGAATGCGGCTTCGAAGTCGGCGGTCTTCTCGACGATTTCACCGTGCAGTCCGTAAGCGCGTGCGAGCGCCGCGAAATCCGGATTGACGAGGGTGGTACCACTGACGCGCCCGGGATAGTGCTTTTCCTGGTGCATGCGTATGGTGCCGTAAGTGCCGTTGTTGATGACGAGGAAAATCACTTTCGCGCCGTATTGCGCGGCGGTCGCCAGTTCCTGGCCGTTCATCAGGAAGTCGCCGTCGCCCGCGAACGTAATGACCGGGCGGTCCGGATGCACGAGCTTGGCGGCGACACCCGCCGGGACGCCGTAGCCCATGGCACCGCTGGTCGGCCCCAGTTGCGTGCGAAAGCCGGTGTACTGATAGAAGCGGTGCGGCCACAACGTGAAATTGCCGGCGCCGTTGGTGAGTATGGATTCCGGTGGCAGACGTTTGCGCAGGTAGAGGATTATTTCGCTCATATTGAGCGTGCCCGGCACATTGACCGGTTTTTGCCACGCCTCGTATTCAGCGCGCGCGGTTTTGGTCGCATCTGCCCACGACGCTTTTACCGGCGCCAGCGCGCGTAGCGCGGCGGTGAACTCGGGCATGCCCGAGTTGATCAACAGATCGGCCTGATAGACGCGGCCGAGTTCTTCGACGCCGGTGTGGATGTGGACGAATTTCTGTTTCGGCCGCGGAATATCGATCAGCGTGTAATTGATCGTCGTCCATTCGCCGAGGCGCGGGCCCACCGCGACCAGCAAGTCGGCGTTGCGGATGCGCTGTTCCATCGCGGGGTTCATGCCCACAGCGACGTCGCCGACGTAATTCGGATGGCGGTTGTCGAACAGATCCTGACAGCGGTAAGTGCAGGCCACCGGCAGCGCATTGGCTTCGGCGAAAGCCTGCATGTCGTCGCCGGCTTTTTTATTCCAGCCGCCGCCGCCGACCATGACGAAAGGACGCTGCGCGTGCGCGAGCATGTCGCGCAGCTTCAGCATGTCGTCAGCGCCCGGGTGTGCTGCGACGCGTTGATAGCGCGCGGTATCGGGGACACTCGCCATTGCCGTCTGCATGTCTTCCGGCAGTGCCAGCACCACGGGGCCGGGACGGCCGGACACGGCGAGATGAAAAGCGTGGCTGACCATTTCAGGCACGCGGTCGGCGCGGTCGATCTGCGCGACCCACTTCGCCATCTGCCCGTACATGCGGCGGTAGTCGATTTCCTGGAACGATTCGCGTTCGGTGTACTCGCTGTCGATCTGGCCGATGAACAGTATCAGCGGAGTCGAATCCTGGAATGCGGTGTGAATGCCGATACTGGCGTTGGTCGCGCCGGGACCGCGCGTGACGAAACAGATGCCGGGACGCCCGGTGAGCTTGCCATAGGCTTCCGCCATGTTGGAGGCGCCGCCTTCCTGGCGGCAGGTCACGAACTTGATGTCATCGCGCGATTCATACAACGCGTCGAGCACCGAAAGATAGCTTTCACCCGGAACGCCGAAAGCCATGTCGACACCGTGCACTTTGAGCGCGTCGACTATGAGTTGACCGCCGGAGCGCGAAGCAGGGGCCCCTTGGGGATGCGCCGGCGCAGGCGGGACGGCAACCGACGCGATGCTGCTACTTGCTTGTCGCTGATCGTTCGGAGGTTGTCCACCAGTGCGGTTTAGCGTGGAATCAGCAGGTTTCATCAAAAAATCCTCGTGGCTTTGTTGTTCTGGCAGCGCGGCGGAGGCAGGTGGCCGGCCGAAGTGCGTATTGTAGCGTTTGCCGCGGCTGCGCACAGTGGCGCCGCGATATACTGTGCCTGGTCAAACCAAATAGAGCGCGCCGGCCGTCACGGGATGCGCCGCCATGCGAGGAGAAGTTCATGCTGAATGTTTGCGTCGTCGCGGCGAGCGGGTTCGTTGCGCTGCTCGTGTTGGCAACGCCTGCCGCAGCACAGACTTACCCCAGCAAGCCGATCCGTGTCATCAATCCGGCAGCACCCGGCGGTAACAGCGACATCGTGTTTCGCGTCATTGCGCCGAAGATGGGCGAGCTGGTCGGCCAGCAGTTCGTGCTCGACTACCGGGCGGGCGCGGGCGGGGTGATAGGCGCCGACATGACGGCCAAGAGTCCACCCGACGGCTACACGACGGCGATAGTTGCGGCGAGTTTCTTTTTCAATCCGGCGCTGATCAGGAATCTGCCGTACGACACGGCGCGGGACTTTACGCCGCTCGGCCTCGTCGTAGACATCCCGGCCGCAGTGGTGGTGCATCCATCGCTCCCCGTGAAAAACGTCAAGGAGCTGATCGCGCTGGCACGCGCGCGGCCGGGGCAGATATTTTTCTCGAGCGCGGGGCCCGGCACGGTTGCGCATCTGGCGGGCGAACTGCTGAACTCGCAGGCCAATATCAAACTCGTGCACGTGCCCTACAAAGGTGTCGCGCCCGCCACGGTGGACGCCATCGCCGGTCACGTGCAGATGACGATCGCGAGCATCCCGGTGGTGATTTCGAACGTCCGCGCGGGGCGGCTGCGCATGATCGCGCAATGCGGCGAGTCGCGTTCGCCCACAGTGCCGGACGTGCCGACGATGCAGGAAGCCGGCGTGCCGGGCTTCGTGGTCAGCAGCGGGTTCAGCTGGATAGGCCCCGCCGGCCTGCCGCGTCTGATAGTGGACAAGCTGAACGGCACGCTGGTGAAGGTGCTGAACGACCCGGCGATCCGCAAGGACCTGCTGGAGCGCGGCGCCGATCCCATCGGCAACTCGCCCGAGCAGCACGCGGCCTTTATCAAAACCGAGATCGAAAAGTGGCAGCGGGTGGCGAAGCAGGCGGGCATCAGTCCTGAGTAATAGCGATGGTTGCGAGCCTCATCCGCATCGGTAGCCTGTTTCTTGCGTTTGCCGCCGGCGCAATCGCATACGCGCAGCAGTATCCGATCAAGTCAGTGCGCATCATCGTTCCGGCCGCGCCCGGCGGCGGGACCGATCTGATCGGCCGGGTGTTCGCGCAGAAATTTTCGAAGGCGTTCGGGCAGTCGTTCGTGGTCGACAACAAGGGCGGGGCGGGGACGACGCTGGGCACTGATATCGTCGCGAAATCGCCGGCAGACGGGCACACGCTGCTGCTTACGCACGTGAGCCTCTCCTTCAACGCGAGCTATTACCGGCGCTTGCCGTACGACGCGGTGAAGGAATTTGCGCCGATCGCGCTGGTGGGTGTGCAGCCTTATATCGTGGTCGTGCATCCGTCGCTGCCGGTAAAGAATATCGGCGAGCTCGTTGCGCTCGCACGCAGTCGTCCGGGTTCCATATCCTATGCATCCGGCGGCGCGGGCAGCGGTCCGTTCATGGCCGCGGAACAATTCAAGATTCTGACGCGCATCGATCTCGTGCACGTGCCTTACCGCGGCTCCGGACTTGCGTTTACCGACGTGATCAGCGGGCAGGTGCCGGTGATGTTCGCCACCGTGTCGCTCGCGCTGCCGCACGTCAGGGCGGCGCGCGTGCGTGCGCTCGCGTCGAGCAGCGCGCGGCGTCTTGCCGCGATGCCGGAGTTGCCGACGATAGCGGAGAGCGGTGTGCGCGAATACGATTTTTCGACGTGGTACGGTTTGCTCGCGCCTGCCGGCACGCCGCGCGTCATCGTCACGCGGCTCAGCGAAGAGGCGGCAAAGATACTCGACGAGCCTGAAACGCGCGCCCGCTTTGCGGGCGACGGTATCGAGCCGCTGAAGTCGTCGCCCGAGGAGTTTGTCGCGTTTCTCGCGCGCGACATCGAGCGGTGGGCGAAAGTCGTAAAGGCGACCGGGCTGCACGCCGACTGACTGGACGTCATATCGAAAATACAAAAACGATAATCAGCCACAGATAAACGCAGGTACACGCAGATAGAAATCCATGGCGGCCATCTAGTCGACGTTTAATCCTTTGAACGTATCTGCGTTCATCCGCGTTTATCTGCGGCTACAAACTGTTTTTGCGACCACTTCTACAGTTCTTCGGGCGACGCGTGCCGGCTACTCGAGCTTGAGTCCGGTCTGCTTGATGACGAGTTTCCAGCGCTCGATTTCGGCCGCGAGTTGCCGCCGGTAGTCTTCACGCGAGTCCTGCGCGATTTCCAGCGCCTGGGCGGCGAAACGCTCGGCAATTTCTGGACTCGCCAGCGCTTTGCGCAGCTCACGGTGGAGAAGATCGATGATTGCAGGCGGTGTTCCCTTCGGCGCGAAAACGCCGTACCACGCGGCGGCGGTGAAGTCCTTCAATCCCGATTCGTTGAAGGTCGGCATATCGGGCAACTGGCGCAGCCGCGCCTTCGCCGCCACGCCGAGGCCCTTGATGCGATTGGACTGCACGAGCGGGATGCACGGCGCCGCTGAGTTCATGGCGAGCTGGATCTGTCCGGCGATGAGGTCGGCAAGCGCCGCGCCGCTGCCTTTGTAGGGTACGTGGTTGAGCGTGAGGCCGGTTTGCATGCGCAGCCGTTCGTACGTGAAATGCGGCACGCTGGCGAGGCCGCTCGTCCCTATCGCGTAAGCGGCGGTCTGCGTGCGCGGCAGCGCGAGCAGTTCGCGCAGGTTGCCGGCCGGTGTCGCCAGCGCGGCTACCAGCGTCTGCGGCGCCGAGCCGATTTGCGCGATGATTTCGAAATCCTTCAGCGCATCGTATTTGGCGTCTTTGAAAACGAGCGGATTGACGTTGAACGCGTTGTCCGTCCACAACAGCGTATAGCCGTCGGGTTGCGCGGCGGCGACGATCTGCGTGCCGATGATGCTGGCGGCGCCCGAGCGGTTATCGATCACGAAAGTCTGGCCGAGTGCCGCGGCCAGCTTCTGCGTCACGACGCGTGAAGTAAAGTCGACCCCGCCGCCGGGAGCGTAGGGCGCGACGACGCGCACCGGGCGATCGGGGTAAGCGGCGGATGCAGATGCCGTAACGAGCATGCATGCGGCGCAAAGCGCGGCCGCTGTTCTGAAGAGACATCTGTTCATGGCCTGTATCCCCTTGCCTGATTGGTTCCTGCGATTTCGCAGCACGCCTGCGCGACGGTCGACCTGTTGCCGACTCTACTGTGCGTGCCGGAGGGCGTCAACAACGGAGGCGGGCCGGATGTATCCATGCGTGCCATGGTTGTTGTCGTGAAATTACTTGCCGGCCAGCCACTCGGCGTAGACCTCTTCGTTGTGCTCGCCCAGTTCCGGCGGATTGCGGTAGACGCTGAACTCGTAGCCCGAGATTTTCATCGGAAAGGCGACGGTTTTGGTTTTCTTGCCGTTGGGCAGTGTCATGTCGCGCACGAGCTTGTTGAACTGCACGTGCGGATCGTTGAGGATTTCGGGATAGGTGTTGATTGGCGCACAGGGCACGCCGCGTTTGTCGAATTCGGCAAGCCACTCAGCCTTGGTGCGCGTGGAAAATACCGGCTGCAGCATTTGCTCAAGCTCTTTCTGGTTTTTGGCGCGCAGCGTATTCGTCGCAAAACGCGGATCGGTTTTCAGCTGCGGCAGGCCGGCCGCGTCGCATACGTCGAGCCATAGCTTGTCGTTGCCGGCGGCGATCATGAAAGGGGCGTCGCTTGCCTGAAAACCCTGATACGGCGCAGAGCGCGGGTGCGCGGAACCGAGGCGGCGCGGTGTCTGGCCAGTGCCGAAATATTCGCTGGTTTGCAGTGCTGCGATGCCCAGCAGGCCGGCGAGCATGGAGCAATCGATGAAAGCGCCGCGGCCGGTCTGTTTCGCCTGCAATATCGCCGCGGTAATGCAGAAGGCGCCATAGAGTCCGGCGCCAAAATCCCCGACCGGCACGCCCGATTTCACCGGCGGGCCGCCGGCTTCGCCGGTCACGCTCATCAGTCCGCTCATGCCTTGCACGGTAGCGTCGAACGCGCCTTTCGAAGCGTAGGGCCCGGTGTGGCCATAACCGTTGATCGAGCAGTAAACGAGTTTGGGCGAAGCAGCACTCAGCGTCTTATAGCCGAGCCCCAGCCGGTCGAGCACGCCGGGCCGGAAATTCTCGACGATGGCGTCGGCCTGTTCGCACAGCTTCTTGAGTTGCGCGACCTGCGCTGCGTCCTTTAAATCGACCGCGATGCTGCGTTTATTCCGATTAACCGACGCGAAGTTCTCGCTGTACTCGGGGCCGTGATCGCCCGCGCTCATTGGCGGCCAGCGTCGCATGTCGTCGCCGCCATCGGGCTTTTCGACCTTGACGACATCGGCGCCAAGGTCGGCCAGCAGCGAGCCGGCGAACGGCCCGGCGGCGATCTGGCCGAACTCGAGAATTTTAAGGCCCGACAGCGGGCCGCCTGCAGTGTGGCTCATCACAGTTTCCATGAGTGCGCGGAGAGGAAGCCTATTCTAAATGGTGTGGCGGTTTGCGGTATTTTCCGCACCTGCGCGTGGGCTGCCGCAGGCGCTTCGATATTAGAATGCGGAAAATTTGGAGCGGGTATTCCGGAATGACGATATTGGTGACCGGCGGCGCCGGGTATGTAGGGATGAACGTGCTTGAAGCGCTGGTTTAGAGCAAGTTTTAGCCGCCGATGAACACAGATAAACGCAGATGAAAAATAAACCAGAGGTAAGGATTTGAATCTTATTTTTGCATTCTTCTTTGGCCAGTTGTTTTTGAATTTATCGGCGTTTATCTGCGTTCATCGGCGGTTACGAATTATTGTTTTTTCATTCAGCGAAAGCGGAACCAGCCGCGCTGGCCGCGCTCGACGCGGGCTACCAGTTGGGCGAGGGGCACGTCCTGCAGCAGGGTGATCGATTTTTCAGTGGCGTAGGCGCGCGCATTGGCGGTGAAGTCGCCGGTCGCTACATAGATACATCCCCGCGCGTCGTAAGCGTCTTTTTCGTCCTGCAATTCGCGCAAAGGGCCGATGCCGGTCTGCGCGACTTTCCAGCGCTTGCAGCTCACGATTGAAATGCGGCCGTTCTTGTCGAGTTTGAAATCGACCGCGCCCTTGAATACTGCGGTCACGGCATAACCGTCGCGCCGGAACGCTTCGCTGATGACCGCCGAAAAATTCTCCCACGGCATGCCGCGTATTTTACCCAGCGTTTCGGCGACATTGGTCGCGCCCGGCGTTTGCAGCTGGCGCCAGCCGGCGTAACAGGCGATGCCAATGAACGGCAGCGCCGCCGCGACGCCCGCAATGTCTGGCAGAAACAGGCGCACGATTGCGAACATCGCGCCGCCGGCAGCCACGCTGATCCACCACGGGGAGCGCGACAAGTAAGAGAACAGCGAGTCTTTCTTGGCCATATTAGAATAGTCTATTAACGACGCAGCGAAAACGAATCCCGGATTATATGAGCGACACCGCGGCACCGCCATTAAAAGGTATCAAGGTCGTCGAACTCGGCACCTTGATCGCCGGCCCCTTCTGTAGCCGCATTCTCGCCGAGTTCGGCGCCGAAGTGATCAAGGTCGAATCGCCGGACGGCGGCGACCAGATCCGCCAATGGCGCAAGATGTATGAAGGCACGTCGTTGTGGTGGTATGTGCAGGCGCGCAACAAGAAATCCGTGACCGTCAACATGCGGGTGCCGGAAGGCCAGGAGATCGTGCGCAAACTGTGCGCGGATGCGGATATCGTGGTCGAGAACTTCCGTCCCGGCGCACTGGAAAAATGGAACCTCGGTTTCGATGCGCTCGCCAAAATCAATCCGCGCCTGATCATGGTGCGGCTGTCGGGCTACGGCCAGACCGGACCGTACCGCGACCGGCCGGGTTTCGGCGTGATCGGCGAGTCGATGGGCGGCATGCGCTACGTGACCGGTTATGCCGACCGTCCGCCGGTGCGGCTCGGCATTTCGATCGGCGATTCAATCGCGGCGCTCTACGGCGTGATCGGCGCCATGATGGCGCTGCACCACCGCAACGTGAATGGCGGGCGCGGGCAGGTGGTGGACGTTGCATTATATGAAGCGGTGTTCAGCATGATGGAAAGCCTGGTGCCTGAATTCGACGTGCTGGGTTTTGTCCGCGAGCGTGCCGGCAACGCGCTGCCCGGCATCGTGCCGTCGAACACCTACCCGACGCGCGACGGCAAGTTCGTCATCGTGGGCGCCAATAACGATGCAATCTTCAAACGCATGATGACGGCGATAGGGCGTGCCGATCTCGCCGACGATGCGACGCTGGCCACCAACGCCGGGCGCGTGCCGCGCACTGCGGAACTCGATGGCGCAATCGCCGACTGGACGCGCCGGCACGATCTCGATCACGTACTCGCGGCGCTCGAAAAAGCACAGGTACCATCCGGTAAAGTGTTCGACGTTGCCGATATCGTGAAAGACGCTCATTACATTGCGCGCGGTATGCTGGAGCAGCACAAGCTGCCCGACGGCAAGCCGGTCAAGTTGCCCGGCATCGTGCCCAAATTGTCGGCGACGCCGGGAGCAACGACGTGGATTGGTCCCAAGCTGGGTGAGCACAATGCTGAAGTGCTGGCAGCGCTCGGGTACGACGATGTGGCCCGGCAGGCGTTGAAGGCGCGTGGAGTTATCTAGATTGCCGTGAGGCGAGAGGCGTGGGTCTGGAAGAGAAGTGTGTCCCGATTGAATAATGCTTTACTTCAAGCGCGGGTTAAGGCGCGACTTCCAT
>CAMBSS010000059.1 GCA_945870465.1 Bordetella parapertussis | reverse complement strand
AGGCCGACAAGGCGCCGACCAAAGGGCAGAAGCCGCGGCTGCTGCGCACGCAGGTGGGTGCCGAGGAAATTGCCGAAGTGGTTTCGCGCATGACCGGCATCCCGGTCTCGAAAATGATGCAGGGCGAGCGCGAGAAACTGCTGCTGATGGAAAACCGCCTGCACCAGCGCGTGGTCGGGCAGGACGAGGCGGTGCGCCTGGTGTCAGATGCGATCCGGCGTTCGCGCGCAGGACTGTCCGACCCGAACAAGCCGTATGGCTCCTTTCTGTTCCTGGGACCGACGGGTGTCGGCAAGACCGAGTTGTGCAAGGCGCTCGCCACCTTCCTGTTCGATTCGGAAGAACACATGATCCGCATCGACATGAGCGAGTTCATGGAAAAGCATTCGGTCGCGCGCCTGATCGGCGCGCCGCCCGGTTACGTCGGTTACGAAGAGGGCGGCTACCTGACAGAGGCCGTGCGCCGCAAACCGTATGCAGTGATCCTGCTCGACGAAGTCGAGAAGGCGCACCCGGACGTGTTCAACGTGCTGCTGCAGGTTTTGGACGACGGCCGCATGACCGACGGCCAGGGCCGTACTGTGGACTTCAAGAACACCGTCATCGTGATGACCTCGAACCTCGGCTCGCAGATGATCCAGCGGATGTCCGGCGACGACTATCAATTGATCAAGATCGCGGTAATGGGCGAGGTCAAGGCGCATTTCCGTCCCGAATTCGTCAACCGCATCGACGAGATCGTGGTCTTTCATGAGCTCGACGAAAAGCACATCAAGTCGATTGCAAAACTGCAGCTCGCGTTGCTCGAAAAACGGCTGGCGAAAATGGAAATCAAACTCGAGATCAGCGACGCCGCCTTGCAGCAGATCGCAGCCAGCGGGTTCGACCCGGTGTACGGTGCGCGGCCGTTGCGGCGGGCCATCCAGTCCGAGATCGAGAATCCGCTCGCCAAGCACATCCTGGAAGGGGAATTTGCGGCCAAAGACGTCATCAAGATCGACTGCGTCAAGGGCAAGATACGCTTTGAAAAAGGCAGCCTGCCCGACGCTCCCCGCGCCGTCGCCTGAGGCGGGTGTGCGGGGAGGGGGCGGCGCCTGTTGGCCGCCGCCGGGCTGCCATTTGACAGCGGCCGAGTGCATTTTTTCGCTTTTTCAGGCAAGCGCCGCGATTTTGTGAAACCATAGTGCGACAAAGGGTATGGTTTTTGCTGTAAGGCCATGACAAATGCGTCGAGGCTGGCGGAGCGGCCGGCACTGACGCACGCAAACTCGGTGACCGTTTGAAAAATTCAGCCAAACAGTCAGGAAAGCCGGAAACGCCTGCGTCGATGCTCGCCGCGCTGGAAAAGCGCGAGCGCGAGATCGAATTATCACGTCAGGCATTGCGCGAGAAGGAGCGCATGCTGACGACGCTGATGAGCAACCTCGACGGCATGGTTTATCGCTGCCGCAACGACGAGCACTGGACGATGGAGTTCGTCAGCAACGGTTGCTACCACCTGACCGGCTACCGCCCGGAGGAGCTTCTGCACAACAGCCACCTTTCTTACAAGGAGCTGGAGCATCCTGAAGACCGCGCACGCGTGCGCGAAGAAATTACCGCGGCGCTGCTGGAAAACCGGCGCTTTTTCGTCGAATACCGGATCCAGTGCCGCGACGGCGAAATCAAATGGGTCTGGGAGCGCGGGGTAGGCATTCATGACGAGGCGGGCAACGTCATTACGCTCGAAGGCTTCGTCGAGAACGTCACCGAGCGCAAGCTATCCACGCAGGCGCTGCAGCAGGCTGAGCGCAGCTTTCGCAGCATATTCGAGAACGCCACCGAGGGCATTTTCCAGACTTCGCCCGATGGCCGCTATCTGAACGTCAATCCCGCGCTCGCCGCCATCTACGGGTTCTCCAGCGGTGCCGAGCTCATCGCCAGCATCGGTGATATCCAGCACCAGATTTATACCGACCCGTCGCGGCGCGCCGAATTCATGCGGCTGATGCGGGAAAGCGGCGTCGTCACCAATTTCGTGTCCGAGATCCGGCGCAAGGACGGCGACGATATCTGGATTTCGGAAAATGCCCGCGCGGTGCAGGACGAAGCGGGCAATCTGCTGTTTTACGAAGGCACCGTCGAGGACGTCACCGAGACCAAGCTCAACCAGGAAAAGCTCGAGCACCTGGCCAATCACGATCCGGTTACCGGCCTGCCCAACCGCCTGCTGATGAACGACCGCCTGCGCCAGATGATGTTGAGCGCGCAGCGCAGCAAAAGCATCGTCGCAGTCGCGCTGGTCGATCTCGATCACTTCAAGCTGATCAACGACACGTTCGGCCATAACCGCGGAGACCAGCTGCTGCAGACCATGTCGCATCGCATGCTGGCGTGCGTGCGCGAAGCCGATACCGTCGTGCGTCTCGGCGGCGACGAATTCGTGCTGCTGCTGTCAGGCGCCGGCCGTGGCGAAGCGATGTCGCAGGTCGTGCAGCGCGTCCTGCAGACGATCGCACGTCCGTCGCAGATCGAGGGACGCGAGCTGAGTGTTTCGTGCAGCGTGGGCGTCAGTATTTTTCCGCGCGACGGGCGCGACGTGCAGACGCTGCTCAAGAATGCCGATACCGCCATGTACAAGGCGAAAGAGCTCGGGCGCAACAATTTCCAGTTTTACTCGCCGGAAATGAACACAGTGATCACCGAGCGCCTGGAAATGCAGTCTGCGTTGCGCAGCGCGGTCGAGCACAAACAGTTTGCGCTGCTCTACCAGCCCAAGGTGGACCTGGTCACCGGGCAGATCGCCGGCATGGAAGCGCTGCTGCGGGTCAAGGGCGAGAACGGCGAATTGTCGCTGCCCGAAAATTTCATCACCCTTGCCGAGGAAAGCGGGCTGATCGTGCAGATCGGCGAATGGGTGATGCGTGAAGCCTGCAATTTCAACAAGTCCCTGCAGGAAAGAGGGCTGCCGCCGATGCGGGTCGCCATCAATCTGTCAGCGCGGCAATTGACGCGCTACGACCTGGTGCGCGCGGTGGAACAGGCGCTGCAACACGCTGAACTCTCCGCGGAATACCTCGAGCTGGAACTGACCGAGAGCATGGTGATGCACGATCCGGAAGGCGTCATCGCGACCCTCGCGCAATTGCAGGCGCTTGGCATCCAGTTGAGCATCGACGATTTCGGCACCGGCTATTCGAGCCTGAGCTACCTGAAGCGTTTTCCCGTCGCCAGTCTCAAGATCGACCAGTCGTTCGTGCGCGAACTGGGACAGGACGAAAACGCGGCGGCCATCGTCAAGGCCATTATTTCTCTCGGCCACAGCCTCGACATGAAAGTCATCGCCGAAGGCGTGGAGACCGAAAAGCAGATGTCGTTTTTTCTGGAGAACCGCTGCGACGCCATGCAGGGATTTTTGTTCAGCCGCCCGCTCAGCGCCGGCGAGTTTGCGCTGCTGGTCGAACGTGAAAGCGGTGGCGCCGGCAAGTTCTCGCTGCTGCGCCAGTTGTGCGCGAATTTCAGCGCCGATTTGGCGCACGAAGCCGCCGTGGATATTACCAATTTTTAACCTGCGTCCGCGCTGTTTTTCGCGCACGCTATAATCCGCGTTCTCTTTCTCAGACTCTTGTCAGCTCCCAGGGGATACATGCATTTCGTACATTGCAATTGGCGCTGGCTGCCGGCTGCTGTCATAGCCGTCGGCTTCGCGCAACCGGCTGGCGCGCAGAATTATCCGAACCGGCCGCTGCGGTTGGTGGTGCCGTTTTCGGCAGGCGGCGCGGCCGACGTGCCGGGCCGCATCCTCACGCAGAAAATGTCGGAAGCACTCGGCCACCAGGTGGTCGTCGACAATCGTGCGGGCGCGGGCTCGACCATAGGCGCAGACCAGGTCGCCAAGGCCCCGCCCGACGGCTATACGCTGTTGACGATCAGCAACACGCATTTCGTCAGCGCGGCCTTATACAAGAAGCTGCCGTACGATTCGGTGACCGACTTTGCTCCGGTAACCCAGGTGACCAGCGCGCCGAATATCATCGTCGTGCATCCCTCGCTGCCCGTCAGAACCGTGAAAGAACTGATCGCGCTGGCCAAGGCCAAGCCGGGAAAAATCGACTACGCATCATCCGGCAACGGCAGCACCCAGCATCTGACCGGCGCTTTGTTCACCAAAATGGCTGGCATTGAGATGACGCATATTCCGTATCGCGGTAGCGGGCCGGCCACCGCCGACTTGTTGAGCGGGCAGGTGACGGTAGGGTTTCCCGGCATTGCCGGCATGCTGCCGCAGATCAAGGCCGGTAAGCTGCGCGCACTAGCAGTCACCGGCGCGAGGCGTTCGCCTGAGTTGCCGCAAATACCGACAGTGGCCGAAGCAGGCATCAAGGGCTACGAGGTGACGGCATGGTTCGGTGTCGCCGCACCGAAAGGCACGCCGCGCGACATCGTGATGAAACTGCATACCGAGTTGCTGCGCATCCTGAAAAATCCGGACGTGCAGCGGCAGCTGCTGAATGCCGGACAGGAAGTGGCCTGGCAGGAGACGCCGGAGTTGTTCGGTGAAATGCTCAAGACCGAAGCCACCAAGTGGGCGCGCATGGTGGAGGCTTCTGGCGCGACAGTGAATTAGGAGCATGTGAAATCGTTATGACCTTTCTATCGGCATATATGCACCGCATGCCCTTTGCATTGGTGGTGTTGTGCATGGCGGCGCCGCTGTTTGCGCAGAATTATCCGTCGCGGCCGATCCGCATGATCGTACCGTTTTCTCCCGGCGGCGCGACCGACGTTCCCGCGCGCATCGTCGCGCAGCGCCTGTCTGAAGCGCTCGGCCAGCAGGTCGTTATAGATAATCGGCCAGGTGCGGGCAGCATGCTTGGCGCAGAAGTGGTGGCCAAGGCCAATCCCGATGGCTATACGCTGTTGCTGACCGCCACCACGCACGTCATCAGCGCCAGCCTCTACAAGAAAGTGCCGTATGACGCGGTGCGCGATTTTGCTCCCGTCATGCTGGTCGGTTCGGGACCCAATGTGCTGGCAATTCATCCGTCATTGCCCGCGAAATCCGTGCGCGAATTGATTGCGCTGGCCACAGCGCAGCCCAACAAAATCGACTACGCATCTTCCGGCAACGGCAGCGCTCAGCACCTGTTCGGCGCGTTGTTCCTGTCGATGGCCAATATCAGGATGACGCACATACCGTACAAGGGCAGCGCACCGGCCACCACCGATTTGATCAGCGGGCAGGTTTCAGTCGGTTTTCCCGGGATTGCGCTGGCGTTGCCGCATACGAAGGCGGGTCGCCTGCGCTCGTTGGCGGTCACCAGCGAGAAACGTTCCAAGGCGATGCCCGACGTGCCGTCGCTCGCCGAGGCCGGCGTGCCGGGTTACGCCGCGACGCTGTGGTCGGGGTTGCTCGCGCCCAAAGGCACGCCGCCTGAAGTCATCCAGAGACTTCACGACGAAATCGCCAAAATTCTGCGGCAGCCCGATGTGGAAAATACTTTTCTGGCGACCGGCACCGATGTCACGATCACCACGCCAGACCAGTTCGGTCAGTTCCTGAAGGCCGAATACGACAAGTGGGCGAACGTAGTCAAAGCAGTCGACGCCCAGGTCAACTGAAGTCCGGCACTAACGTCAGCGCGCGAAAGTGCGGAACCTGACGTCATCGTCGCGTTCGATCTGCTTCACCAGGTTCACTTCCCACGTCAGATAATCTTTCATCGCCTCTTCGACGTTGGCGGTGCGGTCGTACGGGCGATACCAGATATCGTCCGTGGTGTCGGCAAGCCGCGCCAGGCCGGTTTCCAGCGGCAGGCCGGCTGCCTGCCAGGCCGCCGTACCTCCCTGCAACACCTTGACGGGGGTTTGCGTGTGGCGCGCGGCTTCGGGCGCCGCGAGCTGCGCAATGATGCCGTCGCCCGATGTCAGTACCAGCAGCTTGGCCGGTGGAACGGTCGCCAGGTTGGTTTCCAGATTGGCGCGTATCGACAGCCACGCGCCGGGGATATGGGCGTCGCGGTAGCGCAGACTGGTTTCGAAATCGAGTACTGCTGCGTTGCCGGCGGCGAGTTCGTTGTTGAGTTCATGGGCCGTGATGAAATCGGCCTTGATATGGGCGAGGCCAAGCACTTCGGTAGGCGTGGCGCCTTTATACAGCGGGCCCGATGCCAGCGCGTCTTTGACGACGAACACGTCCCGCCATCCCATCTGGATCAGCCAGGACGCCGTCATCGTCGCGCGCACACCGTGGTCGTCGATCAGCACGATGCGTGAATTGCGGGTCGCCGCGAACGAGTCGGTGGTTTGCACCAGTTGCCCGCCCGGTGCGTTGACGGAGCTGTGCAAATGGCCTGCTGCGTACTCCTCCGGAGTGCGCACGTCGAACAGGTATAGCGTGCGCTGCTCCATTTCGCGGGCGAACTTCGCCACGGTGTCGATATCTATATAGCGCACGCCAAAGCGCTTGGCGACACGCGCGGCGGCCTGGCGTGCCTGCTTGAGCCCGGCCGCAGTGGGCGCCGGTGCGTGATATTTCTGTTCGCGCGCCAGTTCGAATCCGGCGAGGTGCCAGCCCATGGTGCCGTCCTTGAGCGCCACCACACGGTTGGGAATGCCCGCGTTGATCAAGGACTGCGCGCCTATGATGCTCCGCGTGCGGCCCGCGCAGTTGACGACCACCAGCGTATCGGCAGACGGGATGAGGTCGTGCACGCGGTAGACGAGTTCAGCACCCGGACAATCGATGCCGCCAGGGATGCTCATCTTGGTGTATTCCGCGAGCGGACGGCTGTCGAGGATGACGACTTTTTCGCCGGCATCGACGCGGGCCTTGATTTCCTGCGCCGGCATACGCGGCGTATTTTCGTGGTGCTCGACGAATTCACCGAAAGCCTTGCTCGGCACGTTGACGCCGCTGTAGACCTCGTAACCTTCGGCTGCCCACGCATCAACGCCGCCTTCCAGCACCATTACGCTGGTGTAGCCATGGCGGGAAAGTATCGCTGCCGCGCGTTGCGCGAGCCCTTCGTTGGCATCGCAGACCACCACACCGGCTGCGCGCCTGGGCACCAGCAGGGGCATGCGCAATTCCAGGCGTGACAGCGGCACCGAGGCGGCGTGCAGCAGGTGGCGCTTGGCGTAAACGCCTTCTTCGCGGACATCGATGACGGCGATCTCCTGGCCGTCGTGCAGCAGGGCCTTGAGCTGTCGCGCGTTGACGGTAGTGACTTTGGATTTTTTGCCGTGAACTTCCTGCATGGGTCTTTCCTTATGGATAATCGTATGGCGAAGATTGTCGCGGGCAACGGGTCGGCGCACAATGGGGTGCGCGTGCTGTAAGGCGGTGGCGCATGCTGCGACTAATCCGCAATCGCAGTACACGGTTTATTTGCAAGTTCTTGATTTGAGCGGTGCGGAGGGAGTATTTCATGGCGACGCAAAGCGGCAAAATTCTGATTCACCCATTATTGGTGCGGATCACGCACTGGATCAATGTAGTTGCGATGCTGATCATGATTTTCAGCGGCTGGCGTATTTACAATGCGTCGCCGCTGTTCAGTTTTAAATTCCCGGTCGATCTGACGCTTGGTGGATGGCTGGGTGGCGCGTTGCAGTGGCATTTTGCCGCGATGTGGGTGCTGGCGCTGAACGGACTTGCCTATCTGCTCTACGGCATCTTTGGTGGCCATTTTAAAGCAAATTTCCTTCCCCTCACGCCGCGCGCGATATGGAATGAATTCGCCAAGGCATTGCGCGGCAAAATCGCGCATGAAGCCGGTGTCTACAATGCGGTGCAGCGTGCCGCGTACGTCGGGGTCATATGCGTGATCGTCGGGCTCGTGTTGACCGGGCTCGTCATCTGGAAGCCGGTACAGTTTCAGGGATTGGGCACCTTGATGGGCGGTTTCGAAGGCGCGCGTTTGCTGCATTTTCTCTGCATGTCGCTGGTCGTGCTGTTCATTTTCGTTCACGTGGTGATGGTGGCGCTGGTGCCGCGTACCTTTTTACCGATGCTGACCGGCCATGCCAAAACGAACAATCACGGACATGGGGACTGATATGAGCCAATTGCCGAAGAAGCCCGATCGCAACCTGGTCGCGCCGTCGCGCGAGATCGTCAAGCTGGAGCGCCGCCTGTTCCTCAAACAGGGCCTGAGTCTGGGCGCCCTGAGCTTGTTGTCAGGCTGCGACGTGACCGACACCGACGCGGTGCAGAAAGTCCTGTGGCAGATGTCGCGCTGGAACGACGGCGTGCAGGCGGCGATTTTCGATCCCGCCAAGCTGGCGCAGGAATATCCGGAAAGCGCGATCACCAAACCATTTCCGTTCAACGCTTTCTATGCGGAATCGGCCGCGCCGCGCGTCGATGCGGCGAATTACAAACTCGAACTCGGTGGCTTGATACGTGACAAGACGCCGTGGACGCTGGACCAGCTCTATGCGTTACCGCAAACGAGCCAGATCACGCGCCATATCTGCGTCGAGGGCTGGAGCGCGATCGGCAAATGGGGCGGGGTGACGTTCAAAACCTTTTTGGAACGGGTCGGTGCAGATCTCACGGCGAAATATGTGGGCTTCAAATGCGCCGACGACTATTACACCAGCATCGACATGCCGACGGCGCTGCATCCGCAGACGCTGCTGACTTTCAGGTTTGCAGATGAACTGCTGCCGACCGCCTATGGATTCCCGATGAAGCTGCGCATGCCGACCAAGCTTGGCTTCAAAAATCCGAAGCACATCACGGCGATCTTCGCCACCAACGACTATCCGGGCGGCTACTGGGAAGACCAGGGCTACAACTGGTTCAGCGGCTCATAGCAAGCCACTGAACCGCGCCGCCTAAGGCTTCTTGGCGGCGCCTCCGAGCAGGGCGGCAGTCGGCCGTCCGCGTTTGGCGTAGCGTGCACTGTGGCTCGCCGCCGGTGCTTCTGCTGGCGTGTCAGTCGGCTTGAATTCATAAGGTTTGCTGAAATCAAAGCCGCCGGGCAAGGGAGCTGCTGCGGGCCGGGAATGTGGTTTGCTATGGGACGACGGCTCGTGGCTGCTTGCCGGCTTGTGAGCGCTGGACGATTTGTGACCTGTTGCATGGCGCGGCGCGGCGTGTCGGCTTTCGCCATGGCTGGATGATTTGCGGCTGCTGGCCAATTCCGGCAACGGCAGCCGTTCAAGTTTGCGTTTTAATTCGCGTTCGATGTCGTCGAGCATGCGGTGCTCGTCGGCGCACACCAGCGAAATCGCTTCACCGGTGCTGCCGGCACGGCCGGTGCGTCCGATGCGGTGGATATAATCCTCGGCGGCATACGGCAGTTCGTAATTGATGACAAATGGCAGCAATTCGATGTCGAGCCCGCGCGCCGCGATATCGGTCGCCACCAGCACGTTGACCGTGCCCTGTTTGAAGTCTTCCAGAGCCTGCGTGCGCTCGCCCTGGGTGCGGTCGCTGTGGATGGCGGTAGCGGCGACACCGTCGCGCAGGAGTTCGCGCATCAAGCGGTTGGCGTCGCGCTTGGTGCGCACGAACACCAGCGCCTGCTTCATCTCGCGGCTCTTGATCAAATGTGTGAGCAGGGCGCCTTTGCGATCGGCGTCGACCTCGTACATCTGGTGCGTTACCAGATCGGCCGGCGCATTGCGGCGCGCGACTTCCACCGAAACCGGCGAACGCAGTATCTGGTTGGCGAGCCGCTTGATTTCGTCCGAGAAGGTGGCGGAGAACAGCAGGTTCTGTCGTTCCGTCGGCAGCAACGCGATGATGCGCTTGATGTCGGGCATGAAACCCATGTCGAGCATGCGGTCGGCTTCATCGAGCACGAGGATTTCGACGCGCGTCAGGTTGACCGTTTTTTGCTGCACGTGATCGAGCAGGCGGCCGGGCGTGGCGACCAGTACTTCGACGCCGGCGCGCAGTGCCTTTATCTGCGGATTGATGTCGACACCGCCATAGACCACGGTGGAACGCAACGCAAGGTACTTGCCGTAGTTGCGCACGCTTTCTTCAACTTGCGCGGCAAGCTCGCGCGTCGGCGTGAGTATCAGCGCGCGGATGGAGTGGCGGGCGGGCGACGGGCTCGTGTTCTGGTGCGGCGCCAGCATCTGCAGAATCGGCAATGCAAAGCCGGCGGTTTTGCCGGTGCCGGTTTGCGCGCAACCCATGATGTCCTGGCGTGCCAGCACCGGCGGAATTGCTTTTAACTGGATGGGGGATGGTTCGGTATAGCCTTGATCTGCAATTGCGTGCAGCAACTCCGGCAACAAGCCGAGGGACTCAAACGACATCAGCGGGAACTCCTGGAATTTACCAGCTGCAGCACGAAACCGACTGCAGGATAACGCCGACGAGGGCGTCCGGGCTGGTAATAGTGTTGCGAATTAGGCAACTAAAATATCTCAAATAAGATCACTAACCATTTGTTTTTCAATTGTAACCTGCCCAGATAAAAACCGCCAGCCCGATCTGAGCGCAGCCTCCCGGGGCCGCTAGCGGGCCACCGTTCGGTGTTCCGGCCGGACTGGCAAGCGGCTTGGGCCGTGTCCGGCAGCGGGCAGAAAATTCCTGCCTGGCCACGAAGCGGCGGCAGGTTATGAGCGTTGGTCTTTGAAAAATCACGAAAAACCACGCAAAATCTGGTAGATTGTTACAACTTCTCCGTAAACCTGCTGAATTAACACGGATAAACCAAGTTAGGCATGACAGTCCCAGACCTCATGATCGACCTTGACCAGCTTCCGGGCCCCGCTTCAAAACCGGGCGTGTTTCCGCTGATCCTGACGCTTGATACCAACGGCATACCGCATCGCTGGATCACGTGGCAGCACGCGTGTTTTTATTACGCCAAGGAGCAAATCGCCTGGACCGCGGGCGAACAGGCCTTCAGGGTGCAGGGCGGCTACAACCGGATATCCGGCGGGCGCTCGCAGATCGTGGCGAGCAGCATCATTGCGATCAAGGGCAAGGCGATGGCGATGCGCGCATTCAGCCAGGTGCCGCCGCTGAACAACCGCGAATTGTTTCATCGCGACCGCTGCCTGTGCGCTTTTTGCGGCAGCATGCTGCCGGCGTCGAAGTTGACGCGTGACCACGTGATTCCGTTTTCGCGCGGCGGCCGCGACACCTGGATGAACGTGGTGACCGCCTGTCGTTCGTGCAACGAGAGAAAAAGCGACCGCACGCCCGAGATGGCGCACATGGAATTACTTTACCTGCCCTACGTGCCCAACCGCGCCGAATATCTGATCCTGACCAACCGGCGCATCCTTGCCGACCAGATGGAATTTCTGGCCCAGCACGTACCGGCGCAAAGCCGGCTGCACCAACCCGCCTAGGGCGAGCCGGGCGGGCTGTCAGCCGCCGCGCTTGCGCATTTCCATCATCAGTTTCATCGCTTCTTCCGCCGACGGCACCCCGTCGTTCTTGTCGCGGAATATGAGCCAGAATATCGCGCCGTTGATGAGCATGAAAAAAACCTCGAGATACAGCACGGCGGTCACGATGACGTGATTGTCCTGGCGCGCAAAAATGAAATAAAAACCTTCAAACGTCGGAATCGACGCCTTGGACATGGCGAACACCGATTCGAACGGCGGGAAAAGCACGATGACGACGAGATTCACCGCGACCACCAGCAGCGTCGCATTCTGCAGGCCGAAGCGGCGGCGCGTGACCCGCACTTTTTTTAAGCTCAGCAGCAGCCAGGCGATGCCCGCGTTGATCAATACGATGAAGAGCTCGAGGAACAGCAGGCTGGTATTGACGACCATGAACTGGTTGCGGTTGGGGTAGAAATAAAACCCCGCGAACACCGGTATCGGCGACTTGGCGAGCGAAAACGAATCAAACGGCGGAAACAGCATGATCAACACGATGTTGGCCGCCGCGATAGCCAGTGCAAGCGCTTGATTTTGGTTCATCCCCGCCTCAAGTATATCCGCCCATTCCATGGGGCGATGACCGGATTATATGCGCACCCGCCTGTAAAATCAGGCCTTGGTGCGGCCGGCGGGGCGCTTGGCGGCAGTTTGCGAGCAGCGCCTGCAGCACGTCGCCGCTTTGCGGATGCTGCACGAACGCCGCGAGGTGCAGGTCCCGCGGCTTCCAGCTGGCTGCCAGCGGGAACCGCTGCGAGTGGTTTAAATTTCCCGCGCTGTCCAGCGCCAGCGGACCGACCAGACTGCGCACGACGAAATCGTGTCTGAGCGTATGTCCTTTGTTTTCGCCCGCCGGGACCGTGGTGGCCAGGTTGTTTTCGAAGAGGGCGAGGTAGACCTGGGCGCGTCTTTGCCCGGCGCCGCCGGGGACGCTGACATCGATCTTGCTGTTCAGATCTGCGCTACCGCTGGTTGTGGCTATGCGTATGGAGGCCTGCGGTTTGGATTGATTAGTCGTCCGGATCTTGCCGTCGATATCGTCGAACATGAGCGCGCGGCGATAGTCCTGGCCGTTGAGCAGAAGTTGCGGCGTCACCACGAAACTGACCCCCCGGCGCTGGCTATGCCGGCGCTGACGCTCGCTGAAAACAGCCTGTGAAAAGGGGTCGGTCCAGCCGAGCTGGTTCCAGTAATCGACGTGAAACGCCAGCGGCAGCACGCGGTCGCTGGTGAGTTTTCTGGCCGGCAGCTCGCTGACCCAGTTGTCCGCCTGGGGACAACTGTCGCAGCCCTCGGAGGTGTACAGCTCGAGAACGGCCACGCGTTGCGGGCCGCTGACCGCCGTGCATTCGCCTGCGGCGCCTGTGGGCGACGCCAGCATTGCCGCCAGGGCGATGGCGTGGCACCAGGTTCGCACGGAAATTCGCATCTTGGTCGATATTGGTCGCAATGCGGGTCGGCAGATTACGGCATGACCTGCAAATACCGTCAGCAGCGGAGTGTGGTAGAATTTCTCTTTTGATTACAAACCCTTGCCACCTTTTCCGCTAGTGGCAGGGGCTTGCCCCACCTTGATCAGTCCAGACCTGCATAGCCATTCAACCTGCTCCGACGGGACTTTGACGCCGGACGAACTGGTGGCGCGCGCCGTGAAACGCGGATTGGCAGTCCTCGCTTTGACTGACCACGACGACACCAGCGGGCTTGCGCCCGCGCATGTTGCGGCGCAACGCCTTGGCTTAACGCTGGTAAACGGCGTCGAGATTTCGGTGACCTGGCGCACGCAGACCCTGCACATCGTCGGTCTGGGCATAGATCCGGCCAATGCCGGACTGCAGGCCGGGCTCGCCGCAACCCGCGGCGGCCGTAACGTGCGTGCGGATAAAATTGTCGCCGCTTTCGATGCGCTGGGGATAGCCGGCAGCCAGGATGGGGCGCGGGAATTTGCCGCCAATACCGAGATGATCAGCCGCACGCATTTTGCGCGTTTTCTCGTCAAGCGCGGCCTGGTGAAGGACATGAAAAGCGCGTTCAAACGTTATCTCGGCGGCGGTCAACCGTGTTTCGTGCCGCATCAGTGGGCAAGTCTTGACGATGCGGTGAAGTGGATCAACGGCAGCGGCGGCGTGGCGGTCATCGCGCACCCCGGACGCTATCCGCTGGATACCGCGCAGATGCGCGACTTGCTTGCAGAGTTTCGCGACCTGGGAGGCGCCGCTATCGAAGTCGTCAGCAGCAGCCATAAGCCGCAGCAATACGCGGTGTTCGCCGCGCACGCGCGCGAGTTCGGGCTGGCGGCTTCGAGCGGCTCGGATTTTCATTCGCCGGCTGAAAGCTATTTCGACCTCGGCAGCCTGCCCGCGCTGCCGGCGGGACTGGTGCCCGTCTGGCACATGCTCGGCGTCTGATTTGGAACCCGCTCGACTTTTCCGCGGCTGATGCACATACCTTGAGCCAGTTTTTCTCCCTCCATCCCGATAATCCGCAGTTGCGCTTGATACGCCAGGCGGTCGGCATCATTCGCGCCGGCGGCGTGGTCGTGCTGCCGACCGATTCATGCTACGCGCTGGGTTGCCACGTCGGCGACAAGGCGGCCATGGAGCGCATCCGCGTCATACGCGAGGTCGATGCGCGCCACCATTTCGGCCTGCTGTGCCGCGATCTGGGCGAAGCGGCAACTTACGCGCGCATAGACGACCGGCAGTTCCGGCTGATCAAGGCGGCGACGCCCGGCAGCTACACTTTCATATTGCAGGCGACGCGCGAAGTGCCGCGACGGCTGCTGCATCCGAAGCGCAAGACTATCGGCGTGCGCATACCTTCGCACCCGGTGGTGCATGCGCTGCTCTCGGAACTCGCGGAACCGTTGTTGTCCTCGACCCTGATATTGCCGGGCAGCAAGGAGCCATTGAACGATGCGGCTGAAATACGCGACCGTCTGGAGCATCACGTCGATCTGATAATCGACAGCGGGTCGTGCGGCATAGTGCCAACCACAGTCGTCGATCTGACTGCCGACATGCCGGTCATTACGCGCCAGGGCAGGGGTGCCGCCAATCTGCTGGGAGAACTTGTTGGAGCTTAACGTAGTTCAGAAAATCGCGGTATTCGCCTTGCCGATATTATTCGCGATTACGCTGCACGAAGCGGCACACGGCTATGTGGCAAAACACTTCGGTGACATGACTGCTTATGCGGCGGGTCGCGTCAGCCTGAATCCGCTGCGGCATATCGACCTCCTCGGCACCATCATAGTGCCGCTGGCCACGCTTTTGCTGACCAGCTTCATGTTCGGGTGGGCCAAGCCGGTGCCGGTCAATTTTGCCAACCTGCGCAATCCCAAGCGCGACATGCTGTGGGTGGCGGCGGCAGGGCCGTTCAGCAATCTTTTCATGGCGTTGCTATGGGCGCTGGTGCTCAACGTCGGAGCAGGACTTGCACCGAGCAATACCGCGGCGATCTGGCTGCTATTCGTCGGGGCGTCGGGTATTTTCGTCAATGTCATATTCTTTGTGCTCAATCTGTTTCCGCTGCCGCCGCTCGATGGCGGACGTATCGCGGTGAGCCTGCTGCCGCATAATATGGCCTGGAAATTCGCGCAGATAGAACGTTTCGGCTTCATCATTCTGTTGGCGTTATTATTCACCGGCGTGCTCGGAATGCTATTGTCGCCGCTGATTGCCCTGTCGCTCTCGGGCATCGCAGCGATATTCGGCATACCGGAGGCCGGGCTTTATCAGGTATTGCGGTTCCTGCATCTCGTCGGAACCCGTTAAGCGCTAGAGGATTTGCGTATATGTTCGTCGATCGCGTTTTATCAGGCATGCGCCCAACGGGTGCGCTGCATCTCGGCCACTATCACGGCGTGCTCAAAAACTGGATCAGGCTGCAGCATGAGTTCGAATGCCTGTTCTTCGTCGCCGACTGGCACGCACTGACCACGCATTACGATACGCCAGACATCATCGAGAAAAACACCTGGGACATGGCGATCGACTGGCTGGCCGCGGGCGTCGATCCGTCGCAGGCGACGCTGTTCATACAGTCGCGCGTGCCGCAGCATGCTGAGCTGCATTTGCTGCTGTCGATGATCACGCCGCTGGGTTGGCTCGAACGCGTGCCGACCTACAAGGACCAGCAGGAAAAGCTGACCGACAAGGACTTGTCGACGTACGGCTTCCTCGGTTATCCGCTGCTGCAAAGCGCCGATATCCTGATCTATCGCGCCAATCGCGTGCCGGTAGGCGAGGACCAGGTGCCGCATATCGAGTTCACGCGCGAGATCGCGCGGCGCTTCAATCATGTCTATGGACGCGAGGCGGGATTCGAAGAAAAAGCCGAGGCCGGCATCAAGAAACTCGGTGCCCAACGCGCCAAGCTCTACCGCGAACTGCGCACCAAGTTTCTGGAGCAGGGGGACGCGGCGGCATTGACGGCGGCGCGCGCGCTGCTCGACAAGGCGCAGAATCTTGCGCTGGGCGACCGCGAACGCCTGTTTGGTTATCTGGAGGGCGGCGGCAAAGTCATACTTACCGAGCCGCAGGCGCTGCTGACAGAGGCCTCGAAAATGCCTGGAATCGACGGGCAGAAAATGTCGAAGTCCTACGACAATACGATCGGGCTGCGCGACGAACCTGATGTCATCACGAAGAAAATCCGCACTATGCCGACGGACCCGGCGCGTGTAAAACGCACCGATCCGGGAGAACCCGCAAAATGCCCGGTATGGCAGTTGCACCAGATTTATTCGGACGACCAGCGCAAGGATTGGGTGCAGCAGGGGTGCCGCAGTGCCGGCATCGGCTGCCTGGAGTGCAAGCAGCCGGTGATCGACGGCATCCTCGCTGAACTGAAACCCATGCGCGAACGCGCGCAGCGTTACCTTGACGACCCGACCCTGGTGAAAAGCATCATTGCGGATGGCGGGGAAAAGGCGCAAAAGCTTGCCGAGGAGACGATGCGCGACGTGCGTGAAGTGATGGGGTTGAAATACGGTTAGCCGGAAAGTTCGGCCGATGGCATGGGTATGCGCGCGAAAATCGCGCTAAAATAGCGCATGCCAAGCTTCCACAACGACCTGCGCGCTTCCCGCCTGCCGACCGGCGGTGCGAATCCGCTCCTGACGCTTCACTGACCGCCTGATGGAAGCCGCAGAAACCACTCCCGTCCCACCGATCGCGACCTATCGCGGCGAGCCCATGCTCGAGCTGCCGCAGGATCTGTATATCCCGCCGGACGCGCTCGAGATTTTCCTCGACATGTTCGAAGGCCCGCTCGACCTGCTGCTCTACCTTATCCGCAAGCACAATCTCGACGTGCTCGACATTCCGATGGCGCGGCTGACAGCGCAGTATCTCGAATACGTCGAAATCATGCGCCAGAAAAGCCTCGAGCTCGCTGGCGATTACCTGGTGATGGCGGCGGTGCTGATTGAAATCAAATCACGCATGCTGTTGCCACGGCCCGCAGCGGCCCCGCAGGACGAACTCGATCCGCGCGCGGAGCTGGTGCGCCGCTTGCTGGCGTATGAGCAGATGAAGCGCGCCGCACACAAGCTCGATGAGTTGCCGCAGGTTGGCCGCGATTTTCAGCTGGTGCAAGTCTGGATAGATAAAGCAGTCGAACAGCAGCTACCGGGCGTAAACCCGGAGGATCTCCGCCAGGCATGGCTGTGGTTGTTGCAGCGTGCCAACGTCAACCAGCACCACCGCGTTACACGCGATCAACTGTCAGTGCGCGAGCACATGAGCGCTATCCTGCGCCGGTTGCAGGAAGTCCGCCTGATCGAATTCACGCAGTTGTTCACCCCCGGCGAGGGGGTGCCCAAGCTGGTCGTGACTTTCCTGGCGATACTCGAGCTCGCGCGCGAGACGCTGATCGAAATGACCCAACAAGAACCCTATACACCGATTTACATCAAATCCACCCATGGACTCACCGTCGTTTGATTTGCAGGAAGTAAAGCGCGTGCTCGAAGCGGCATTGCTGACGAGCGCCGAACCGTTGCAGCTGTCCGACCTGAAGAAGCTCTTCGCGGACGAACTGGGCAACGACGTGTTGCGCAACATACTCGCTGAACTTGCGACTGACTGGGAAGGACGCAGCGTCGAACTGATCAACGTCGCCAGCGGCTGGCGGTTTCGCGCGCGTCCCGAGTACACCAAGTTCCTCGACCGCCTGAGTCCGCAGCGGCAGCCGCGCTACTCGCGCGCGGTGATGGAAACGCTTGCGATCATCGCCTACAAGCAACCGGTGACGCGCGGCGATATTGAAGACATCCGCGGCATCATCGTGTCGAGCAACATCATCAAGGCGCTGCAGGCGCGCGGCTGGATCGACGTAGTCGGCAACCGCGAAGTGCCGGGGCGGCCCGATCTTTTTGCGACGACCCGCCAGTTTCTGGACGATCTCGCACTGCGTTCTTTGACCGAGTTGCCGCCGCTCGATGATCTGGGGCAACTTGTCGATACCGTCACTCAGGGCGCGCAAGTCGGCGGTGAATTGGTGCCCGACGATACTGAAGAATCCATTGACGGCGCCGCGGCGCCGGGCGAACCAGCAGGAGAGGGCGCAAGCCCAACCCTGAACTAGAGCAGAGGTGCCGCATGCGCACGGTCCTGGTGGTGAATCCCAAAGGCGGTTGCGGCAAAACGACGTTATCGACCAATCTCGCCGGGGCATTGGCAAGCCGCGGTGACAAAGTCGTTTTATGGGACCTCGACCGCCAGAAATCTTCGCTTGAATGGCTGGCGCTGCGTCCGGCGGCTTTGCCCGTCATCCACAGCCTCGACGCCAAAGACGGCCCGTCCGTCCCTGAAAAGCGCAAACACGACTGGCTGATCATGGATACGCCGGCCGGCCTGCACGGCAAAAACCTCGAACGCGCGATCAAGCCTGTCGATAAAGTGCTGGTGCCGATACAGCCGTCATTGTTCGACATGGCCGCCACACGCAGTTTTCTGGCCGCGCTGCATGCAGAGCACTTGCTGCGCAACGGCAAAACTTATCTCGGTATCGTTGGCATGCGGGTCGACGGGCGCACCAGGGCAGCGGCCACGCTCGAAGCGTTTCTCAAGCAGTTTGATCTGCCGGTGCTGACGTATTTGCGCGACGCGCAGGTTTACGCCAACGCCGCTTTTCAGGGCAAATCGATATTCGATCTGCCGGATTATCTCAACGACAAAGACATCGACGACTGGAAGCCGCTGCTGAAATGGCTCGACAAGCAGTAACTTGGCAGCGCGTCAGTCGCCGCGTGGTCAATGCGATCCCGGCGAGATGATCTGGATGTGGTCGCGGTTCACGTTGACAAAAGGCGCGGTGAAAACCTGGCGGCCGACGACTTCCCAGACCTCGGCATCGGTGACTGCGATAAATTCCTTGGCTTCGGTCATGTAGTCCGTAATGCGCGCGCCCGGCAAAAGTTCGATATTGCCCTTGATCCGGTAAGTGTCGGTCAGAATGGTCACTTTGGTCTTGTTTTCGTCGATGGCCATGAATTGCGCTCCTCGTGGTTGCCCGGTTGCAGCGTTTGAATGACGTATCAGTTCAGATCAAGGGCATACTTCTTTAGCTCCGCCAGCGGTGCATATTCGAGCATCGCTTCGTGCGTTGCCGCCAGCACTAACTGCGGAGCCACTCCCGCCCGCAAGGCCTCGGTCCAGCGCAGAGCGCACAGGCACCAGCGATCACCGGGCTGCAGGCCCGGGAAGCCGAGCTCGGGATGCGGCGTGGTCAGATCGTTGCCGCGCACCGCGCTGAATTCGAGAAACTCCCGCGTGACGCGCACGCACACCACGTGCGCGCCGACGTCCTCATCATTCGTGTTGCAGCAACCGTCACGGAAAAAGCCGGTGACCGGCCGCTCATTGCAGGTTTGCAGCGGGCTGCCCAGCACGTTTTTGGGTATGCGGTCGGAGTCTCTGTCCATAATGGTATCTGTTCCGTAATGTCATGTCGTAAGCCGGCGATAGACATCGGCGACCTTCAATGGCAGCCGCGCGACATCCTCAATCACAGTGTAGTTTACCGCACCATACATGCGTGGGAGATACTCGCGTGCTTCGCGGTCTATGGTGATGCAGAAGGGATGGATGCCGCCGCGGTGTGCCTCGATCAGCGCCTGACGGGTGTCTTCGATGCCATATTCGCCGCGGTAATTGTCGCTGTAGTCGTCAGGCTTGCCGTCGGAGAGTGTAATCAGCAGTTTCGTGCGGGCGTCGACGGCGTTGAGCAGGGCAGTCAGATGCCGGATGGCCACGCCCATGCGGGTGTAGTCCTGCGGGAGTATGCCGGCGATGCGCCGCCGTACTGTGTCGTTGTAGCGGTCGGCAAAGCGCTTGATGCGAAAAATCTCACAGCGTTTGCGCGTGATGCCGGAGAAACCATAGATCGCGTAGCGGTCGCCCAGCACTTCGAGCGCTTCGCACAGCATTACCAGGGATTCGCGTTCGGCGTCGTTGATCCAGCCTTTGGTCGAACCGCTCATGTCGACCATGAACATCACCGCAATGTCACGCTCAGCCTTGTGCCGTTGCTGAAAGAGCCGCTCCGGAAGTTCCATGCCGGAACGCATGTCGGCGAAAGCGGTAATCACGGCATCGAGATCGATATCGTCGCCGCCTTGCTGTTTTTTGAGCCATTTGTCCTCGCCGCGCAACATCTCGAAAGTGCGGCGCAATTGGCCGACCTGCACCGCATAGCGAGCGAGTGTTGTGTCGATGAAGTCGGGATTGCCGGGTTGCACGTCGACTTCCCGCAGCACGCACCAGTTCTTGCGATAATGGCGGCGCTTGTAGTCCCATTCGTTGTAGAGCACGGCGCCATCTTCGTCGTGCGGACCTTGTTCGATCGCGTCCGCCGGGTCTTCTGCAGCGTGGTTGTCGCGATAGTCGCCGCCACCGGCCGGCGTCAGGTATTCATCGGGGATTTCACCGAGGTCCTGGCTGATCGATTGCAGCAGGTCATTCACGTGCTCGGGCAGCGTTACCGGCGTGCCGTCGAGGGCCAGTTCGACGCCATCCACGGCATCGGCATTGATGACCGAGTATCGCGGCCGCGCTTCACCGTCGTCCGGTGTCGCGTCCGCTGCCGGTCTTTCGGGCAGCATTTTCGCCAGTTCGAACTGCAGTTCCTTTTTTTCGCGCCGCATGCGTGCAGCACGCACGCTCGCGACAATTTCCGGGTGCAGTGTTCCCATGTAACTCAGATGGGGTGGATTGAACGTTGCGTAGAGCTGATCTACCAGCGCGAGACTGTCGGCAGCACTGGCCGCGGTATCGCGCAGACGTCCGCATTCGGCGGGCGGTTCGACGTGTTGGCGCAACGTCGCGAGTTCGCGCGCCAGACCCGGCAGGTCGCGCGCGATGATGGCATCGATGCGGGTGGTTTCCAGATAGTGATAGAGCGCCAGCGCGCGCGCCGGATCGGTGTAGCTGGCGAGTTTATCCACGACATTGACGTTGAACGTGCCGTAGCGGGTCTGCGCCCACAAATGCGTGGCCAGTGCTTTGTAGGCAAGGAAATTCCCTGCGCCGGAAGCGTGTTCGAAGATACGCGCGGGCAGGTGGATGGTTTCGGTGTCGGTGTAGGCTTCGCCGGCTATTTCGAGTTTCAGCCGGCGGCCCGCCAGTCCGCAGATAAAAAGCTCCAGCACGTTCCGGGCATCTTCGAATGCGACGGCATGGGCCTGGTGCCGGGATGCGGCGACAAACGAGTCGATGTCCTTGAGGACGGTACTGCCGCGATACAGACCTTCGCGGTCGAAGGTATCCATCGCGTGAATGATCATGGCTTCGGCGGCGGCCGGCTCGACTTTGCGCATGACGTCGGGAGCAATGGCCGCAAACTGGTAAGCAAGTTCGCCGCTGGTGCGCGCGATGACGCCGACCCAGTGCAGCACGAAATCCTGCAATTCACGGGCAAGCGGTGCAAGCGCCAACGCGAGCGTGCGCGCCGTGCGCCGCGAAGACAAGACGGGGTCGAGCGCTTCGTCCAATTGTTCTTCCAGCCGGGCTGCGCCCAGCGGCACCGCGGACGCGGGCGGATCAGAAGAGCGAGTTGGCGAGTTCATTGATCGCGCGCAGCATGTCTGGGTCGTCGGTCAGCGCTTCAGCGACTGCGCCGGTGCATGCTGCGCGCGCCGGGATGCCTTTGGCGATCAGCTTGCCGGCGTGTATCAGCAACCGCGTCGAAGCGCCTTCGTCGAGGCCATTGCCCTTCAGATTGCGCGTCATTTCCGCCAGGCGTATGAGCTGGTCGGCGGAGTCGGGGGCAATGTTGGTTTCAGCAATAATGATTTTTTTCTCGAGCGCGGCCGGCGGATAATTGAACTCAATGCCGATAAAACGCTGGCGCGTGCTCTGTTTCAGCTCTTTCAGCACGCTTTGGTAGCCGGGGTTGTACGACATCGCCAGCAAGAACTCTTTCGGTGCGTGCAGCAATTCGCCGTGCTTTTCCATCGGCAGGATGCGGCGGTCGTCGGCCAGCGGATGGATGACGACGGTGGTGTCCTTGCGCGCCTCGACGATTTCGTCGAGATAGCAGATGCCGCCGCAGCGCACCGCGTGGGCGAGCGGCCCGTCCACCCATACCGTTTCGTTATTGGTGATCAGGTAGCGGCCGATGAGGTCAGCGGCGGTGAGGTCATCGTGGCACGAGACGGTAATCAGCGGCCGCTTCAGCCGCCACGCCATGTATTCCACGAAGCGTGTTTTGCCGCAGCCCGTGGGGCCTTTGAGCAGCACCGGGATCTGGCTGGCGTAGGCCGCTTCGAACACCGCTATTTCGTTGCCGGCCGCTTCGTAGTATGGCTCGCGCTCGACCATGCGCGCGGTCGGCGCGGTCTGGCCGTTAAGAGTGCCTAACATAATGCAACGCACACGTGTTTCATTGTGTTAGGCACTCTAGCAGCCTGTCGGACTGGAGTTGATGATTTGAGCGATGTTGATCATGGTAATCGAGCGGAACAGTGAATTGAGGGCTAAATGGTCTGAGCGGATCGTGAGCGCACCGCTGGGTGCCCGTTTATCCTGCCAATATCGCCATTCTCTTGATATTCCATGCCATGGTGACCAGCGTCCACTCGCCTTGCATGCTGGCGTACGGGCAGGCTGCCGGCTGGTGGCTGCGGCTGGTTGAATACGGGCGTGTCCGGCGCGGCGCGCGCGTATGAGCGATTGAC
>CAMBSS010000058.1 GCA_945870465.1 Bordetella parapertussis | reverse complement strand
ATCACCGACGTCTGCTCGTTGCCGCTGCTGGTTGATGTCGATACCGGTTTCGGGTCGAGCGCATTCAACGTCGCGCGTACCGTGAAATCGCTGATCAAGTTCGGCGCCGCCGCGATGCACATCGAAGACCAGGTAGGCGCTAAAAGGTGCGGGCATCGGCCGAACAAGGAACTCGTGACCCAGCAGGAAATGGTTGACCGCATCAAGGCGTCGGCCGACGCCAAGACCGATCGCGAATTCGTGGTAATCGCGCGCACCGACGCACTGGCGGTCGAAGGCCTGCAAGCAGCGATCGATCGCGCCTGTGCATGCGTCGAAGCGGGCGCCGACATGATTTTCCCGGAAGCGATCACCGAGTTGTCGATGTACAAGAAATTCGCCGATGCGGTGAAGGTGCCCATCCTCGCCAACATCACCGAGTTCGGCGCGACACCGCTGTTTACAACTGAAGAACTGAAGAGCGCCAACGTCGCGATGGCGTTGTATCCGCTGTCCGCATTTCGCGCGATGAACGCGGCGGCATTGAAAGTGTTCCAGGCGCTGCGCAAGGAAGGCACGCAGAAGAACGTCATCGACACCATGCAGACGCGCAACGATCTCTACGACTATCTCGGCTATCACGTCTACGAGCAGAAGCTCGACAGCCTGTTCGCGCAAGGCAAGAAGAAGTAAGGATCAGGGTTGTCGCTCATCACCCATCGCCCATTGCACATCACCAGGTGTTTCAAATGACCGGAATGCTGTTGTCCAAAAAATTCATGGCCTCTGCCGGCGAGGCGCTGGGCGCCACGGCGAAGCGCGCCGGGATTTCGCCCGAGATCGTGGATTTGCCTGCCGACGGGACCCCGCTGCCGGCAGCCGACTGCGCGCGTATCGAAGTCGCATTTCTGACCCGCGATATTCGTTTCTCGCCTTTGTACAAAACGTTCGGCGATGCGATGGTTGCGGCCAAGAACCTGAAATGGGTACATTTCACCAGCACCGCTATCGACCAGCACCCGTTCTTGCCGCAACTGCGCGAGCGCGGCGTCAAGCTGACGACGTCCGCCGGCACGAATGGCGAACCGGTCGCGCAAACTGCAATTGCCGGCTTGCTGATGCTGGCGCGCCGGTTTCCGCAGTGGCTGGACGCGCAAAGGCGCCACGCGTGGGAACCGATGCGCGGCGAGAGCGTGCCCGCGGACCTGCGCGGACAGACGGTGATGGTGGTGGGCTTGGGCGTCATCGGCATGCCGATCGCGCGCTTTTGCCAGGCGCTCGGCATGCACGTGATAGGCATACGCCGCACGCCCAAAAGCGCAAACGAGCCGCTCGACGAAATCCATCCGCCGGCGCGCTTTGGCGAATTGTTGCCGCGCTGCCAGTGGCTGGTGCTGGCCTGCCCGCACACCAAGGAGACTCACCACATGCTCAACGCCGCGATGATAGAAAAACTGCCGCGCGGCGCGGGGCTGATCAACGTCGCGCGCGGCGGCGTAGTCGAGGAGCAGGCAGTGATAGCCGCGCTCAAAAGCGGGCAACTCGGTTGCGCGCATCTCGACGTGTTCGAAAAAGAGCCGTTGCCGGCCGATTCGCCGCTGTGGGACATGCCGAACCTGATTTTGACGCCGCACAATGCGTCCGCATCGGCGGGCAACGACGGCCGGGCGTTCGAGTTGTTCCTGTCCAATCTCGAAAAATGGGCGCGCGGCGAGACCCTGCAGAACGAGCAGCGCGAATAGCCGGATCGCTTTACCACTGCAGTCCTCCGTTTAGACCGCCTGGGTCTATAATATCGCCCGTTCATTCAGTAACTTGGCAGCCATGCAGCTTTTCGCCTTCGGCATCAACCACCAGACAGCTCCGCTCGCGTTGCGCGAGCAGGTGGTTTTTCACGCCGAAAATCTGGTGCAGGCGTTGCGCGACCTGGTCGACCGCAATCCGGTCAAGGAAGCCGCGATCATTTCCACCTGCAATCGCACCGAAATCTATTGCGATACGGCGGAACCGCGCGAGGCTTTGCGCTGGCTTGCCGACTACCATCAGTTAAAAGCGCAGCACCTCGAGCCGCACGTCTATCAATTGCCGCACGAGCAGGCGGTCAAGCACGCGTTTCGCGTCGCCAGCGGACTTGATTCGATGGTGCTGGGCGAGCCGCAGATCCTCGGCCAGTTCAAGGATGCGGTGCGCACCGCGGGGCAGGCGGGCACGCTTGGGCTGCTGCTGAACAAACTTTTCCAGCGCACGTTTTCGGTGGCGAAGACCGTGCGCTCCGAAACCGACATCGGCGCCAGCACGGTATCCATGGCGTCCGCCGCAGTGCGGTTTGCCGAGCGCATCTATCCGAGCATCGCCGAGCAGAGCACGCTCTTCATCGGCGCAGGCGAAATGATCGAACTGACGGCGACCCACTTCGGCGCGCGCCATCCGCGCCACATGACTTTCGCCAACCGCACGATAGAACGCGCGCAGCACCTGGCCGAGCGTTTTCGCGGGCGCGCCATCAGCCTGAACGACCTGCCGTCGCAGCTCGCGGTGCACGACATCATCGTTTCGTGCACGGCGAGCATGCTGCCCATCATCGGCAAGGGGTTGATCGAGTCCGCGCTGCGCGCGCGCAAGCATCGGCCTTTGCTTCTCATCGACCTCGCGGTGCCGCGCGACGTCGAAGCCGAAGTCGGGGCGCTCGACGACGTATTTCTGTGCACGGTGGATGATCTCGGCAAGATGGCGCGCGAAGGGCTCAGTGTGCGCGAGTCGGCGGTGGCGCAGGCCGAGGCCATCATCGAAACCCAGGTCGGCGACTTCATGCAATGGCTCGATAATCGGGAACTGGTGCCAACCATACGCGCGCTGCGCGACGACGCCGAACGCGCGCGCCGCCGCGAAGTCGAGCGCGCCGCGCGCAGCCTTGCGCGCGGCGAGAACGCGCAGCAGGTGCTCGAACAGTTGAGCCACTCGCTCACCAACAAGTTTTTGCATGCACCCACGCACGCGCTCAACCACGCCAACGACGACGACCGCGAGCAATTGCTGAACACGCTGAGGCGGCTCTACCAGTTGAAACAAGCCGAATGAAGGACAGCATCGCCGCCAAGCTCCAGCAAATCACCCTGCGGCTTGAAGAACTGAATGGCCTGCTGAGCTCGGAGAACGCCACCGCCAGCATGGACAACTACCGCAAGCTCACGCGTGAGCATGCGGAAATCACGCCGGTCGTCGAACTTTACAAATTGTACCGGCAAAGCGAAGATGACATGCGTGCGGCGCAGGAGATGGTCGCAGACCCCGCCATGCGCGAATTTGCCGAGACCGAAATCAAGGAGGCGCGCGCGCGGCTCGAGCAGCTCGAGGCGGAATTGCAAAAGGAATTGCTGCCGAAGGACCCCAACGACGAGCGCAATATCTTTCTCGAAATCCGCGCCGGTACCGGCGGCGACGAATCGGCGCTGTTTTCGGCCGACCTCTTCCGCATGTATACGCGCTACGCCGAGCGCAAGAAATGGCAGGTCGAGATCATGTCGCAAAGCCAGAGCGAGCTCGGCGGCTACAAGGAAGTCATCGCGCGCATCGCGGGGCAGGGTGCTTATTCGAAACTCAAATTCGAGTCCGGCGGCCATCGCGTGCAGCGCGTGCCGACTACCGAGACGCAGGGACGCATCCATACGTCGGCGTGCACGGTGGCGGTGTTGCCGGAAGTCGATGCGGTGGCCGACGTGGTGCTGAATCCCGCCGAGATGCGCATCGACACTTTCCGTTCGTCTGGCGCGGGCGGCCAGCACATCAACAAGACCGACTCCGCGATTCGCATTACCCACTTGCCGACCGGAATCGTGGTCGAGTGCCAGGACGACCGCTCGCAACACAAGAATAAGGCGCGCGCGCTGGCGGTGCTGGCCGCGCGTATCAAGGACCAACAGGTGCGCGAGCAGAACCAGAAAACCGCCGCCACGCGCAAATCGCTGATCGGCAGCGGCGACCGTTCCGAGCGCATACGCACTTACAATTTTCCGCAGGGCCGCGTCACCGACCACCGCATCAATCTCACTCTTTACAAGATTGCCTCCATCATGGACGGCGATCTCGATGAGCTGACCGGCGCGTTGAGTTCCGAGCACCAGGCCGAGCAGCTTGCCGCGTTGGGTGAGGCATCGCAGGCGGCCTGAGCGCCTGTCAGCAAGCATGCCTATCGATATCGTTGATGCGCGCGTGCTGCTGCGTCACGCCTGCGGTGTTGACGATGCCTATCTCATCGCCCACGCCGATGACAAGCTGAGCGCCGAGCACAGCGCTGCGTTCGCGGCATTGGTCGCGCGACGTGCTGCCGGCGAACCGGTTGCTTACATTGTCGGCACGCGCGAGTTTTTCAGTCTCGAATTCAAAGTGACGCCGGCAGTGCTGATTCCGCGGCCGGAGACCGAGCTGCTGGTTGAATTTGCGCTGGAGAGCATCGATGTCGAACGTGCGTGCAGCGTGCTCGATCTCGGCACCGGCAGCGGCTGCATTGCGATTTCCATCGCAAAAAATTGTCCTGGTGCGAAAGTGGTCGCGGTCGAACAAAGCGCCGCCGCGCTTGCCATCGCGCGCGAAAATGCGGCGCGCCACAGCACCACCAATCTCGATTTGTTTGTCAGCAACTGGTTTTCTGCGCTGGGCGACCGGCGCTTCGACGTGATCGTCACCAATCCGCCCTATGTGGCCGCGGGCGATCCGCATTTGAGCGAGGGGGATTTGCCTGCCGAGCCGGTGTCCGCGCTGGTGGCGGGAGCCGATGGGCTGGATTGCATACGCGCGATCGTTCAAGCTGCGCCGCGCTATTTGAACCGCGACGGCCGGCTCGCTATCGAGCATGGTTACGATCAGGCGGAGCGCTGCCGCGAATTGCTCCGTGCCGCTGGTTTCCACGAGGTGTTTTCGCGTGAAGATCTGGCGGGTATTGAGCGGATCAGCGGCGGGCAGTGGCGCACGCCTTGACGCAGACGCACACTAGCCTGTAAAATACCATATCAATTCACTCAAGTATTCGGGAGTAAGCATGAGCGTTCAAGACGTTATCAAGGAACAAGTCACCAAGAACCCGGTGGTGCTGTACATGAAAGGCTCGCCGGATTTTCCACAATGCGGATTTTCCTCCAACGTGGTCGGCATTCTGCGCGCGTGCGGGGTCGAGAATTTCTTTTCGGTCAACGTGCTCGAAAATCCGGACATTCGCCAGGGCATCAAGGAATACGCCAACTGGCCGACCATTCCCCAGCTTTACGTCAACGGCGAATTCGTCGGCGGCTCGGACATCCTGCGTGAAATGTACGACAGCGGCGAGCTGAAAAAAGTGCTGCAGAAATAAGCGCTGCGTGCACCCGCGAAAAAGGGAGCATCAGCTCCCTTTTTTATTGTTGTTGCGGTTACGCTGACGACCAGCGATAGACGTATTGCGCGAGCAGCGCGAACGCTATCAATGCGAGCGCGCGCTTCACCCAGTGGCGGAACCGTGTGGCGTCGATGCGATTGCGCACGCGCACGCCGGCAAAGCCCGCCGCAACCGCCACGGCGCACAGGGGCAGTGTTGTTAGCCACTGCGCTGAAGTCACGCCGCCGTGCAGTGTCAATACGGCGAACTGCGACATTTTGCCGACCAGAAAGCAGATCTGCATCGCCTGCACCATCAGTGCGGGACCGAGGCCGAGTGCCAGGTAGTAGATGATGAGCGGCGGCGCCGCGACATTGGCGGTGCCTTCGAAAAGCCCCGCCATGGTGCCGGCAATTGGCGCGAATGCCCGCTCGTGCCGTTTGATCAAAGGCCACTCGCCGCGCGTGAAGCGGTCGAGATTGAGATAGATGACGATACTCAGTGCGAGGAGCAACTGGTAGGGTGCATCCGGCGCGGCGACGAAGACCCAGGTTCCCACCAGCGCGCCCAGCGTCGCATAGACCGGCATCATCCAGAAACGCTTCAGGACCGGCCCCAGCGGACCGCTGGTGAGAAGCGTGACGGCCACGGTCGCCAGAGTCGGCAGCAAAATGAGGATGACGGCGGTGCGCATGTCGACCACCATTGCGACCACCGGCGTGGCGATGAAGGGAAAGCCGAATCCCAGCGCGCCCTGGCTGAACCCCGCCAGCACGATCGCGAGCGTCAGCCACAGGATCACTGCGAGCGGAAGCGATTCGAGAGCCGTCATCGGTAGCGGACACTTGCGGCGGCGAACATGAGCAATGCCTTTGTCATTCCAAAGCTGGAAGCAAAACCGGCGATACGTCATTTTACCCCGCGTCGCTGGCGAAAACGGCCCAATACCTCCACCAGGCCTGGCGCCTGCATATCTTCATGCAATAAAGTTTTTAACCTGCCAGAATGTCAGCCATGCAAACGACGACTTACGATTACATCATCGTCGGCGCGGGCTCGGCCGGCTGCGTGCTCGCCAATCGCCTGAGCGAAAACGGCAGGCATTCGGTCCTGTTGCTTGAAGCAGGGCCGCGCGACAGCTCGCTGTGGATCCACCTGCCGATCGGCTATGCCAAGACCATGTTTCACCCGGTCTATAACTGGGGCTTTTCCACCGAGCCGGAGCCCGCCATGAACAACCGCCAGGTTTACTGGCCGCGCGGCCGCGGGCTCGGCGGCTCCAGCTCGATCAACGGGCTGATTTACGTTCGCGGCCAGCACCAGGATTACAACCATTGGGCCGAGCTTGGCAATGCCGGTTGGGGTTGGCAGGACGTGCTGCCGTATTTCATCAAGTGTGAAGGCAACTCGCGCGGCGCGAGCGAATTTCACGGCGGCGACGGGCCGCTCGCGTGTTCCGACATCGGAGAGACGCATCCGCTGATGGACGCGATCATAGCCGGCGCCGGCGAATTGGGCGTGCCGCGCAACGACGATTTCAACGGTGCGCGGCAGGAAGGGGTCGGGTATTACCAGTTATTCACGCGCAACGGCTGGCGCTGTTCGACCGCGGTCGGTTATCTGAAGCCGGCGCGTCCACGCACCAATTTACACATCGAAACTGAAGCGCGGGCGACGGGGCTGGTCATGGAAGGCAAGCGCGCGGTCGGTGTGCGCTATCTTCAGCACGGTGTTGAACGTGAGGCGCGCGCGGGGCGCGAAGTGGTGTTGGCGGCGGGCGCGCTGCAAAGTCCGCAGTTGCTGCAGTTGTCCGGCCTCGGACGGGCGTCGTTTTTGCAGGAGCACGGTATATCCGTGGTGCACGATTTGCCGGGCGTCGGCGAGAACCTGCAGGACCATCTGCAGGCGCGCGTCATGTACAAGGTGAAGCAACCGATCACCATCAACGATGATCTGAAGAGCGTGTGGGGCCGCGCGAAAATGGGCTGGAAATGGCTCGCGCACCGCACGGGCCCGCTTGCCATCGGCATCAATTACGGCGGCATGTTCGCGCGCGCGCTGCCGCAGGCGGCCACGCCCGATATCCAGTTTCACTTTGCTGCGCTGTCGGCCGAAATGGCGGGCGCCAAGACCCATCCGTGGCCGGGCTGCACGTTTTCGATGTGCCAGTTGCGGCCCACGTCGCGCGGTACGGTGATGATCAAGTCGCGCGATCCGCTGGCGGCGCCGGCCATGCGGCCGAATTATCTGTCGACCGAAATCGATTGCCGCACCATGATCGAGGGCGTCAAGGTTGCGCGCAAACTCGCGCGCACGCGTGCGCTTGCTGAATTGATCGGCGATGAATACCGACCCGGCGACAGCGTGCAAAGCGACGACGAAGTACTAGAGTTTGTACGCAACTACGGCGCGACCATCTTCCATCCGGTCGGCACTTGCAAGATGGGTGCCGACGCGCAGTCGGTGGTGGACACCCGTCTCAAGGTGCACGGCGTGGCGGGCCTGCGCGTGGTTGACGCTTCCATCATGCCGACGCTGGTGTCGGGCAATACCAACGCGCCGGTCGTGATGATCGCGGAAAAAGCCGCCGACATGATTTTGCAGGACGCCGCACGCGGTTGATCGCGTCATGATTTGTCATGACGTTGGGATTGCACTACGATGGGCCAGTCGCCGGTCACGCGCATTCCCACCACCATAACGAGGAGAGCCGCCATGAGTGAACCGAACCCGTACCAGCCCGCCCCGTCCCCTGCCGCACCCGCCGCGCCGGCAGTCGCGTTTTCCGCGGCCGGGCGCGCGGTCGATGCCGGCCGCGGCTGGGAGTGGATCGCCGAGGCTTTCACGTTGTTCAAAAAGCAGCCCGGCATCTGGATCCTGATCCTGATCGCATTTGTCGCATGCTCGATCGTCGTCGCCTTCATTCCCTTGATCGGCCCGCTCGCCAACGTGCTGCTGGTGCAGGTGCTCATGGGCGGACTGATGCTGGGCGCCCGTGCGCTCGATCGCGGCGAAGAACTCGAAATCGGGCATTTGTTCGCGGGGTTCTCGCGCAATACCGGCGACCTGGTAGTGCTGGGCGTGCTCGCGCTGGTGGGCTGGATACTCGCGTTCATACCGGCGATCGTCATCATGGGAGGTGGCGCCTTCATGGCGATGTTGTTCGGGGGCAGCAGTGCCGCGGCCGGAGCCGGCGCTCTGGGATTGTCTTTCGTGCTGGCCATGCTTGTATCGCTCGCGCTGGCTCTGCCACTCTATATGGCGCTGTGGTTTGCGCCGTCGCTGGTGGTCTTCAACAATCTGAAGCCGGTCGAAGCCATGAAGGTGAGTTTCTTCGGGTGCCTGAAGAACATCGTACCGTTCCTGCTCTACGGTGTCGTCATGATGGTGCTGTGCGTGGTGGCGGCAATACCTGTCATGCTGGGCTACCTCGTACTCGGACCGGTGATCATCGCATCCATATACACCGGCTATCGGGATATCTTTACTGCAGACTAGCGCCGGAGAATTTCATGGGTTGTTGTCATCAATATTTCACGCAGACCGCCGATGGCGACAGCGCATTTACGATAGATGCGTCGACGCTGACGTTCGGCGCAGGTTGCCTCAAAGAGGCCGGCGACCAGGCGCGCGCGCTGGGCATGAAACGGGTCGGCATTTACACCGACCAGGGCGTAAGAAAGCTGCCGCCGCTGGAAACGGTGACGCGTTCGCTCAAGGCGGCGGGCATCGACTTCGCGATTTACGATGAAGTGAGAGTAGAACCCACCGACGAGTCGTTCAAGGCGGCGTCACGTTTCGCAGTCGAAGGCAAGTTCGACGGTTTTTTTTCGGTTGGCGGCGGTTCGGTGATGGATACGTGCAAGGCGGCGAACCTCTATTCGACTTATCCCGCCGACTTGCTGACTTACGTGAATGCGCCGGTCGGCGGCGGCCAGCCGGTACCCGGTCCGTTGAAACCGCATATCGCCTGCCCAACAACTTCGGGCACGGGTTCGGAGGCGACCGGCATCGCCATTTTCGATTTGCTCGCCATGAAAGCGAAGACCGGCATTCAATCCCGCCTGTTGAAGCCGACGACCGGGCTCATCGATCCGGAAGTTACGCGCACGCTACCGTCCACTATCGTCGCCTCGACCGGCTTCGATGCCATGTCGCACGCGCTTGAAACGCTGACCGACATATCGTATGCGCGCCGCATGCGGCCCGCCGGGTCGAGCGTGCGCCCGCCGTCACAGGGCGCGAATCCGTTCAGCGACATGGTCGCGTTCGAAGCGCTGGGCCTCGTCGGCAAGTACCTGGTGCGCGCGGTGAACGATCCAAGCGATACCGAAGCGCGCGCCGAAATGATGTACGCGGGGACTCTCGCGGGCATCGCGTTCGGCAACGCCGGCTGCCATTTACCGCACGGCATGTCGTACGCGGTATCGGGGCTGGTGCGTGAATATCGCGCGCCGCATTATCCGCAGGGCGATCCGTTCGTGCCGCATGGCATGTCAGTGGTGCTCAACGCGCCGTCGGTCTATCGCTATACTGCGGTGGCGTGTCCCGACCGCCATCTCGACGCAGCGCACCGCCTCGGCGCCGACATGCGGGGTGCTACGCCAGCCGACGCCGGCGAAGTGCTGGCCGGGCAGATCATCAAGTTCATGAAGGCGACGAAATTTCCTGGCGGCTTGAGCTCAATCGGTTTTTCCGAGCGCGACGTCGATGCCCTGGTCGAAGGCACGTGGCCGCAGCAGCGCGTGATCAAAAACGCGCCGCGCGAAGTCAGCCGCGACGATTTGCGCGAGTTGTTCCGCGGCGCCATGGCTTACTGGTAACTCAGTAGCTTCTTCATTGCGCCGTTCACCGTATTTCCCGTACTTGTTGTTGGCGGTTGCCGTGCTGTTCTGGGCCGGCAACTGGGTGATTGCGCGCGCGCTGCGCTTTGACGCGCCGCCGGTCGCGCTCGCGTTCTGGCGCTGGTTGACCGCGCTCATCATCCTGTCGCCGTTTGCGTACACGCATCTGCGCCGGCAATGGCATCTCATCGCAGGGTCGTGGCGCGTGCTGTGCCTGCTCGGTCTGCTCGCTACCGTGTTTCAGCACATCCCGGTTTACATCGGTTTGAGCCAGACGACCGCGACGAACAGCGCATTGCTCAATTCGGTAACGCCGGTACTGATTTTCATGCTGTCGCACGTGCTGGTCGGCGAACGCCTGTCCATCCCGCAGGCACTGGGCGTGATCATTTCGTTGAGTGGCGTGGTGGTGATTCTCACCGGCGGCGATCCGCTGGTGCTGACGACTCTGCAACTCAATCGCGGCGATCTGTGGGTATTGCTGGCGACGCTGGCGTGGGCCATTTACACCGTATGTCTGCGCTGGCGGCCGGCGGAGCTCAATCAGCTCGCCATGCTGTGGGTGATTTCGGCGGCGGGCGTGTGCGCGATGGTGCCGCTGTACGCGTGGGAAATCGCGTCGGGCCGCACGCTCAATCCCACCATGCCGGTCGTGGCCGCCATCGCCTACATCGGCGCGTTCTCTACAGTCGTCGCCTACGTGTTCTGGAACCGCGCAGTGCAGCAGGTCGGGCCCAGCCGTGCCGGGCCGTTCATGTATTTGATGCTCGTCTACACGCCGCTCCTGGCCATCGTGTTTCTGGGCGAACGCTTATACCTTTATCATCTGGTCGGCTGCGTGTTGATCCTGGGCGGCATCGCCCTCACAGCGCGCGGCGATGCGCGCTCGGCAAGCGTTGAAGGACCGCCCGCCGCATAAATGTATCAGCCGAAAGAAATGTTCGGCGCTGAGGCGAATAGCCGCATTGCAGCAAAATGTAAGCGCTTCCAAAATCGCTGTTGCCGCGCTAAACTGCGCCCCTCTTACTCACGTTTAATTTTGTCGCGAGGAGTTTCAATGAAAACTACGACCAAAGTCAAAAATCTCGCCGCCGCCGCCGGCAAAGTGCGCATGACGCCGTCCGAAGCGTTTGTCGAAACGCTGGTTGCACAGGGCGTGAAGGACACGTTCGGCATCGTCGGCTCCGCTTATATGGATGCGCACGATCTGTTTCCGCTCGCCGGCATCCGCTTCATTTCGGTGGCGCACGAGCAGAACGCGGCGCATATGGCCGACGGCTACTCGCGCGTCACCGGCAAGCACGGCGTGTGCATCGCGCAGAACGGCCCCGGCATCACCAACTTCGTCACCGGCATCGCGGCGGCCTACTGGGCGCATTCGCCGGTCGTCTGCATCACGCCCGAATCGGGCAGCCTGACGATGGGCCTGGGCGGCTTCCAGGAAACCGAGCAGATGCCGATTTTCTCCAAGATCACCAAATGGCAGGTGCACGTGAATTCACCCACGCGCATGGCCGAACTCATGCATCGCGCGTTCACCATCGCGATGCACGAGCGCGGTCCGGTGCAAATCAACATTCCGCGCGATTACTACTACGGCGAAGGCGACTTTGAAATCCAGGCGCCGCAAAAAATCGAGCGCGGCGCCGGCGGGCCCGATTCGCTCAATGAAGCGGCGCGCCTGCTCGCCAAAGCCAAGTTCCCGGTCATTCTGTCCGGCGGCGGCGTGGTGATGGCGAACGGCATCAAGGATTGCGTGGCACTGGCCGAATACCTGACCGCCCCGGTGGTCAACAGCTATCTGCACAACGATTCGTTCCCGGCGAGCCACGCGTTGTCGTGCGGCCCGCTCGGCTATCAGGGTTCGAAAGCCGCGATGAAACTCATTTCGCGCGCCGACGTTGTGCTGGCCCTCGGTTCGCGTCTCGGGCCGTTCGGCACCCTGCCGCAGCACGGTATGGAGTACTGGCCGAAAAATGCCAAGATCATCCAGATCGATTCCGATCCGCGCATGCTGGGTCTGGTGAAAAAAGTATCGATCGGGATTTGCGGCGACGCCAAACTGGCGGCGCGCGAACTGCTGCAGCGCCTGCAGGCGTTCGGCAAGATGCCGCCGAACAAGGCGCGTCTGGCTCAAGTGCGCAAAGAGAAAGACGCCTGGGCGCAGGAACTCGCAAAATGGCCGTCGCCCAACGAAAAAGGCCGCATCGGTCCGCGCCAGGCGCTGGCTGCACTCGCCAAGGCGATGCCGAAAAACGCGATGGTCTCGACCGACATCGGCAACGTGTGCTCGGTATCGAATTCCTATCTGCATTTCGACACGGCGCCGAGTTTTCTCGCGGCGATGAGCTTCGGCAATTGCGGCTATTCGTATCCCGCCGCGATCGGCGCGAAAGTCGGCCGGCCTGACCGTCCCGCCATCGCCTACGTTGGCGACGGTGCCTGGGGCATGAGTCTTGCCGAAGTGATGACCTGCGTGCGCGAAGACATTCCGGTGGTGGCGGTGGTGTTCAACAACGGCCAGTGGGGCGCGGAAAAGAAAAACCAGATCGATTACTTCAACAACCGCTACCTCGGTACCAATCTCGAAAACCCGAATTTTGCGGAGGTCGCCAAGGCGATGGGCGCCAAGGGTATTACAGTCGATCACGTCGACGACATCGGCGATGCCCTGCGCGGCGCCGTGAAATCGAACAAGCCGACCGTCATCAATCTGATGCTCACGCGCGAACTGGGCGACCCGTTCCGGCGTGATGCGTTCAAGCAGCCCAAGCGCCTGTTGTCGAAATACAAAAAGTACAGCGCCAAAGGCGTTTAGCGCATATCAATCAGTCGTAAACAAAAAAGCCGGCGGGGATGCCGGCTTTTTTGTTGTTGCGCGTGCGCACGCTGCTGCACACGGCATTAGCGAATTGCCCATAACGAAATCTGCGGCACGAAGCCGATCAGCGCCGAGATCAGTATCATCGCCACCACGAACGGAAAAGCGTAACGCGCGATGGTCATGATGGGCTGTCCGGTCAGGCTGGCCACTACGAAGAGATTGAGTCCCATCGGCGGCGTGATGAAGCCTAAGCCCAGTGAAGTCACCATGAAGATGCAGAAGTGGATCTGGTCCATGCCGATTTGCTGCGCGACCGGGTAGAGCAGCGGCGCCAGGATCACGATATTGGGCGTGGTCTCCATGAACATGCCGGCGATGATGAAAATCAGCAGCATGATCAGTATCAGCAGCGTGCGGTCGGTGGTGAGCGCGGTGAGCGCCGCGACAAACTGCTGTGGAATATCGAGCACCGTGAGCGCCTGCGCGAACAGGAGCGCGACCGCGATGATGGGCAGGATCACGCCGTTGACACGCGCCGAGGTGGCGAGCATCGCCGGAAAGTCCTTGAGCGTGATCGTGCGCTGGCACAAGCCCACGATCAGCGCCACTGCCACCGCGACCGCCGCCGATTCGGTGGGCGTGAATATGCCGGAGTAGATGCCGCCCAGGATGACGAAAGGCACCGCAATGGCGTACTTGGCCTCGTTGAGGGCAGTGAACCACGCGCGCCATGAAAAGCGGCGCCGGGAATTTTCATAATCGAAGACCCGGTTCAGCACCGCGTTGGTGAGCATGATGGCCGCGAGGACGATCAGGCCCGGAATGAAAGCGGCGAGAAAGAGCGTTGCCGAGGAAATGCCGAGCACCAGCCCGATGATGATGTAGGCAATCGACGGTGGAATCAGGATGCCGGTGCACGCGCCCGCCGCCACCAGCGCGCACGCATAAGGCAGCGGATAGCCGCGTTCGACCAGCCGGTTCATGGTGATGCGGCCGATAGCCGCGGCATCGGCCGCATCCGAGCCGGATATGCACGCGAAAAAGCCGCAGCCCATGACCGTCGAGGTGCCGAATCCGGAGCGCAGGCTGCCGGTGGTCGCTTCCGCGAAATCGAGCAGCTTGTAGGCGAGCTTTGAGCGCACCATCACGTCGCCCGTCAAAACGAAAAGCGGAATCGCGATCAGCGCGAACGAATCGACGTTGTCGAACAACGCTTCGCCCAGCAATGACAAAGGCAGCGAATCGGTGGTCAGCAGCAGGGCCACCGTGCCGATGCCGAGCACCACCCAGAACGGCACCGAAGCCGCCAGCAGCACCAGCATGAAAACGATGCACAGCGATGCCGTCATCGTGTCAACGCCGCACGGGGAGAAGGGGGCGGCAGGGACCGAATCCGGCGTGAGGCGGCGAAGCGGATCATGTGGATCGGTGCCTCAGTCGAACAGCAACGCGCCTTTGAACGCGTCGCGTCCGGCGCGGATGTCCTGAATGTCGCGCCGGATCGATTGCAGCAGGCGCCAGATCATGAGGGTGAAGCCGAGGGGTACGGCGCAGGCAAACCAGGCCATGCTGATACGCAACGCCGGTGCCGCCGCGCCAAATTCGACCACGGTCGAAATGGTATGCACAGACCAGTAGATCGCGATGCCCGCGAATATCAGGGTGACCGCGTCGGCAAAAATGTAGACGTAGCCATGCCAGCGCCGGGGCAGCAGTTGCAGCACCGTATCGAACCGGATATGCGCGCGCTCCCTGACGGCCTGCGCGGCGCCCACCCAGCCGAGGTAGATGAACGCGTAGCGCGCCACCTCCTCGCCCCACAGGCTCGAATACTGGAACACGAAGCGCCGCACGACTTCATTGACGATGACGAACACTACCGTGCAGTAAAACACCAGCATCAGGTAGCGTTCGGCGCCGGCGTCGAGACGCTTCAACACGTTGCTCACGGGCAGGCTCCAGCGTTGATTTGTTTTAAGCCGCCACCGTCAATTTGCCCTTGGTGTTGGCAGCTTTCTTGAGTTTCTCGAAAGTCTCGAGCGAGCCGGCGAGTTCCTTCTTGATGTCGTCCCACTCCTTGCGTTGCTCGCCGCACGCGTCGACCCAGCGCTTCTTCTCGTCGGCGGTGGGGGCGTAGAACTTGCAGCCGGCCTTGGTGAACTCCTGCATCGAGAGGTCGCGCGCCTTGATGATCTGCGCGAACGATTGCGCCTGGGTCAATTCCGCGGCGTCCTCGAACTTGCGCTGCATGTCCTTCGGCAGGCCGTTGAACCACGGCAGATTGCACGCGAACATCTGCGCGTCCGGCACCGATTCTACCGTCGTGATCGCTTCGAGAATGTCGATGAAGCCGAACGTATAGAGCGCGCCGATTGCCGGGTCGAGCGCATCGGCCACGCCCTGCCTCAGCGCGGTTGGCGTCTCGCCCCAGGCAACGATGGTCGGATTGGCGCCGGCAAGCTGATAAAAGCGGCCCAGCAGCTTGGATGGCGGGATACGCATTTTCACGCCCTTCATGTCGTCGGGCGTGCGCACGATCCTGCCGAAGCCCTTGCGCACCGCGATCGTGCGCGGATCCACCGTGTAGTAGAAAAGCGGTTTGTAGTTCTTGGCGTTGACTTTGGGCGTAATCTCGTCGGCCCACGCCTTGGAGGTCACGAGGTTCGCGAAGCGCTGATTTTCTCCGCACCAGTACGGGATGTTGATCAGATCGACCGCCGGTGCGTAAGCGGAGAAATTCGACAGCGAGAGCCCGCCGGCGTTGACGGTGCCGCCCTGTACTTTCTGCGCGAGCGAGCCGCCGACGCCGAGTTGCCCGGCGGGGAAGAGTTTCACGTAGAGCGCGCCTTTGCTCAAGTTCTGGGCGTTTTCCTTGAAGGCTTCCTGCATGATGGGATAGCTCACGAAGGAGCCCAGCTTGTATTCGGTGGCGAGGATCATGCGGTGTTGCGCCTTGCGCGCGAGGTCTTCTTCGCTCGCGGCGGTCTGGGCAACCGCGGCATCGGACCACAAATAACCGCCGGTCGTCGCGAGGACGGCAACGGTAAAACCGTAACGCGCGGAAACTTCCATGAAGCGGCGGCGCATGGGTGATGCAATATGCTCGTTGTGCTTGGACATAGTGTTCTCCTCCTGGCTGTTTATGGTTGTGGTGATGCTGCGGTTGCTTTCAGGGCGGGGGCCGGGCGGCCGCCTCGTTGCGCATGAGGCCTATGACGAACAGGATCATCGCGGCGAGCACGCTCAGGAATTCGGCAAGGTCGTTCGCGCGCGGTAGCTGCCAGCCGAACAGGGCGCTGCCCTTGCCGATGAGTACGTTTGCGCCATACGCGCACAATAACAGGGCGGCGAGAATATAGGCCGGCCGGCCGGGGCTCCGTGAACTTATTTCTTGCAGTCTGACTTGCATGATGGGAGCATACTTCAATCTTCGATTTTGGACACGCTTTGACCAAACCCGCCGCCAAACTGATCGACGTCGCACGCCTGGCGGGCGTTTGCAATGCGACGGTATCGCGGGCGCTGGCGCGGGAGCCGTCGGTCAGCGCGGTGACGCAGCAGCGCGTTGAAGAGGCGGCACGGCAACTCGGTTACGTGCCGCATGGTGATGCCAGCGCATTGCGCGCGCGGCGCAGCCGCACCATAGGCGCGGTGCTGCCGACGCTCGACAACCTGCTTTACGCCAAAGCCACGCACGCGCTGCAAAAGGCGCTCGACGACAGCGGCTACCTGCTGCTGCTGGCATGTCACGAGTTCGATCTCACGAACGAAGTCAAGGTTGCGCGCTCGCTGATCGAGCGCGGCGTCGACGGCATCGTGCTGATCGGCGCCGAGCATGACGACGCGCTGTTCGCCATGCTCGCCGACCTCGAAATTCCCTATTTGCTGACGTGGTCGCTCGACCGCTCAGGGCGCCACCCGTGCGTCGGCTTCGACAATCGCGTAGCCGCGATGCGCGTGGCTGATTACCTCGTCGACATCGGTCACCGCGAGTTCGCGATGATTTCCGGCGTCGTCGCGGGCGACGATCGCGCGCGTGCGCGGCTGGCGGGCGTGCGCGAAGCGCTGACGGCGCGCGACATCGGGCTTTTGCCGCAAAACGTGATCGAAGCGCCGTATACGCTGGCGGAAGGCCGCGCCGCTATGCACAGCCTGCTGGCGTCCGCCACGCGCCCGACCGCGGTGATTTGCGCCAATGACGTGTTGGCGATGGGCGCCGTGCTGGAGTGCCACGCGCAGGGGATCGCGGTGCCGGATGCGGTCTCCGTGACCGGTTTCGACGATATGGAGGCCGCGTCCATACTGGTGCCCGCGTTGACCACGGTGCGCGTGCCCATGCGCGAACTCGGCTACGCAGCGGCGCAGCAGATACTTGCCCGCATCGGCGGCACCGACAGCGCGCGGGTGACCGAGCTCGCGGTCGATCTCATCGTGCGCGGCACTACCGCGCCGCCGCGCCGTTGAAAGCGCTTGCCGCGGCAGGCGCCAGTTGCTACGCTCGATGCGGTTCGGTTCCGGATTGATAAACGCGTGAAAACCCCCAAGAAAAACGCCAAGCTGAGCGATGTTGCGCGCCTTGCCAAGGTATCGACGGCGACCGTCTCGCGCGCGCTCATGCTGCCGCACAAGGTGAAGCCGGGCACGCTCGCGCGCGTGCAGGACGCGGTGCGCAGTCTGGGTTATGTCGCGCATGGCGCGGCGCGCGCGCTGGCTTCGCGCCGCACGCACACCATTGGCGCGGTGGTGCCGACGCTGGACAATGCGATTTTCGCGAACACCACGCACGCACTGCAGAAAACCTTCGATGCCGCGGGTTATACGCTGTTGCTGGCGTGCCACGAATTCGACGCGGCGGTCGAAGTTCGCGTGACGCGCGCGCTGATCGAACGCGGTATCGACGGACTGGTGCTGCTCGGCACTTCGCACGATCCCCAGCTCTACACCATGCTTGGCCAGCGGCAGATGCCGTACGTGCTGACGTGGGCGCTGGATACGAGCGGTAAGCATCCATGCGTCGGCTTCAACAACCGCGCCGCTGCCCTGCAGCTGACCAATCATTTGCTGGAGCAGGGCCACCGCGAGTTCGCGATGATCTCCGGCGTGACCGACAACAACGAGCGCGCGCGCGACCGTTTGCAGGGTGTGCGCGACGCGCTGGCGGCGCGCGGCATCGAGCTCGCGGCCGAGCGCGTGATTGAAAAAACCTATTCACTCGCCAGCGGGCGCGAAGGACTGCGCGCGTTGATGGCAAATGCACGCCCGCCGACCGCCGTCATGTGCGGCAACGACGTGCTGGCCATCGGCGCCATCGCCGAATGCAACACGCTGGGCATCCGCGTGCCGCAGCAGGTTTCGATCACGGGTTTCGACGACATGGAAATAGCTTCGCTGTTGTCGCCGGGGCTCACCACCGTGCATTTCCCGACGCTGGAACTCGGCCAGTTCGCGGCCGCGCATTTGCTGGCGCAGTTGTCGGACAAAAGCGTCGCGCGCCAGCACGAGCTGCCTGTTGAACTCAAGGTGCGCGGCACGACCGCGCCGCCGGCGCGCGCGCAGTTGCGGCGTGCACAGCGCTAGAGCCGGCATGCCGGGCCGATCAAAGCGCGGCCGCGCGCCGCTGGAGCAACTGCATCTGCTGCTCGATGAAAGCGACATCCGGCAGAACAAGAAAGCGCTTGGCGTCTACCGCGATCACAATGCCCACCACGCCATCGTCTACAAGATCGGCAAAACGAAAATTTCTTTCATCGAGATGAAAAAAGGCAAGCTGGTCACGCAATCGATCCCGGACAAGAAGTTTTTCGACGTGCGCCAGTTCGAGCGCATCGAATATCCGCTCGAGCGGGCGGTCGAGAATTTCCTCCGCCACGGTGGCGGAGTGTCCGACTCCGCGCGCCGGGAACTGCTCATCGTTCTGCAGGAGGCACAGCAGGAGGGGCGGGTGCCGCTGCCCCTGTTTACCTGACCATGTGGCTGGCGCTGCGCATTCCTTTGATCTTTCTCGCCTGCGCGGTGGCGGGCGCGGCCGCCGGCTTCGCGGTGAGCCTGGGCTGGGGCGAATGGGGAACCGAAGGGCCTGCCGATGTGCCGGGGCTGGTCGGTTTCGCCGTGGCGATGACCTTTGTGTTTTTCATGCCGGTGCTGCTGTCATTCGTGCTCTGGCGGCTCGTCGCCATATGGCGAGCCGCGCGCAAGGGCACTCGTTGAACGCATTCTAGACCGCGTAAACCGGGCCCCGCAGTCGCTTCGGCACTCTTAAGTGCACGTGTTCTCATCGCCAGCGTCCCTTAGCTTCACGCCCCTGGATTTTTTAATCGCTATCGACCTCGGCTTCCGGCCAGAGATTCGGAAACAAAAACCGAAGCGAAGAAAGCGGCGCCCCAAATGAGACTGGCGAGCGTGGCGATTCTTCCGTCAACACCCCAAAGTTAAGCAAGCTTGCCAAGACCCTCCTGCCAGTACGATCGCCCAGACTAGTCATTCTGATGAAGGTCGAACGGTCAATCGGGCCGGTCATAGCAACATAGTGCAATGCTTCGAGTGCTTCGATCTTGACCACGGATTTCTCGCTACCTACCTCCCAGGGCTGCTCTTGCAAATAAACCAGCAGTGATTTCAATCGACCTTTCAACGTGGCAAGGTCAAGTCTTTCGCGCATGAAACGCACTTGGTCCAGACAAACCCCGAGAAAATAGCTGGCGAATGCGACTAACTCTTCTTGCGAAAGTGAACCACGTCCGTCCAAGTCATTTCGACGCGGCAAGTCCGCATTACTGAGTCGAGCGTAATACTGTTCCTGCGTGCGCGCGAGACCGCGCATGGGCGACCATAAACCCTGGGTGAGTCCCATCGCGTGCAGCACAAGGTGCGTATGAAGGCGTGCGGCACGTCCGTTACCGTCAATAAATGGATGGATCCAAGCGAGCCTATGATGTGAACAGGCCGCACCGATTAAAAGCGCTTCCGTACCTGCCAATTTGCAATAGCGGCCAGCACATGCCTCTATTAGCCCATCAACGTCCTTCCACGACGGCGCCTTATGTCGTCCGGCAACAACATCTCTCGTTCGGTATTTGCCTGGAACGATGGGTTCGCCTTCATCCGTAACTCGGTCGGCTTCGGGTAATTTGCTATAGAGCAGGCCATGAATCTCGCAAACTGCCTGCGGTGAGAAAACGTCGCCTGGAGGCGTGTTCTCGAATTTCCCTTCGAGCTGTTCCTCGACCTCCATATGCGCGACAGCCACGCGCTGCTTTTTAGCTAGCGCATCGTCCGCATTGAATTTCTTTTGAATGGCGCGCTCGATTTCACCGGGTCGGGTGTGCTGCCCCTCAATCTTGTTCGTGTAATAGGAATTCATCGCGCGCAGTCTTGGCCTAAGCGCACGAACGACCGCCTTCCCCGCCTGACCATGAAGGGTATGGCATTCCGTAATGAGTTCAGCCGCCAGGCTATGCAATGGACCTAGAACACGCGCGTCCGGGTATAGCGGTTGAAATTGGCTAATATCGGCCATTTATGGACAGTTATATGGACACAGGAATGGACAGTTTATACAAATCATAACTAATTGCAATATATTATATTTTTATAAATTTTGACTAATATATGGACAGTTAAAAGGACACTTATTTTTGATCCAGAGTCTTGTGCGGATATGCCAACCTAAGTTGGCGGCAAATTCTGCGGCAGGAGATGCCTGAATATTTGCGCGGCCTAATCCCTCGCGCAACAGCGATTTCCTGGAAGCGGGCGGCGCGTTAGCCGAAGCTTCAAGCTAAAGCGTAACGAGCTACGTCCCAACGTTACAGTTTCGCGGTGGCGATGACCTTTGTGTTTTTCATGCCGGTGCTGCTGTCATTCGTGCTCTGGCGGCTTGTCGCCATATGGCGAGCCGCGCGCAAGGGCACTCGTTGAACGCATTCTGGGACGCGTAAACCGGGCCCCGAAGTCGCTTCGGCACCCTTAAGTGTTGCGGTCACTCAATTCTCGATCACCGCTTTTCCCGCTTCAGCAGCTCCGCCTTGCGTTCTATCCCCCAGCGGTAACCGGCGAGTTCGCCGCCTTTCCTGATCGCGCGGTGACATGGAATCAGCAGGGCCACGGGGTTGGTTGCGATCGCGCGCGCTACCGCCCGTACCGCGTTCGGGTTGCCGGTTTTGCGCGCGAGCTCGCTGTACGAGCGCGTTTCTCCGTACGGTATCGTTTGCAGCAATTTCCACACCTTGCGCTGAAACGCAGTGGCCCGGATATCGAGCGGCAAGGCAAGATCGGTATCGTCGCCGGCGAGGTAGGCCGCAATGGCCTTCACGTAATCGCGCAAGCCTTGGTCGTCGCGCCTTACCACGGCCGCGCTGAATTCGGTGCGCAGAGCCGCGACAAGATCTCCGGCGCGCGCACCGAGGCTGACCGCGCAGATGCCGCGCGCGGTCGCGGCGACCAGCACTGCGCCCAGGGTCGAGCGAAAAGTCGTAAACCCGATGGCAACGCCCGCACCTCTATTACGGTAGCGCGCAGGCGTCATGCCAAGGTGCGCCGACTTCTCGTAGAGGCGGCTGGTCGAGCCAAAACCGGCATCGAGCATGGCCTCGGTGATGGTGCGGCCATTGCCGACGTGTTCCTTGAAGCGGGCGATGCGCTGCGTTTCCTGGTATTCGCGCGGCGACACACCGACAACTTCCTTGAACAAACGCTGCAGGTGAAACGGGCTCAGGTCGACGCGGCGGCCCAGCGCCGCCAGCGTGACGCGTTCGTCGCAATGCGCGGCCAGGTATTGGCAGGTGGCGAGCACTCTCTGCTGGTGTCGCGATTGAAGCGTAGCGGTATTCATGCGCGCCATATTATTCGTGATCGCGCGCGTGTTCTATCCGAATGTTGCGCCGGGTGCGCCGGCGCTGCTATCCGGCCACACCGTTGCGTTCACGCCAGGGACTTGCGGCCCTTGGCGATGGCGGCTTTGACGCGCGCGGGCGCGGTGCCGCCGATATGACTGCGCGCTTTCAGTGCGCCGTCGAGCGTCAGCGCGGCGAACACATCCTTGCCGATCAGCGGGGAGAACTGCTGCAAATCGGGCAGTTTCAGCGCGGCGAGATCGCAACCGCGGCCTTCGGCGAAACGCACCGCTTGGGCGACAGCTTCATGCGCTTCGCGAAACGGCACACCTTTTTTGACGAGGTAATCGGCGAGATCGGTCGCTGTCGCATAACCTTCCAGTGCGGCCTTGCGCATGGCTTCCGCCTTGACCTCGATGCCGCCCAGCATTTCGCCGAACACGCGCAGGCTCGCGACCAGCGTGTCCACCGTATCGAACAGCGGTTCCTTGTCTTCCTGGTTGTCCTTGTTATAGGCGAGCGGCTGGCCTTTCATCAGGGTCAGCAGCGCAAGCAGGTGGCCGTAGACGCGGCCGCTTTTACCGCGGATGAGTTCCGGCACGTCCGGATTTTTTTTCTGCGGCATGATTGACGAGCCGGTGCAAAAACGGTCGGCGAGATCGATGAACGCGAAACGCGGGTTCATCCAGATGATGATTTCCTCGCAGAAACGCGACAGATG
>CAMBSS010000057.1 GCA_945870465.1 Bordetella parapertussis | reverse complement strand
GGCGCGCACCAGCACTTCGCTGCCGCCTGTAAGCTCCGGCAGCGCCTGCAGCGCCGCACCCACCTTGCGGTCGAGCTTGCGCACGAGGCGCGCGAGTGCCGGCACGTCCTTCGCCTGCACGGCGCGAAACAATTCAGCCGCGGTTCCTTCCGCAACACCGGCCTTGGCCACCAGCGTGCGGAACACCGCAACATGTCCGATGTCGAGATGCAACTGGCTGATGCCCGCCAGGCGCAGCGCATCAAGCATCAGGCGCTGCACTTCGACGTCGCTTTCGATGCCGGCATGCCCGTAGATTTCGGCGCCGATCTGCAGCGGTTCGCGCGTGCGATTGATACCCGCCGGCAAGGTATGCAGAATGCTGCCCGCGTAGCACAGGCGGTTGACGCCCTTGCAGTTCATTAGGTGCGCATCGATGCGCGCCACCTGCGGCGTAATGTCGGCGCGCACGCCAAGCGTGCGACCCGACAACTGGTCGACCAGCTTGAACGTCCGCAAATCGAGATCATGCCCTGTGCCCGTCAGCAGCGACTCCACGTACTCGAGCATGGGCGGCAGCACCAACTGGTAACCGTGCAGCGCAAAGAGGTCGAGCATCGCCCGCCGCAGCGCTTCGACGCGACGCGCCGGCTCCGGGAGTACGTCCTCTATATATTCAGGCAAAAGCCATTTACGCATGATGGTTCAATACGTTACAAAAAAAGCAACTGCGAAGCATACACGCGAATACGGCAAAATCCCAACCCTGGACTCACACCGCTGTTTGCGCGAGGTTTCCCTATGGCGACAGGAACAACAGCAGCAGGGCACCGGCGATCATCGACGTCAGGCCGATGAATCGCACCTGGCCATCGGACATTTCGGTGATTCGGCGAAAGGTTTCGCGCCACAGGCCGGGGGCCAGAAACGGCAACACGCCTTCTATGATCAGCATGAGCGCGAGCGCCGTCAGCAGATATTTGCCCACGCCCGGCCTGGCAATGCCTTATTTGGCCGGCTTGCTGTTCTTGAGGTACTTGAAGAACTCCGAATTCGGCTCGAGCACCATGACGTCGCTCTTGCTCTTGAAGCTCTTGGTGTATGCGTCGAGACTGCGGTAAAACGCATAAAACTCGGGATTCTGCTCGTATGCGCGCGCGTAGATTGCGGAAGCCTTGGCGTCGCCCTCGCCCTTGGTGGTCTGGGCATAGCGATAAGCCTGCGCCAGAATCACTTCCCGCTGCTTGTCCGCTTCGGCGCGTATCGTCTCTGAGTCCGCCGCACCCGTGGAGCGCAATTTATTCGCAAACTGCGTGCGCTCGGCGCGCATCCGGCCGTAAACCGATTCGCTGACCTCCTGTGGCAGGTCAACGCGCTTCAAACGCACGTCGCGCACTTCAACCCCGATTTTCACGGCGTCCCTGTTGGCTTTCTTGCGCATTTCTTCCATGATGGCATTGCGCTCGCCGGACACCACGTCGTGCACGGAACGGCTGCCGAATTCCGCGCGCAAACCGTCGTTGATCGTTTGCAGCAGGCGTATCTGCGCGCGCGCTTCGTCGCCGCTCACGCTGATGTAATAGAGCTGCACATCCGAAATCTGCCACTTGACGAACAGATCGACCAATACGTTCTTTTTCTCATTCGTGAGAAAACGCTCCGGCTCCGCGCTGTCTATCGTCAACAGCCGCGCGTCGAAATAACGCACGTTGTCCACCAGCGGCAGCTTGAGATAGAGCCCCGGCTTGTTGATCACGTACACGATCTCGCCGAAGCGGAAAACAATTCCCTTTTGCCGCGTGTCGACGACGAACACCGACATCGATACTACGATCAGCAGCACCACGGTCAACACCAGCGCCACGCCAAGTTTCTGATTCATCGCGGCTCCCGTTCGCGACTGCGCAGCGCGTCGCGCGAGCGCGAAGCCGATGGCAGCGGTTCCGAACCCGGGCTTGCCTCAGCCGGCTTGTTCATTGCATCAACCAGCGCGCCTGCGCCGGGAGCGGTCATTTGCATCAGCTTGTCCAGCGGCAGATACAGCAGATTGTTGCCGCCCTTCTGGTCGACGAGCACTTTGCTGGTGTTGCTCATGATCTCCTGCATGGCATCGATATACAGACGATCGCGGGTGACGCCCGGCGCTTTGTTGTATTCCGCAACGATTTGACGGAAACGGCTGGCGTCGCCTTCCGCGCGCTCGATCACACGCTGTTTGTAACCATCAGCTTCCTGCTTCAGGCGCGCGGCCGCGCCTTCGGCCTTCGGCACCACGTCCTTGGCATAGGCCTGACCCTCGTTTTTCTGGCGCTCGCGGTCCTGTCCGGCTTTTACCGCATCGTCGAACGCGGCCTGCACCTGCTCAGGAGGTTGTGCATTCTGCATCGTGACCTTGCTTATGCTGATGCCGGTGCGGTAGCGATCGAGAATTTCCTGCATCAGCTTCTGCGCCTCATCGGTGACCTGGGCACGCCCTTCATACAACACCAGATCCATCGGATGCTTGCCCACAATTTCGCGAATCGCCGTCTCCGCCACCTGCAGCAAGCTTTCCTCGGGCGAGCGGTTTTCAAACAAATAATCCCGTGGGTCTTTCACCACGTATTGCACGGCAAACTGGATGTCGATGATGTTGGCGTCATCGGTGAGCATCAATGATTCTTTCGGCACTTTGCTTTTGCCGCCGTTGCGCGAACCGATTTCGATCGTGCGCACCTGCGACAGATTGACGATTTCCGCGGTCTCGAACGGGAACGGCAAATGCCAGTGCGGGCCCGGTTGCGTTTCCTCGACGAATTTGCCGAAGCGCAGTACCATGCCGCGCTGGCTCGCATCGACGATGTAAAAACCGCTTGCCAGCCACACCAGCACAACGAGGCCGATCAGCACGCCGGCGCCGCCGCCGAATTGCGCGAACCCCGGGCCGCCCGGAGTGGCACCGTTGCCGCCGCCCTTGCGGCCGAACAGCGCGCCGATCTTCTGATTGAAATTGCGCATCAGTTCGTCGAGGTCGGGCGGGCCCTGGTTCTTGCCACCACCGCCGCGTCCCCATTGCGGGTCGTTGAGCGACATCAGCACGCCGATAAAACGCCGCCAGCGTCCGGCAACAAAGCCGCGAAATGACTGCAAGTAGATAATCATGAATTATTGGGTCCTTGTCATGCTGCCGCGGGACGCGCCGCCGTATAACGGGCAGCCGCAGCAGCGTATTCTTCGAGTGCTGACCGCGCCAGATCGAGTCCCGACCCGTTCCTGGCGCTGATCCAGATGCGATTTATTTTACCATACTCGTCGCGCTCGACCCGCGGTACGCCGCCGTTCAAATCAATCTTGTTGTAAACCAGCACCTGCGGTATGTGGTCGGCGCCGATTTCCGTCAATACCGAGTTGACCGCCGCAATCTGCGTGTCGCGCGTGGCACTGTTGGCATCGACCACGTGCAGCAGCAGGTCCGCGCGGATGGCCTCTTCAAGCGTGGCGCGAAAGGCCGCCACTAGCGTATGCGGCAGCTCGCGGATAAAACCAACCGTGTCGGACAGCACCAGCGGCGCGCCGTTGGGCAGGAAAACGCGCCGCGTCGTCGTGTCGAGCGTGGCGAACAACTGGTCGGCGGCATACGCCTGCGCGCGCGTCAGCACGTTGAAAAGCGTGCTCTTGCCCGCATTGGTATAGCCGACGAGCGACACCGACAGCACATTGGCGCGGCGCCGCGCACGGCGCTGCACTTCGCGCTGGCCGGCAAATTTCACAAGCTTGTCTTTAAGAAGTTTTACGCGCTTGCCGAGCAGGCGGCGGTCGGTTTCGAGCTGGGTCTCGCCCGGGCCGCGCAGGCCGATACCGCCCTTCTGCCGTTCGAGGTGGGTCCAGCCGCGTACGAGGCGCGTGGAAAGATGCTCGAGTTGCGCGAGTTCCACCTGCAGCTTGCCTTCGTGGCTGTGCGCGCGTTGCGCAAAGATGTCGAGAATGAGGCTGACACGGTCGATGACGCGGCAGTTGAGTTTTTTTTCGAGATTGCGTTCCTGCGCCGGCGACAGCTCGTGATTGAATATCGCGAGGCCCGCGTTTTTTTCCGCGAGCAATGCGGCGAGTTCATCGACTTTACCGGTGCCGGCGTAAAACGCGGAATCGGGCCGCGCGCGTTTGCCGCGCAGAATGCCGGCGACGCCGATGCGCGCGCTCAGTGCGAGTTGCACCAGTTCGTCGGTCGATTCGGCGTAACCTGCCTCGCCGAAATCGAGACTGACGAGCACTGCCTGGGAGTCGCTCCCGGGACGATCAAACATTCAGGAAGGAAAAAATGAAATTAGGCGTCGGCCGAATGATCGAGCGCCAGATTGACGGCGCGCGCCGGCACCACGGTCGAGATCGCGTGCTTGTAAACCATCTGCGTGACCGTATTTTTCAGCAACACGACGTACTGATCGAAAGACTCGATCTGGCCCTGCAGTTTGATGCCGTTGACGAGATAAATGGAAACCGGGACATGCTCTTTGCGCAGCGCGTTCAGAAACGGGTCTTGTAGCAGCTGCCCTTTCGTACTCATGTTTTGCCCCATCGTTTTTAGTATTGGTTTCAGCACTCTACTGCATTTACCCGGTGAGCGCCACAGGAAAGGGACTAGCGTTTGCCGCGCCTTTTGTCATACGGATTAACCCCTTGCCGGAACTCTATTTTCAGCGGCGTACCCATCAATTGGAACTCGTCGCGGAAGAAATGTTCAAGGTAACGGCGATAACTGTCGCCGACGCGGTTAAGGCCGGTGCCGTGAATGATGATGCGGGGGGGATTGCTGCCGCCCTGGTGCGCATAGCGCATTTTGGGGCGGAAAATTCCGCCCCGCGGCGGTGCCTGGCGCGCAATGGCGGCTTCCAGCGCCCGCGTCAACTTGGGCGTGGGGAGCTTGACCATGGCGGCGCGATAAGCGCGCTCGACCGCGTCCAGCATTGACTTGATGCCGGTCCCCGCCAGTGCGGAAATATAATGGATGGGCGCGAAATCGATGAAATTCAGCGTGCGCGCCAACGTGACTTTGGCGTGTTCGCGCTGCTCCGGACGCAAACCGTCCCATTTGTTGACTGCTACCACCAGCGCGCGTCCCGCCTCGACGATGTAACCGGCAATGTGCGCATCCTGGTCGACGATCTGGTCGCGCGCGTCGAGCACCAGGATCACCACGTTCGCGTCTTCGATCGCCTGCAGCGTCTTGATCACCGAAAACTTCTCGATCGCGTCGACGACATTGCCGCGCCGGCGCACGCCCGCCGTGTCGATCAGCGTGTATTTCTGTCCGGCGCGCTCGAAATCGATGTAGATGCTGTCGCGCGTCGTGCCGGGCTGGTCGAACACCACCACGCGTTCCTCGCCCAGCAACGAGTTGACGAGCGTCGATTTGCCCACGTTGGGCCGGCCGACGATCGCGATGCGCGGACGCGTTTCCGGCGCCTCGTCAGGATCGACTTCCTCGCGGTCGGAAAAATCGGCGGTAATCAGTTCGGCGAGATCGCCCACACCTTCGCCGTGGGCGGCGGAAATCGCCAGCGGATCGCCCAGCGCCAGTTCGTGAAAGTCGGCGTTGACGGTCGCCGGCTGCATGCCTTCGGCCTTGTTGACAACCAGCCAGATTTTGCGGCCAGTCTTGCGCAATTGCTCGGCAATCGCACGGTCTTGCGCGGTCAACCCCTGGCGGCCATCGACCATCAGGACCACCGCGTCTGCCTCATCGATCGCCAGCAGAGTCTGTTGCGCCATGACGTGCATCACGCCTTCGTGCGAGACCGGTTCCAGCCCGCCAGTATCGACCACGATGTACGATTTGTAGCCGATGCGCCCGCGGCCGTAGTGACGGTCGCGCGTCAGCCCCGGCATGTCGGCGACGATGGCGTCGCGGCTGCGCGTCAGACGGTTGAACAGGGTCGATTTGCCGACGTTGGGGCGGCCGACGATGACGACGGTTGGAATCACGGTTGTGCTTGCAGACTAAGAGTTGAAATCCGACCGGCCGGGAAACGCCCGGCCGCGAGCGTGCCGGCGATCACTGAATGGCGATCGCGTAAACCCCGCCTTTGAGCGTCTGTACCAGGATGCCATTGCTGAGTTCCAGCGGCTGGGCAACGATGGGGCTGCCGTCGGTCGCGATGCGGGCGACGAACGAACCGTCGTCGCGCGACACAAAATGCACATAACCCTGCATGTCGCCGACTGCCACGTACTTGCCGGTGACCACCGGCCCGCTCACGTAGCGGCCGTACAATTTGTCCTGCTTCCACAGGCTGGCGCCGCCCACCTTCTCGAAAGCGATGAGCGCGCTTTTGTCGTCGGCAACATAGATATTCTCCCCGTCGCTGGTGAGCCCCGAAATACTCGACACGTCGCGCCCCCAGTTGGCCGTGCCTTTCAGGACGTCGTAGCAGGAAACGCGCCCCTGAAAAGCCACCGCGCAAATCTGCCGGCCGTCCACGATCGGCAGACTCGCCACGTCAGCCACGCGTTCCAGTTCGGTCGTGCCCTTCGGCAATGCTACCGCGGCTTCCCAGACTACATTGCCGGTGTCGAGGGTGAGCGCCACCAGCCGCCCACCGGAGAATCCGACGAACACGCCGCCGCGATTTATCAGCACGCCGGCGTGCGTGCGTACCATCAAACTGGGCAAAGAGCGCTGGTAGAGCCATTTACGCACGCCGGTCGCGGCATCGAGACCGTATACCCGGCCGTCGCCGCTGCGTACCACCACGACTCCCTGCTCGAGCTGTGGCGCGCTCAGTATTTCACTGCTGAGCTGGGCCCGCCACAATTGCTTGCCGGCCTTGTCCAGCGCCAGCACTTCCCCCTTCGCCGTGCCCGCAAGTATCACGTTGCCGTTGCTGCCGACACCGCCCGACAAAGATGTTTTGGTGTCGATGCGGCCTGCGACCTTGCCGCTGACCGCGTCGAAACGCACGATCTGTCCCGCCGTGCCCGCCGCGTAAACCGCGCCGTCATTGATCACCGGCGTAAACACATTTCTTTCGGCCGGCCCGACATTGCCCTGCCACAGGATGCGCGCGGTGGCCGTCGGCTTGAACACCACCAGTTCGGCGGGCTTTTGCGCGGGCCCGGTGCCGAACCATTTGTCGATGTAGTCACCAGGCGCCGTGCAGCCGGCCGCCACCAGCAGCCCGCCGGCGAGCACGCAAAACCGCAGGGCCGTCCCGGTCATCGGGCCACGCCCAGCGCGTCGAGCTTGATTTGAACGAGCGCGCGGTAAGTGCCTTTGCCTTCGCTCTTGTCGAGCGCGAGCTGATAGGCGGCACGTGCCTCTTGCGGCTTGCCCTGCGCGACCAGCACGTCGCCCTGCAGATCGGCATATAACGCGCTCATGGAGTCGGCATGCGACGTGGCCAGCAGCTGCAGCGCTTCGTCATATTTTTTCTGATCAAGCAGCACGGCGGCCTGGCGCAACCGCGCAATATCGCGCGTTTCGCCGTCCCGCGCATGGTCAACCACCCATTGCAGGCGCGTCTGCGCCGCGGCCAGATCCCCGCTGTCGAACGCGGCCTTGGCCGCAGCCAGCGCCGCAAACGTCGCGTAACCGGTGCGCGCGTAGCGCTCGGTGATGACCGCGGCGATGTCCTGCACCCTTTTTGGCTCGTTGGCGCCGACCGCCCCTTGCAACTGGGTATAGAGTTCACCCGCCTCACGGCCCTGCTTGGTCTGGTAGTAAGTCCAGCCACGCATACCGGCGACGGAGAGCACGGCGGCCACCGCGACCAGCATCACGATGCCGCGGTACTGCTTCCACCACGCCTTGATTTCGTCTATCTGTTCCTGCTCTTCAAGATCGTACACTGCCATCATCAGCCTCTTTTGCTGTCAGTCCTGTTTGCAATAATGCCCGCTGCTTCCGCCACGGTGCAACGCGTCTGCTCCGCCGTCTCGCGCAGCGGCTTTACGCTGACCTGCCGCGCCGCGACTTCATCGGCGCCGATGAGCACCGCGTAGCGAGCACCGCTGGCGTCCGCCTTTTTCATCTGGGATTTGAAACCCGCGCCGCTGCAATCGAGCGTCACCGCAAGGCCATGATCGCGCAGCAGTTCGGCGGCCTGAAATGCGTGGTGCGCCGCGCCCTCGCCGTGGTGCGCGATATACGCGTCGGGCGCCCTGCGGCGGTCGATTTTACTCTCTTCCAGCAGCAATAACGTGCGTTCCACGCCGATGCCGAATCCGCAGCCTGGCGTCGGTTTGCCGCCCAACTGCTCGAACAAGCCGTCGTAACGGCCGCCCGAGCAGATCGCGCTCTGCGCGCCCAGCCGGTCGCTCACCCACTCGAAGACGGTCAGATTGTAATAATCCAGTCCGCGCACCAGGCGCGGATTAACCGTGTAAGGGATCGCGGCCTCGCGCAATCCGGCCTGCACCGCTTCAAAGTTCCGGCGCGACTCATCGCCCAGCGCGTCGATCAGCCGCGGCGCCGCTTCTATCATCTCCTGCAGCGCCGGGTTCTTGCTGTCGAGTATGCGCAGCGGGTTGGTATGCAACCGCCGCGTGGCGTCCTCGTCGAGCAATGCGCGCTGCGATTCAAAGTAAGCGATCAGACATTCGCGAAACGCGCGCCGTTCCGCCGCGCTGCCTATCGTGTTGATCTGCAGTTGCACCCCTTCTACCCTCAGCTCCCGCCACAAGCGGCGCGCCATGACCAGAAGCTCGATGTCCACGTCCGGCCCGGGCAGGCCGAGTACCTCGGCGCCGAAAGTATGATACTGGCGGTAGCGGCCCTTTTGCGGGCGCTCGTGCCGGAACAACGGCCCGCTATACCACAGCCGTTGCGGCCCGTTGTAGAGCAGGTTGTGTTCCAGCGCCGCGCGCACGGTCGGCGCCGTGCCTTCAGGGCGCAACGACAAGGCGTCACCGTTCATCGCATCGGTGAACGAGTACATTTCTTTTTCGACGATGTCGGTGACTTCGCCCACACCGCGCACGAACAACTCGGTGCGCTCGACGATCGGCGTCCTGATATTCTGGTAGCCGTAGCGCCGGAACACTTCGCGCACGGTGTCCTCGAAGAATTCCCACAGCGGGGACTGCTCCGGCAGGACATCGTTCATCCCGCGGATGGCTTGTATTTTATTCGACATCGGTTGGTCTGCAGCGGCTGTCAATGCGCCTTGGCGGCGGTTGCGGCGGAGGCGTAATTCTTGTGCACGTATTGCTCGACCAGCGCCTGGAATTCGGCGGCGATGTTGTCGCCCTTCAAAGTCACCGCCTTGACGCCGTCGATAAACACCGGCGCTACCGGATTTTCACCGGAACCCGGCAGGCTGATGCCGATGTTGGCGTGCTTGCTCTCGCCGGGGCCATTGACGACACAGCCCATCACCGCGACGTGCATGTCTTCGACACCCGGATAGTGGCCGCGCCACACCGGCATCTGCGCGCGCAGATAGGTCTGTATGCTGTCCGCCAGTTCCTGGAAAAAAGTGCTGGTGGTGCGGCCGCAGCCGGGGCACGCAATCACCAGTGGCGTAAACGAACGCAGCCCCATCGTCTGCAGAATTTCCTGCGCGACGACGACTTCCCGCGTACGGTCGCCGCGCGGCTCAGGCGTCAGCGATACCCGTACGGTGTCGCCTATGCCTTCCTGCAGAAGCACCCCCATCGCGGCGGTCGATGCCACGATGCCTTTCGATCCCATGCCCGCTTCCGTCAATCCCAGGTGCAGCGGATAGTCGCATTGCCCCGCAATGTCGCGATAGACCGCGATCAGGTCCTGCACGCCGCTCACCTTGCACGACAAAATGATCTGGTCTGCGCCAAGACCGAGGCTCTCCGCCTGTCGCGCGCTGTCGAGCGCCGACGCGACCAGCGCCCTGCGCGTCACCACTGCTGCTTCCTGCGGCTCAGCGCTGCGCGCGTTGTCGTCCATCATGCGCGCAATCAATTCCGGGTCGAGGCTGCCCCAGTTGACGCCGATGCGCACCGGCTTGGCGTACTTGCACGCGAATTCGATCATGGTGGCGAACTGCTCGTCGCGCTTGGAACCGCGCCCGACGTTGCCGGGATTGATGCGCAACTTGGCGAGCGCTTCCGCGCACGCCGGGTGCTGTGTCAACAAACGATGCCCGTTGTAATGGAAATCGCCGACCAGCGGCACGTCGACGCCTTTGGCGGCGAGCCGTTCGCGTATATGCGGTACTGCGGCAGCGGCCTCCGCGGTATTTACCGTGACGCGCACCAGTTCCGAACCAGCGCGCGCGAGCGCTGCGACCTGCACCACCGTACCGTCAATATCGGCGGTGTCGGTATTGGTCATCGACTGCACGACGATGGGCGCCCTGCCGCCGACGGCAATGCCGCCGACCAGGACCCGGCGCGTCAGGCGACGCGGTTGGACTCCGTACATGGGCGCTTATTCCAGCGTCAGCCGCGCGACGTCGACCTTGGTATGGGGCCCAAGATTGACCGGCTGCTGGTTGTGAATCAATTGCACGCCATTCGCATTGCCGACAATCAGCGACAGCGGCGGCAGGCCGCTGACGACCTGCTCGCTGCCCGCTGAATTCATCTGCGAAAAAATCTTGCGTCCATTGCGGTCGCGAATTTCGACCCAGGACTGGCGCGCGAACCGCAACCGCACGACTTGCTCGCCGGGCGCCGGCGCGGAGACCGATGCGGCAGTGATCGCTTCCGGCGCGCGCTGGCTCACTTTCGGCAGTGTGCGCGCCGGCGGCTCCTCTGTAACCGGTGCGGGCGCCGGTGTGGCGCTGGGCGCAATGATCGGCGCGGCCGGTGATGTTTCCACCACTACCTGCGGCGCCGGCAATTCGACCGGGCGTGTCTTGACCGTGACCTCCTGCGCATCGTCGTAATAAAACTCGAATATCACCAGCCCGGTCAGCACGGCCAGTGCGGGGACCGCGTATATATGCCAGTTGACTTTACGCTCGGTCGGAAACGGAATATCTGCATACGGCGGCTTTTCCGGCGCCGCGGGCGCCGAGTGTGGCAAATCGTGCTCCGAGTTCGCCAGCAGCAGCGTGAAATCGAGTTTGACCAGGCGCGCGTAATTGCGGATAAACCCGCGCACGAACACCGCGCCGGGAATGCGGCGGTAGTCACCCGATTCCAGCGCCTCGACCTGCCAAGTCGACAGTTTGAGCTGATGCGCGACATCCGCAACGCTCATGCCGCGGCTTTCGCGTGCCGCCGCCAGCTGCGCCCCGGGCGCCGCCGCCGGCGCGCCGGCCGACGACGCATCAAGCTCGGCCTCGCTCATTCGTACTGGCCGGCAGCCAACGCGCGCGCCTCGCGCGATTCGGGGAAATTCTTGCGCAACTGGAACCCGATGCTGGACTCCGCGTTGCGGTCACCGATGGCGCGCTCGACACGCAATACAAGCCACAGGTAGTCAGCCGTCGGCTCGACGTCCTTCTGAATGCGCATGAGATACGACTTGGCTTCGGGATAATTCTTGCGCCGGAACGCCATATCGGCCAGTTGCAGCAGGGCCTGCGGTTGCGCCGGCCGCAGCTTGAGCGCTTTCTGGAAGTAATCGTCGGCGGCCACGAGATCGCCGGATTGACGCGCGCAGATGCCGGCGTTTACCCAGGATTTGTCGGGCGTGGGATAGAGCGGATTGCGCAGGGCGGCGAGGAAATACTTGAGCGACTCCGGCTCGCGTTTGCGCTGGCACAGAAACCAGCCGAAATTGTTATTGATGTCGGAATCCTGCGGGCTGATGCGCAACGCGCGCTGAAAATTCGCTTCCGCCGCCTTGTCGTCGCGCAGTTCCATATAGACCAGGCCCAATACGCTGAACGCGGGTGCATAGTTGGGGTCGGCCTTCAGCGCTTCGCCTGCTTCCTGCAAAGCGACGCCGTAATTGCCGAGTTCGAAGTAGCCGGCAGCAAGATCGGTGTGGATGCGCGCGCGCGCCTGTTCGCTCGTATCTTCCACCGTTTTCGGCGCGTAGCTGGTCGATTCCGAACCGGTGTTCGCGCAGCCCCAAGCGCACAGGATAAAACCCGCAGCGATCAATCTTTTCATTTAAACCTCACGCCGTTGCAACCGTCGGGCGCCGCTCGCGGCGCCGCGTTTTGTCCTGCACCTGTCCGGCGAGCTGCCCGCAGGCGGCGTCGATATCGTCGCCGCGCGTCTTGCGCACCATGACCGTATATTCCGCCTGCATCAGCACGTCGCGAAACCGCGCGACCGCCGCCGCATCCGAGCGCTGGTATCCCGACTGCGGAAACGGGTTAAAGGGAATCAGGTTGATTTTGCACGGCACGGCTTTCAGCAGCTTGACGAGCTGGCGCGCCTGCTCGACGCTGTCGTTGACGCCGGCGAGCATCACGTATTCGAACGTGACGAAATCCCGCGGCGCCTTGTCGAGATAGCGCACGCACGCCGCCAGCAGCTCTTTGAGCGGATATTTCTTGTTGATCGGCACGATCTCGCTGCGCAATGCATCGGTCGGCGCGTGCAGCGAAACCGCCAGCGCCACCGGGCACGCATCGCGCAGGCGGTCGATTGCCGGCACCAGCCCGGACGTGCTCAGCGTCACGCGCCGCCGCGACAGGCCGTAAGCATCGTCGTCGAGCATCAATTGCAGCGCCGTCACCACGTTGTCGAAGTTGGCAAGCGGCTCGCCCATGCCCATCATGACCACGTTGGTAATCGGGCGCGGCAAATCGACGCCGCGCCCCAGCGCGCGATTGGCGAGCCACAGCTGGCCGATGATTTCAGCCACCGTCAGATTGCGGTTGAAGCCCTGGCGGCCGGTCGAGCAGAACGTGCAGGCGAGCGCGCAGCCGGCCTGCGACGAAATGCACAGGGTGCCACGGTTGCGTTCCGGAATGAATACCGTCTCGATGGCGTTGCCGGTACCGACTTCGAGCAACCACTTGCGCGTGCCGTCCGCCGCAGTGGTGTCGCGCACGACTTCAGGAGCGCGGATCGCGGCTATTTTTTTCAGGTCTTCGCGTGACGCCTTGGAAATATCCGTCATCGCATCGAAGTCATCCGCGCCGAACTGGTGGATCCAGCGCATCAATTGCCTCGCACGAAACGGCTTCTCGCCCAGACCGGCACACAACTGCGCGAACCCGGTACGTTCCAATTCGAGCAGATTGACGGTCATGACCGCAGCGCTAACGCGAGTAGATATTGAGCGACGGGAAAAAGTAGGCTATCTCGACGCCGGCCGTGTCGGTTCCATCGGAACCGTGCACCGCATTGGCATCGATGCTTTGAGCGAAGTCGGCGCGGATCGTTCCTTTCGCGGCCTTCTTCGGATCCGTCGCGCCCATGAGGTCGCGATTTTTCTGGATCGCGTTCTCGCCATCCAGTGCCAGCACGACCACTGGACCGGAAATCATGAAATCGACGAGGTCCTTGAAAAACGGACGCGCGTGGTGCACTGCGTAAAACCCCTCAGCGTCCTCGCGCGACAACCGCAACATGCGCGCGGCAACGACTTTGAGGCCGGCGCCTTCGAAACGCGCAATAATCTGGCCAACGACATTATTCGCGACCGCGTCCGGCTTGATGATAGAAAGCGTACGTTCTACTGCCATGCATCTTCCTTTGTGTCTGAATTTTAAGGGTAATTCGTGAGAATACCACGATAAGGCCTTGTTATAAAGCCGTTTGACGCGATTTTACTCCGGTGACGGATCTGCAACGGGCTCCCAGCAAGGCTTTACGCCGGGTTCGCCGCGCACCGCGCTGAAGGCGGAATCGATGCCTATGCCGGGCACGTAAACCAGCTCATCCCCGCAAAACAGCAGTGGCAAACGGCCGCGCAGCCACGGCGGCAGGCGCGCCTCCTGCAGCAGGTTCTTCAGGCTGCGCCGCGGCCGCCCGGCATCCGGGCGCAAACGCTCGCCGCCCTGGCGCAGCCGCACCGTCACAGGCGCGGTCTGCAGTTTGGCCAGGCTGATCCCCGTACCACGGCAGTTTTTCATCATCAGGGTGGCGCCCAGTTCGGGCATGACGACGCGCGCCTCGCCCTGCCATGACCGGCAAAACCCGGCCGCCAGCGGCGCCGCTTTGGCGACCACCCGCAATTCGCCGCCATAACGGCGCAGCTCGTGCGCGCCGAGGTCGATTGCAATGCTTACCGCGCGCGGTTGGCGCACCTGGCGCACGCATTCCGCGAGCCGCACCGCGCTCGGCATGATCACACCGTTGGCGGCAAGAAAAAACCTGAGCGCGTTCTTGGCGCGCGGTACGGTGAGTCGTTGCAATACTGCAATATCGAGCCGGCCTTCCCCGCATTGCGCGTCGGTTTGCGCCAATTCGTCCAGCAGGTCTGCCGCTTCGGCGAAATTCCGACCTGCGCGCGACAGCGTCTTGCGATACGCGGGATAGCGTTCTTCAATAACCGGCAGCAGTCGGTGGCGCAGGAAATTGCGGTCGAAGCCGGTGTCCGCATTGCTGTCGTCTTCTATCCACTTTAATTTACGACTGCGCGCATACGCTTCGATGTCGCTGCGCGGAATATCGAGCAAAGGACGCAGGATGGCTGGCGAGAGGCGGGAAACAGATTGGGGCTTCTTTTGCTCCTTGCCCCTCACGCCTCTCGCCTCTCCCCGCAACACCGGCATCGCGCTCACGCCCTTCACACCGGCGCCACGCAACAGCTGCAACAGCACCGTTTCCGCCTGGTCGTCGAGATTGTGCGCGAGCGCCACGAAGTCCGCGGGCAGTTCTGCGAAAGCGGCGTAGCGCGCAGCGCGCGCCGCCGCCTCGAGACTCGCGGTGCGCGGGACCTGCACTTTGACCACCGTCAACGCGACATCCAGTTGCCGGCAATACGCGCGGCAAAAGCGCGCCCAGCTGGCGGCGGCCGGATTGATCTGATGGTTGACGTGCAGCGCAACGAGTTCGCAACGGACCTTTTTGGCGATCCGGCACAGGATATCGAGGAGCACCACCGAATCGACGCCGCCGCTCAAGCCTGCAACCAGCCGATCGCCGCGCACCACGTGCCGGCCGAGTATCGCGGAAACGTGCGCCGGCAAAACCTTACTTGGCGGCAACTTCCTTGTACTTGCCATAACCCATCAGCCTTTCGAACCGCGCATGCAGGAGTTCGTCGACCGACTGATCCTGCACCTGCCGCCAGGTGTCCTGCAAAGATTTTTTGAGCGTCTGCATCATGGCATCGTAATCGCGATGCGCGCCGCCCAATGGCTCAGTGACGATTTTGTCGATCAGGCCCAGCGTCTTGAGACGGGTTGCCGTAATGCCGAGCGTCTCGGCCGCCTCGGCCGCGTGGCCCGCGTTCTTCCACAGGATTGAAGCGCAGCCCTCCGGCGAGATCACGGAATAAGTTGCGTACTGCAACATGAGCAGCGCGTCACCGACGGCAATCGCTAGCGCGCCGCCGGAGCCGCCCTCGCCTATCACGGTGCAGATGATGGGCACGCGCAATTCGGCCATCACGTAAAGATTGCGCCCGATCGCTTCCGACTGCCCGCGCTCTTCGGCGCCGACTCCGGGGTAAGCGCCGGGGGTATCGATAAAGGTAAACACCGGCACGCCGAATTTTTCGGCGAGCTTCATCAGGCGCAACGCCTTGCGGTAGCCCTCGGGCTTGGGCATGCCGAAGTTGCGGTAAATCTTGTCCTTGGTATCGCGGCCTTTCTGGTGCCCGATGACCATTACCGGGTGGTCGTTGAAGCGCGCAAGCCCGCCGACGATGGCAGCGTCGTCGGCAAACGCACGGTCGCCGTGCAACTCTTCGAAGCCGGTAAATATGCTCTGTATGTAATCGAGCGCATAGGGCCGCTGCGGATGGCGCGCGACCTGCGAGATCTGCCACGCCGACAGATTGGCGTAAATTTTCTTGGTCAGTTGCTGGCTTTTTTTCTGCAGCCGCGCGATTTCTTCGGAAATATCCAGCGCCGAATCGTCCTGCACGAAGCGCAGTTCCTCGATCTTGGCTTCGAGTTCGGAAATCGGCTGTTCGAATTCGAGAAAAGTGGTTTTCATACAGTCGCAATATTGAAGCGGACGATGAATGATACCGCAGTTCGCGCGGCGCACGTCACCGGGCGGCGGCGCATCGCGCGCCGGCAGGCCTCAAAATAAATGCACCGCCATCGGCGCGAAAAAAGCGATGCTGCAGAACACCACGCCAACGACACCCAGCCCGATAGAAACCCATGCGAGCACCATCATGCTGGTAATGATCGCCGCGGACGCCATGACGATCGCAATCTGCAGCGCCGCCGAAGCGGTTTCGTAGTGGTGGTAGGCAGCGAGCGAACGATCGCGCATTTTTTCCGCCGCCTTGGCGCGCGCGGCCAGCTCCTTGCGGCCTTCCTGCGTCTCCGGCTCGGTATCGTAGCGTTCCGCGGTCTTGCGCCAGGACGCGACGCGTTCGGTGATCGCCTCCTTGGTCTTCGGCATACTCACCAGATTGAGTTCAAGCTCGGCCGCTTCCGCCGCCGTGCGCACCACCGTCATGCGTATGGTCTTGGCCTGAAAAAACGACCACATGTTCGACGCTTCGATGTTTTTATCGATGGCGGTCGTCTGCGCGCTTTGGCCCAGAGTCTCCGCAAATGCCAGCACCAGCGCGAGAACCGAGATCAGTAGCGCGATCCGTTTGCTTTGCGGCCCGCTGTGATCGCCGCCATGCCCGTGACCCGCTCCTGACATAAGAAACCCTCCTCGGCTCTGCCTTTATTTCTAAAACTCATCTCAAAAACACAACCTCGACAAGCAACCGCCGATAAACGCCGATTGACGCCGATATAATTCCAGACCTTTCCCCGAATCAAGGCCAATCCCTTGACCTTATCTGCGTTCATCTGCGTTTATCGGCGGTTCCAAACTGTTTTTGAGGCAGCTTCTAATATCCGCCCATGTCGAAACCGCGCGGGTCGCTTGCCGCCTGCGCCGCACCGTCGACACCGGATTTGAATACCGCCTGCATATTGCCCCATTTTCGTGTCGCCGGTCTGAGCTGGTGGCCTTTTGCCGTCAGCACCGCAAGCCACTCGGCCGAAAAACTGTCGGGTTCGATTTCGACCACATCGGGCCACCATTGATGATGATAACGCGGGGCCGTAACGATACCCTGCAAATCGACTTTGCCTTGATTCACATAGTCGAGTATGCCGAACAACACCATGCTGATGATGCGCGAGCCGCCCGGCGCGCCAATGACCATCACGCCCTTTGCATCCTCGACGAAAGTGGGACTCATGCTGGACAACGGCCGCTTGCGCGGCGCAATCGCATTGGCAGCACCGCCAAGCAGATGGTAAGTATTCGCCAGACCCGCGCCCAGAGAAAAATCATCGATTTCATTGTTGAGCAGTACGCCGGTGTCCGCGGCCACCACGCCGGAGCCAAACCACGAATTGATGCTCAAGGTGGCGCCGACACGGTTGCCGTCGGCATCGATTACCGAATAATGCGTTGTGTTATAGCTCTCGCTTTTCGCCACCAGCGGCGTAATCGACAGCGCATCGATCGGCGTTGCCAGATTCAGATCTATCGATGCGGCGCGGCTGTGTGCATAGGATTTTCCCACCAGCGTTGCGGTCGGCACCTTGACGAAGTCGCTATCGCCAAGGTAGCGCATGCGGTCCTGAAAGCCGCGGCGCAACGCTTCGATGACGAGATGCGCGCTGGCGGCATTGCGCGCGTCGACCAGCGGGAACTGCTCAAGGATGTTCAGCGTCTGCGCGAGAGTCACGCCGCCCGAAGATGGCAGCGAGGCCGACACGATCGTAGCTCCCCGATAACTGAAGCGCACCGGCGCGCGCTCGACGATTTTATAGTCCGACAGATCCGACTCCTGCCACATGCCGCCGGCCGCCTTGACGGCGCCGACCAGCGCTTGCGCAACAGGGCCCAGATAAAAACCGTTGCGCCCCTGCAACGCTATCGCTTCCAGCGTGGCGGCAAGCTGCGGCTGGCGCAGCAAATAGCCCTGTTGCGGCGCATGGTTGTTATCAAGAAAAATGCGCGCCGTATTCACTCCTTCGAGCAGCAGGGTTTCGCGCACTTTGACGATACGCGCGAAACGCGAGTCAATGTTGAAGCCGTCGCGCGCCAGTGCAATCGCCGGCGCCAGTGAAACGCGAAGCGGCAACCTGCCGTAGCGTTGCGCGAGATGCGCGAGGCCCGCCGGCACACCGGGGATGCCGGCCGCTTTGCCGCCCTTCAATGTTGCTCCCGGCACCGGCACGCCGTTTTCATCAACGTACAGGGAATTCGTAATTGCGGCGGGTGCGGTCTCCCGCGCATCCACCATGACCTCAAACTTGTCCGCGGCGCGGTGCAGCAACCAGAAACCGCCGCCGCCCAGTCCTGCGGAATACGGTTCGACAACGCCCAGCACGGCAGCGACGGTAACCGCCGCGTCGAACGCATTGCCGCCCTGCTGCAGAATTTTGTAGCCAGCTTCGGTCGCCAGCGGATGCGCGGAGGCAATCGCCGCGCGCGCCGGAACGTCCGCACCCGTTGCGGATACGGCAACGCTCGCCAGCGCAAGCATGGCTGCCGCCGCCCAACGCACCCGCATCAAAGCTGCAACAAAGCTGAACGCTGCGCGGGATTGCACGCCGGACGTGGAGTTCGACAAATTTATCCCTGGCTGGATTGGGGTCATACGCAAATTACGCACAGAGTATACCAGCGTGCCTGCTCTCATTTTGTAACACGATCCACGTCGCGCAAATGCGCGGCAAAAAACTGTTCGGCACGCTGGCGCGCATCGATGGTCGCCGCCCGATTGGCTTCGTTCGCCTGTTTCCGGCTGCCCGGATCGTCGAACGAATGCCGGGCGCCGGGATAAACCACGAATTCCAGCTTGCCGCCGCGCGCCATCGTACGTTCGCCGAAGCGCCGGCACACCAGCGGCGACACTTCTTCGTCTTCGGCAGCGAGCAGCATCAGCATGGGCGCATACGGCACGTAATCCTGTTTCTCCTGTTCGCGGCAACCCGGGTATAACGCGAGCGCTGCGCGGAAGCCGCTCTGCGGATTGGGTTGCCCGATACCGCGCGTGGCGCTGCCCAATGCGGCTAATACCGTCATCGCGCCATTCGACCATCCCTGCACGCCGATACGATTCGCGATGACGTCGCTGCGGCTGCGCAGATAGTGCAAAGCGCCGTAAGCATCCAGCGGACGCACCGTCTGCTCGCTGACTGCCTCCGGGCGGTTCTTGTATGAATGTATGGGAAAGCCCTGGGCGTAACCGCGCGGCCCGAAACTGTCTACGTGCAGCGCAAGATAGCCGCGCGCCGCCCAGAATTCGCCCCACGAGCGATGACGCTGGGTCAGCGTCGAGGCGTCATAAACACCCTTGGCCGCCGTCGAATACGGGCCGGCGCGCCCGTGCAGCATCACGATCGCGGGAAACGGGCCCTCCCCCTGCGGCTGCCATAAATACCCGGTGAGCCGGGTCTTGCCGTCGATACTTGGAAAATGCAGCGTTGTTACGTGTGGCGCGGCGTATGCGCAAGCAGCCAGCGCAACGGCCAGAATCGGCACCACCAAGGATGAGACGATTCTCATATTTCCTGCCAGAGATACATGCTGCCGATGCTATCATTTTCGCATGTCAACCGCCGCGACAGCTCGACGTGCTGCGCCTCTCCTCGCCGCGTGGCAATGGGGATTCCTGTTGCTCGCCGCGTTGACCCTGCTGCCGGCGGCCTACTTCACCTACCAGGACACGCAGGAAGCAGGTCGCGCCCAGCGCGTGCAATTGATCGAGCGCTACCGCTTATGGGAAACCGCCCCCGAATACCGCGGCACGCCGCAGTCGTGGACGCGGTTTGCCGCCTGGCTGCTCGATACCGAACAGTTGCTGGAACGCGTGCGCGTGCAGCAAGGCGCACTGGCCGAACAGATAGAACAGGATTTCCGGCGCGACCTCGTGCTGGTGTACGGCCGCATCGCCGGCGGCTACCTGTTGTTGTGGATGGCGCCGCTCGCACTACTCTACGGTATCGGTTACTTCTACCTGCGCCACCGGCAAAATTAAGCGGTGCTCTTTTTTCCGGTGCTGGCGCGCTGTCGTGCATCTGTCTTCATCAGAAACGCGCCGCCACCCAGCAACAAAGCATCCATCCAGAACGCAGCGCCTATGCCGAAGGCACTGCCGACGGTGCCGAATATAAGCGGCACCAGCACCTCGGTGAATTTATTGCAGCTTTGGCGCAGTCCCATCGCTTCACCGCTGCGTCCCTCGGGCGCGCGGTTGTAAGTGATTACCATCGACAACGGGCCGCAACAGCCCAGCCCGATGCCGAACGCGAAAGAAATGGCAGCCAGCGTGTAAACGCTGGTGGAGAACGGAAACAGCAGGCACGCGACCGCTGCCAGCGCCAGCGAAACGTAGAGGACCTTCTCCTCGCTGCTGCGCTTCACCAATGCTGTCATCACCAGCCGAGTCATCAGCACCGCCACGGCATAGGTACCAAGAATGATGCCGATCAGCGTCGCCGAAAGCCCGATCGAATGGCCGTAAATCGGCATGTAGAATTGAAATAATTCGCCACCGGTTTCGATGATGCCAGCCGCGATGAATGCGCGGCGCAGCGACGGGTTGCGCAAAAGGTCCATGGTGCTCTGCCCGCTGCGCTTTTTTTCGTCATCGGCAACGTGCGGCAGGCCGCGCGCGAAAAACAGCAGAAACACGATCGGCCCGACCGGCAGCAGCGCGAGCACCAGATACGTCGATTGATGCTGGACCGTGTCGATCATGAAGCCGGTCAGCGTCGGCCCCAGCAACGCAGTCAGCGCGATGCCCAGGCTGAACGTCGCGTAATTGCGCGTGCGCTTGTGGCCGGAGCCGAACGCGCCGATCAGGTGCTGCGCCGACACTGTGTAAAAAATATACAGCGTGCCGATCAGCGTCGCCGACACGAACAACGCAGGCAGCCCGCGCCACACATAGGGAATCAACAACCCACAACCGAGCGCCAGCGACCCGATCAGCATGGGCAGGCGCGGGCCCAGCCGGTCGGATATGCGACCTGCGTATAGCGCCAGAAACAACGAAAAAAACGAATACAGCGAATACAGGATGCCGATGGTCAGGGGGCTTGCGCCAAGATCTATCGCGTACAGGGAGAGCAGCATCTTGCTGCCCTTGTACGCAATATGATTGAGCACCGTCAGGACGACGATGACGTAAAACCCCATGGCTTCCCTGGCGCGGCGACGTGACGCGCCGCACTGACTGAACGTGAATCTCCATTGTAATGCATGCGCGCGGCATGCCGCCGGCGGCGCGCAGCGGTACTGTAGAATCACCGCTGACCCGCATCCCATCGCGATGCGAGAATTTCGGAGACCCGCACATGAAAATCGAAACCATAGGCGTAATGAGCCCCGGCGACATGGGACAGGCCGTGGCACTGCAACTGAAGACCAAGGGATTCAAGGTCTGCACCGCGCTCGACCAGCGCAGCGCGCGCAGCAAGGCGCTGGCCGAGCAGGCCGGGCTCACCGACGTCGGCTCGATCGCAAAACTCGTCGCGAGCTGCGACGTCATCCTGTCGATCATGAACCCCGGGTCGGCGCTCGACTTCGCCGGCGAAGTCGCGCAGGCGCTGGCCGCCAGCAAGCGCAGCCTGCTCTTCGTCGATTGCAATGCGATCTCGCCGGTCACCATGCAGCAGATCAATCTCAAAATCACCGCGGCCGGCGGGCGCTGCGCCGACGCCGGTATCATCGGGCCGCCGCCGCGCGGCCCCGCCAAGATGACGCTCTACGTGTCGGGCCCGGAAGCGCGCGAACTCGAGCAATTGACGACGCCGGGAATCACCGTGCACTTCATGAGCGAGCGCAGCGGCGACGCCAGCGCGATCAAGATGTGCTATGCCGCGATGACCAAGGGCGTGCAGGCGCTGGTGCTGGAGCTGCTGATATCGGCGCGCCGGCTCGGCGTCGACGCCGCGCTCGAGGCGCAGATCAAGGCGTCGCGCAGCGATGTCTACAATTTCGTCATCGACGCGCTGCCGCGCATGCCGCCCAAGGCCTACCGCTGGGTGCCGGAGATGGAACAGATCGCGCAGACTTTCGAAGGCGCCGGACTGACACCGCGCATCTTCCAGGGCGCGGCCGACATGTACACCTTCATTGCGACCACCGCGCTGGGCAAGGAATCACCGGAGAACCGCGATAAATCGCGCACCGGCGAAGACGTCGTCAGGCTGCTCGCAGAGGAGCGTTCCGCCTGACGCGCTGGAACCTCTCTCAACACCACAACACCGACAAGCAAACGCCGATACATTCTTTTTAATACCCCCTTGAGGAGTACGCCGATTAACGCCGATTTAACTCCAGATCCGGCCTCGAACCATCGACCAGTCCTTTGCACTTATCTGCGTTTATCTGCGTCCATCTGCGGTTCCAAATTATATTTGAAAACGCTTCTGGTCTCGGCTTAAGGCGCGCGGTAGATCGAACGGCGGTCGCGCGTGAAGGTGATGACGTCGGCTGCGCCTTCGGTTGAACTCAAACCCAGCGTCAGCTTGCCCGTGCCGTCGAGCAGCAGTTCCTTGCGCAGCACGTGCACTTCTTCCCCGCTCTCGAGAGTTACGAAAGTGCCGTTCAAACTATGATCGACCAGGTAAAAATGCGTGCGCAGCAG
>CAMBSS010000056.1 GCA_945870465.1 Bordetella parapertussis | reverse complement strand
GCGATCGCATTGCAAGTCACGCCGGTCGTAGAACATTCGAGCGCAACGGCGCGCGTCATGCCGACGATCGCCGCCTTGGTCGTCATGTAGTCGATACGGTCCTTGACCAATTTGGTCGCATGGATGGAAGCCATGTTGATGATGCGGCCCCAGTTGCGCTTTTTCATTTCGGGCAGCGCGAGCCGTATGGTGTGAAATGCCGCCGACAGGTTCACCGCCAGCGCCAAATCCCATTTATCGACAGGGAACGCTTCGACTGGCGCGTAGTGACGCGTCACGGCGTTGTTGATCAGGATATCGACCGCGCCGAAACGTTTTAGCGCGGCGTTGATCATCTTCTCGACATCGGCCGGTTTGCCGACGTCGGCGGTATCGTAAACAACTTCTGTACCGCTTTTCGCAATGTCCTTGCGCAGATTTTCGATATCGGCCGCTTCGCCGAACCCGTTGAGCACGATGTTGCAGCCTTCCGCAGCGAACGCCCGCGCAAACGCTTCGCCGATGCCGCCGGTCGAACCGGTGATCAATGCCGTTTTGCCTTTCAATCCCATGCTTGTTCTCCCCCGATGTATGCGCACCGATAATACACGAAGTGACGCCCTCCCCAGCCGTGCGCGGCATGCTAAGCTTTCAATTCAACCGGAGGACACCTGATGCCGCAAACCATGTTCGAAAAAATCTGGGACCGCCACGTGATCGTCATGCGCGGCGAGAACGAAGCGCTGTTGCACGTCGACCGCAACTTTGTGCATGAAGGTTCTTTTCACGCATTCACAGCGCTCGCCGTTGACGGCCGCAAGGTGCGCAAGCCGCGCCAGACCTTCGCCACCGCCGATCACTATGTGCCGACGCGCAACCGCGACCAGGGCATGGCCGCCGTCACCGATCCCGAAATGCGCAACATGCTCGACCTTTTCGCGCAAAACACCAAGGCCAACGACATCAAGAATTATTACGGCCTCGAGCATCCGCAACAGGGGATCGTGCACGTGCTCGGCCCGGAGCTCGGCATTACGCAGCCCGGCCTCATCATCACCTGCGGCGATTCGCATACGTCGACGCACGGCGCGTTCGGTGCGTACGCGATCGGCATCGGCGCTTCGCAATTGAAGCAGATACTCGCGACGCAATGCCTGTGGCAGAAGAAGCCGAAAACTTTGCGCGTGACGGTCGATGGTGTCGCGCCTGCCGGCGTCACCGCCAAGGACATCGTGCTCGCCATCATCGCGAAAATCGGCACTGCCGGCGGCATCGGCTGCGCGATTGAATTTGCCGGCGACGCAATCCGCGCGCTCAGCATGGAAGGCCGCCTTACCGTCTGCAACATGGCAATCGAAGCCGGCGCGCGCTCGGGCATGATCGCGCCGGACGACAAGACCTACGCTTACCTGAAGGGCCGCGAGTTCGCACCGCAGGGCGCCCATTGGGACTTGGCCGTCAAGTTCTGGCGTTCGCTGGCGAGCGACGGTGATGCGCGCTTCAACCGCGAAGTGACGCTCGATGCCGCAACACTCGCACCCATGGTCACCTGGGGCACCAGTCCCGAGGAAGCCGTATCGATCACCACGGCGGTGCCTGATCCCGCATCGGCAGGCGACGCCAATAAACGCCAGCACATGGAACAAGCACTGCTTTATATGGACCTCTCGCCCGGCACGCCGCTCGACGGTCTGAAAATACACCGCGCTTTCATCGGCACCTGCACCAACGGCCGCATCGAAGACCTGCGCGCCGCTGCTGCGGTGCTGAAAGGCAGAAAAAGCCTGGTGCCCGCGTGGGTGTCGCCGGGGTCGAGCACGGTCAAGCGCCAGGCCGAAGCCGAAGGCTTGGACAAGATATTCATCGCGGCAGGTTTCGACTGGCGCGCTTCGGGCTGTTCGAGCTGCGCTGCCACCAACGGCGACAGCGTGCCGGCCGGCGAGCGCTGCGCATCCACGTCAAACCGCAATTTCGAAGGCCGCCAGGGCAAGGGTGCGCGCACCCATCTGATGAGTCCCGCGATGGTCGCAGCCGCAGCCGTAAGCGGCAAGCTTACCGACGTGCGCAAACTAATGAGTTAAAGCTTTCACCGCAAAGGACGCGAAGGACGCAAAGGGAATCAAAGGCAAAACAAATAAATACAAAGCAAGAAGGAAATTTGAAAACAATTGTTCGCGCTCGTTCCTTTCTTGTTCTTCGTTTTCCTTCGCGTCCTTCGCGTCCTTCGCGGTTAAAGATTGAAGATTGTATGTTTTAGGAGCTAACAGATGCAGGCATTCACTAAACTCACCGGAGTCGCGGCGCCGCTGGAACTCGCGAACATCGACACCGACAAAATCATCCCGGCGCGTTTCCTGCGCAAGCTGCGCGGAGCGGACTACCAGAAGCTGGCATTTCACGACATCCGCTATGACGCCGACGGCAAAGACCGCGCCGATTTCGTGTTGAACCAGGCGCCGTATCGCGACGCGAAGATACTGGTGGCGGGTGCTAATTTCGGCTGCGGCTCGTCGCGTGAAGCCGCAGTTTACGTAATGTGGGACTACGGCATACGCTCGGTCATCGCGCCGAGCTTCGGCGACATCCACTACGGCAACGAGCTGCAGAACGGCATGCTGCCGGTAATACTGCCCGATGCGACCTGCCAGAAGCTACGCCAGCAATTGCGCGATCAACCCGGTGCGCAAATCGGCATCGACCTCGAATCACAGACGGTGACGGGACCGGACGGAGCGACCTACCACTTCGAAATAGATGCCACGCACAAAGAGCGTTTGCTGAAGGGGCTCGACGACATTGGTCTCGTCATGCAGAACATCAGGGAAATCGAGGCGTTCGAGAAGAAGCACCACGAAGCGCTGCCGTGGCTGGCGTAGCTCGATGAACGTAATTTTTTGCTCGTAGACAAATGAAGAAGCTGAACATCGCAATCGTGGGAACCGGCCGGATCGCGTCAGGCGGCCATGCCCCGGCTCTGCTGCGGTCGAAGCACGCGCAACTGTGGAGCGTGATGAGCCGCGATATGAAGCGGGCGAATGAATTCGCCGCGCAATTCAAAGCGCAATCGAAGACGCCCGCATACACCGAGCTTGATTTATTGCTGCAGGATCCCGCGCTCGACGCGGTCATCATCGCCACGCCGGACAAACTGCATGCCGAGCAGGCCGTCGCTGCCGCAAAAGCCGGCAAGCACTTGCTGCTGGAGAAACCTCTGGCGACCGACGCCAAGGGCATCGCACAAGTCGTCGCAAGCAGCTCGCAAGCGAAAATCACTGTGGGCCTGTGCTATCGGCTGCACTGGCATGCAGGACACAAGGCCATCATCGACGCGGTTCATGGCGGAAAGTTCGGCGATATCCATCATGTGCGCGCCATGTGGACCGAGAAGCAGGCGGATTCGACCAATTGGCGCGCCTCGGCGGACGTCGGCCGCTGGTGGAGTTTGGGGGCGAACGGCACTCACCTGCTTGATCTCTGCCGTTGGATTCTGCTGCCGTCTCAGGGCGAGATTGTAGAGATGAAGTGCGTGACTGCGCACGAAAAGTGGCAAGGCCCGCACGACGAAACTGCCGCAGCAGTATTCAGGTTTAAAGGCGGAGCGACCGCGGAAATATGCTCGTCGGTTCTTTTCGAAGCGCCCAACCGGCTCGAGATTTACGGCGCCAAGGGCTGGGTGATTTGCGAAGGCACCTTTGGACGCGACGGCGCGGGACGCATCTGGACGAACGAGGGCAATTTCGATTTTCCCATCGCCAATCCGTTTGACGGACAGCTCGACGACTTTGTCCAGGCCATCCTGCAGAAAAGAAAGCCGGCAGTTGATGCCGTCGAAGGCGCGCGGAACGCAGAGATACTTTTGAAACTGGTTGAAGAAGACTGAAGTTTGCACAGCCCTGATCACTTCGCGTTTGGAAATGGCGTGCGAGAACCAGTTCTTACCCATGCTTCACGAAACCGGGAGCGCGGCAACAGCTACGAGAGTTCGAGGCAGATGCTTTCCGGTTCCTCGATGAATGCCGCAATTGTATCGGCGTCTTTGAGCAGAAGCGCCAGCAGATAACGGTTGTTCACGTTTCCGCAACGCAACCAGACGATCTTGGGCGGAATGCCGCGCGCGAGAGCAAGTTCGTAGAAATCCATGTCCTTGGTTACGACGGTTAAATCATTCTGCTTCGCGTAATCCCATATCTGCAAGTCAGCTGCGCGACCAAGACCAGCGATACCGGTGTGGGTCGATCCCGGGAAACGGGCGGAGAGCTGATCGAGAAAGCGGGACGAAAGATTCTGGTCGAGCAGCAGCTTCACGCGGAGCGCGGCATCCGGACGATCCGATGTTCGCGCTCGGCCGCGTAAGTGAGGCAAGCCCGGATATCTTCGCTGACGAGTTCAGGATAGTCGGCCAGTATCTCCGGTTCCGTCATTCCGGCGGCGAGCCAGCCGAGAACGTCGTATACAGTGATACGAAGACCCCGCACGCAGGGTTTCCCGCCGCGTTTTCCAGGCTCAACGGTAATCCTGTCCAAGAGTTCCATAGCCATCTCCGATGAGACACTTCTTGAGCGCTTGAGCGCAGTTTACGTCGCTGGCCGGGAGGATTCAAGGACCATGGGCAAGCATACGACAGAGCCGAAGTTATACTAGAAAACCGCGCGAGCTAGTATAACTACCGACTGGCTCCCAGCCATCCGATCACATCCCCTGCATTCCGGTCCGACGGAAACACCGGGTAAAACACCTTCACGAGTTTTCCGTCGCGCGCGACCGACGCGATGCGCTTGATAAGTTTCATGCCATCAACTTCGAAGGTCGGCATTTCGTTCAATCCCTGCCCCACCCTAACCCTTGCCGAGGCCAGGGAGGGAATTTTTCTCTCTCTACTTAATCAGCAGGTTCTTCAACGTATGCAGATAAATCTGCGGCAGCTTTTCGAGTTCTTCGAGTTTGATGCACTCGTTGATCTTGTGGATGGTCGCATTCGTGGGGCCGCATTCGACGACCTGCCCGCAGATGTCGGCGATAAAGCGTCCGTCGGATGTGCCGCCGGTCGTTGAAAGTTCGGTGGTAAGGCCCGTCACTGTCTTGATCGCCTTGGCGACCGCGGCGACGAGATCGCCTTTCGGCGTCAGAAACGGCCGGCCGTCATAACGCCATTCGAGATCGTAGGGCACGCCGTGCTTGTCGAGGATGCCGTGCACGCGCGTCTGCAATGATTCGAGCGTGCTGGCGGTTGCGAAACGAAAATTGAATCTGACCAGCGCTTCGCCGGGCACCACGTTGTTGGCGCCGGTGCCAGAGTTGAAATTCGAAATCTGCCAGGTGGTCGGCGGGAAGTACTCGTTGCCGTTGTCCCACGTGACTTCCGCCATCTCGGCGATTGCCGCCGCCACCAGGTGAATCGGGTTCTTGGCGAGATGCGGATAGGCGACGTGCCCCTGCACGCCTTTGACGGTAAGTACGCCCGACAACGAACCGCGCCGCCCGTTCTTGATCATGTCGCCCAGCTTGCTGACCGCGGTCGGCTCGCCGACGATGCAGTAATCGAGTTTTTCGCCGCGCGCCTTCAATGCTTCACACACGCGCACCGTGCCGTCGATGGCGGGACCTTCTTCGTCGGAAGTAAACAGCAATGCGATGGATCCCGGATGATAGGGATGTTGTTTGACGAACGCCTCGATGGCGACGACGAATGCGGCCAGCGAGCTTTTCATATCGGACGCGCCGCGCCCATAAAGCACGCCGTCCCTGATCGTCGGCGTGAACGGATCGCTGTGCCACTGATCGAGCGGCCCGGTCGGCACCACGTCGGTGTGACCGGCGAACACCACCAGCGGACTTGTAGTCCCGCGCCGCGCCCACAGATTGTCGACGCCGCCCTGGCTGATTTTTTCGCAGTCGAAGCCGAGCGGGCGCAAGTGCTCGCTCAATAAATCGATGCAGCCCGCATCGTCGGGCGTGACGGATGGGCGGGAAATGAGTTGTTTCGCGAGTTCTAGGGTGTCGATCGTCACGGGTGGGCTCTGGTAGATGTGGTGAGTCCTGCATCTTAACAAATCCGCACGCGCCGATTACCCGTTAAAATAGCGAAAAACGTGCCCGTCGAACTTCTTTTCTATTCCGCAGACGGCGCCTGACAGACCGCAGAGGACTTCCATCGTGGCCGGCTTGCTCGTCTCGCATCGCTTTAACGCCAAATATGGCGCGGATTTCGTTGCCGCCGCCAAAAACAACAGCGTCGACCTCGAACTGCTGGTGCTGCCGGCCGACCCGGAAGCGCGCATTGCCGATGCGGACGCCGCGCGCGCCAGCGTGGCCTATTTCAGCAGCGACATATTTCCCTCGCATACCAAGCAGTTTTTCTCGGCGACGCGCAAAGCGACTGCGCTCAAATGGATGCAGGTGTTCAACGCCGGCGTCGATCACCCGGTGTTTGCCAGCGTGCTTGAACGCGGTGTGCGGCTGACCACGTCATCCGGCACCGCTGCGGCGCCCATCGCGCAGACTGCGATCGCCGGCATGCTGCTGCTCGCGCGTAATTTTCCGCGCTGGCTGGCCGGTCAGCGCGAGCACAAGTGGAACCCCATGCTGCCGGCGGATTTCCCGCGCGATCTGCGCGGCCAGACCATGCTGGTTTACGGCCTCGGCCCTATCGGCGTCGAAATCGCGCGCCTGGCGCGGCTGCTTGGCTTTAACACGATCGGGGTGCGCCGCAGTGCCGCGCGCGTCGAGCACATCGACGAAATGCACACGCCCGACAAACTCAACGAGCTGCTGCCGAAATCTGACTGGCTGGTGATCGCCTGCCCTCTCACCGATGAGACGCGCGGCATGGTCAATGCGGCGCTGCTCGCCAAGCTGCCACGCGGCGCTTACGTCATCAACATCAGCCGCGGCGAAGTGGTAGACGAAGCGGCGTTGGTCGCCGCACTCCAAAGCGGTCACATTGCCGGCGCTTACCTCGACGTCTTCATGCAGGAACCGCTGCCCGCCGCATCGCCGCTGTGGGACATGCCCAACGTGGTCGTCACGCCGCACAACGCGGGTGCTTCCGCCGGCAGCGACCCGCGCATCAACACGCTTTTTCTCGACAATCTCAAGCGCTGGAAAGCCAGACAGCCGCTTATCAACGAGGTAACCAAATCATGAGAATCACCCTGCTTGTTGCGCTTGCCCTGGCGAGCGCCGCCGTTAGCGCGCAAAACTATCCGACCCGCACCGTGCGCATCGTCGTGCCCTACGCGCCTGGCGGCAACACCGATTTCACCGCGCGCGTGATCGCGGGCAAGCTCACCGAGATCTTCGGCCAGCAGGTGGTGGTCGAAAACCGCGCCGGCGGCGCGACCAATATCGGCTCCGACCTCGTTGCCAAGGCCGCGCCCGATGGCTATACGATATTGATGGGCGGCGCGGCGAACGCCATCAACATGAGCCTGTACCAGAAACTGCCGTACGACACGCTGCGCGATTTCGCGCCGGTGAGTCTGTGTGTGAAAGGCGCCAACGTGCTGGCGGTACATCCGTCGATGCCGGTGAAGAACATCAAGGAACTGATCGCATTGGCCAAGACCAAGCCGGGCAAACTCAATTACGCGTCGTCCGGGCTCGGCAGCTCGAACCAGATGGCGGGCGAGCTCTTCAAGATGATGGCCGGTGTCAATATCGTGCACGTGCCGTACAAGGGCAATGCGCCGGCTTTGACGGACACTATCGGCGGCCAGGTCGAAATGATATTCAGCGGCGTGCCGTTGCTGGTGCCGCACATCCAGGGCGGACGCATACGCGCGATCGGCATCGGCAGCCTGAAACGCTTCCCGGCGCTACCGCAGGTGCCGACCATAGACGAAGCGGGCCTCAAGGGTTATGAGGCGACGACGTGGTTCGGCATGCTGGCGCCGATCAAGACGCCGAAAGAAATCGTCGCGCGGCTGAACGTCGAAGTCGGCAAAATCCTCGCCAGCGCAGAAGTGAGCGAGAAGTTCATCAACGAAGGCGTCGAGCCGATGGGTGGCAGCACGGATTTTTTCACCGCGTTTATCCGCGATGAAATCGCCAAGTATGCGAAGGTGGTGAAGGCAGCCAATCTGAAAGGCGAATGAGCATTACCCCGCAAAGCGGTTTCGCGCGGCTTTTTAATCCGCGCGCGATCGCGGTGATCGGCGCGTCGCCCGACACGACGCGCATAGGCGGCCAGCCCATCCCCATATTGCTGGACTGCGGCTATGCGGGCGGCATTTACCCGGTTAATCCCAAGTATCAGAAAATCGGCGACCTCACGTGCTACGCCAGCATCGCCGACGTGCCGCAGCCCTGCGATCTCGCGCTGGTGGCCGTTGCGGGACGCCTGGTGCCCGACGTCATACGACAATGCGGCAAAGCCGGCATCGCGTTCGCAACCGTGTTCAGCGCAGGTTTTCGCGAAGTGGGCGTTGAAGGTGCTGCGCTCGAAACCGAACTGAAAGCGGCGGTGGCTGAAAGCGGCGTGCGCGCGATCGGGCCGAACTGCATCGGCACGATGAATCTCGTCGACCGCGTGTACTGCGGCTTCGGCGTCGGCTTCAAGAACCCTAATCTGAAAAAAGGCCCCGTCGCTTTCGTCTCGCAAAGCGGCGGCTTTGCATACAGCGTGGTGGCGCTTGCCGATGCGGAAGGCATAGGCTTCAACTACATAGTCTCGGCCGGCAATGAAGTCGATATCACGACGCTCGAACTCGCGGCGGATTTTCTGGAGCGTGACGAAGTCGAAGTGCTGGTGCTGTACCTGGAAGGCGTTACCGACGGCCGGCGTCTGCGTGCGCTCGGCGCACGCGCGCTCGAACTTGGCAAACCCATCCTGACGTGGAAAGCCGGCAACAGCGCAATCGGCCGTTCCGCCGCTGAATCGCACACTGCCAGCATGACCGCTGACTACGAGTTGTATCGCGCGGCGTTTCGTGAAGGCGGCTTCATCGAAGTCCGCGACGTGCACGAGGTCGTCGACATTACCCGCGTGTTTCTCGGCAAGCGCATGCCGCGCGGCTCCAACATCGGCATCATCACGACGTCCGGCGGCTCCGCGGTACTGATGGCCAACGAATGCGACCGCTACGGGCTCAAGCTGCCGCGACTGACCGACCAAACGACGAATGCCATCGAGCAAATCGCGCCCAAGCACTGCGCGCTCGGCAACCCGATCGACCTCACCGCGCAAATCAGCGGCAACAACGCGGATTTCAACAGCATCGTCGAACTCGCGCTCAACGATGCCAACGTCGACCAGATGATAGTGCGCTACGGCACGGTGCAGGGCGAGAAGGGTGCTGCGTGGGCGCGCGACCTCGCGGCCATCGTCGATAAAGCCGGCAAGCCGCTGATAGTTTCTCTGGGCCGCACGCCGGATACTGCCACCGCGGCAATCGAAGTTTTCGCTGAACGGCGTATTCCCTGGGTGCTGACACCGACCCGTACTGCCATGGCTGCCGGCGCGCTGAACCAGTACGCCGAAAAGCAGCGTCATTATCTTGCCGCGCAAGCGCGCGCCGCCAAGCGCTCCGTGGCGCGCCAGGAACTCGCACTGCCCGCCAACGCCGCACGTCTGAGCGAAGCCGACTCCAAAAAAGTGCTTGCCGCCTACGGCATCGCCATCGCGCGTGAACTGGTATTAGCGCCTGCTGCAATAGCCGCGCTCAAAGAATCGCCGCTCAAGGTTCCGCTCGCGGTCAAAATCGACTCACCGGACATTCCGCATAAGACCGAAGCTGGCGCAGTGCGCCTGCACGTGCAGAATCTTGCCGAACTGAAAGAAGCTGCCGCGACCGTCGTCACCAATGCGCAGCGCTACAAGCCGGGTGCGCATATCAACGGCGTACTGGTCGCCGAAATGGCCGCCGGCACTGAAGTCATCATCGGCGTCGTGAACGACAAATTTTTTGGTCCCGTCCTCATGTTCGGTCTTGGCGGCGTGTTTACCGAATTGTTGAAGGACGTGACCTACCGCTTTGCGCCGTTCGACAAAGAGACGGCGCTTGAAATGATTGGCGAAATCAAAGCAGCGCCACTGTTATCAGGCTACCGTGGCAGCGCGCCCCTCGCCGTCGATGCGCTTGCAGACACCCTGGCGCGCGTTTCGCAGCTCGCCGCCGACCACGCCGACCGTATTGCCGAAATCGACGTCAACCCGTTATTCGTGAATGTGCACGGTGCGATTGCAGCGGACGCATTGATCGTGCTCAAAAATTGACGCGCTCTCTACGCAGGCCTAGAGTGACGAAAAAACCGCCTTACACATTCAGGAACCATCCCCGTGTTTGATCAAGTCGACTTCTCGGCGCTCGAGCTGCCCGCCGCCGCACGCCAGCTGCAAAAGGAAGTGCGCGAGTTCCTGCGTACCGAATTCGCCGCGCTGAATTTCAAACCGCGTCTTGGACACACCGAATTCCATCCCGAGTTCACGCGCCGCGTCGCCGCGCGCGGCTGGATCGGCATGACCTGGCCCAAGCGCTACGGCGGCCAGGAACGTTCTTATCTGGAGCGCTTCGTCGTCACCGAGGAAATGCTCGCGGTCGCGGCGCCGTGCGCGGCGCACTGGTTCGGTGACCGCCAGACCGGGCCCAGCCTGTTGCGCTACGGCACCGAGCAGCAGAAACAACGCTTCCTGCCTGCAATTGCGCGCGGCGAATATTCTTTCGCGCTCGGCATGAGCGAACCAAATTCAGGTTCCGATCTCGCGTCGGTAAAAACGCGCGCCGAGCGCGTGGCCAATGGCTGGCGTGTGACCGGTCAGAAAGTGTGGACAAGCTGGGCGCACAAAGCACATGCCTTCTTCGTGCTGTGCCGCACCTCACCGGACGCCGGCAATCGCCACGATGGCCTGTCACAACTCATCATCGAACTCAACGCGCCGGGCGTGACGGTGCGTCCGATCCGCTTCATGAATGGCCATCACGGATTCAACGAAGTGTTTCTCGACAACGTGTTCGTGCCCGACGACATGGTAGTGGGTGAAATCGGGCAGGGCTGGAAACAGGTCACCTCCGAACTGGCGCTGGAACGCAGCGGCCCCGAGCGTTACATGACGACGTTTCCGCTGTTCACCGCACTCATGCGCCGGCTCGGCGCCACGCCGGATACGCGCGCAGCAGAAGCAGCCGGCAAGCTTGCCGCGCGTATGTGGTCGTTGCGCCGCATGTCGCTCGCCATTGCCATCACGCTCGACCCTGGACCCGATGGTGAAAAGGGAACACCAAAAGCGACCGTCGACCTCGCCACCGAGGCGGCGCTGGTCAAAGACATGGGCACTTTCTACGAGCGCGAAATCATCGACGCCGCGCGGCTGCTCGCAACGACTGAGCCTACGCCCGACGCAGACGACACATTCGAGCGCCATCTCGCGGAGACCATCGTGTGCGCACCGGTCGCAACCATACGCGGCGGCACCACCCAGGTGCTGCGTAACCTGATCGCGCGCAAACTGCTGGGGCCGCTCAAATGAATGACGTGAGTGATGTTCGCGCGATGCTGGTCGAGTCGGCGACGCGCCTGTTCGCCGACCAGGTCAACGCCAAGATGCTCGATGCCGCCAAGCAGGACGGCTGGTCGGCGGCGCTATGGAAAATTGTCGAGGAAGCGCAACTGCCCCTGGTGTCGATTGCGGAGGAAGCCGGCGGCGCCGGTGGCTCGTTGTCCGATCTTGCCGCGGTCGTTCGCATCGCCGGACGTTATGCAGCACCAATACCGCTTGCCGAAACCGCCATCGCGGGCTGGATGCTGGCGAGCTCGGGCCTGAAAATCCCCATCGGTCCGCTGACGCTGGCGCCAGTGCACGGCGAAAAAATCACCGCGCGCAAGAACGGCGCCCGCTGGAACCTGTCGGGTGAAATGAAACGCGTGCCGTGGGCTCGCATCACAGGCCATATCGCGGTGCTCGCCGCCGGCCCCGACGGCGACATAGTCGCTTGCGTTGAAAGCAGTCTATGCAAAATCACTGCGGGCCAAAATCTTGCCTTCGAACCGCGCGACGATGTCGTGCTCGATAACGTCGCCGTAGCAGCGGGTCTCGCCGCACCGGCAGCTGATGGCGTGAATCACGCAACGCTACGGGAACGCGGCGCGCTGATGCGCTCGCTTGCCATGGCGGGCGCGCTCGAACGCGCGCTGGAGCTTGCGGTGCGCTACGCGACGGAACGCTCGCAGTTCGGCCGCAAGATTGGCCAGTTCCAGGCGATACAGCAGGAACTCGCGCGCTGTGCAGGTGAAGTCGCCGCTGCCGTCGCGGCCGCTTTGTCGGCGGCAGGCGCGATGGAACGCGGTCAGAACGCGACGCTCGCGGTCGCCGCGGCCAAAATACGCACCGCGCAAGCGGCGCACGAAGGCGCGCTTATCGCACACCAGGTGCACGGCGCAATTGGCGTCACCGACGAATACGCGCTGCACCATTCGACACTACGCCTGTGGGCATGGCGCGAGGAATTCGGCAACGAGGCCATTTGGGCCATGGAACTCGGGCGTGCAATGTGCGCTGCCGGCGCCGACCGCCTGTGGCCGGCACTTACCAGCGATTAAGCTCGATTTTACTAAAGCGCACGTTAACCGCCGATGAACGCCGATAGACGCAGATGAAAATTCGAATCTGTTCTTCACCTGTTAGCGTTGGGGTTTTTGACTTTATCGGCGTTCATCGGCGTTCATCGGCGGTTGCGGCAGGTTTGTTGCTGGAATTCGCACTTGCGCTAACTGCATTACAAGCCAACGCGCAATCGGCGTGGCAGCCGGCCCGCAATGTCGAAATCGTCGTGCCATCCGCGCCCGGCGGCAGCAACGATAAAACCGCGCGCGGCATCGAGCGCATCATCCACGACAAACGCCTGCTGACGTCCACGCTGACCGTCGTCAACAAGCCCGGCGGCGGCAACGCAATGACCATGAACTACCTGAACCAGCACTTGGGCGATGCGCACTACATGATGATAGGCACGCCGACCATACTCACCAATCACATCATCGGCGCCAGCCCTCTTAATTACACCGACTTCACGCCTATCGCGTCTTTGTTCAACGAGTACATCGTATTTGCGGTCAAGGCTGACTCGAACATCAAAAACGGGCGCGATCTCGGCGAGCGCCTGAAAAAAGACCCCAAGTCGGTGAGCATAGGTTTTGCCACTGCGGTCGGCAGCCACAACCACATCGCGGCGGGCCTGCTCGCCAAAGCCATCGGCGGCGACGTACGTGCGTTGAAAGTCATCGCGTTCAAAGGCTCGTCCGAGGCAATCGCCGCTTTGCTCGGCGGACATATCGACCTGGTGACGACGGCCGCGGGCAATGTCGCGGAACAAGTCGAAGCCGGCAAGCTGCGCATCGTCGGCATCGCCGCGAACCAGCGGCTGACAGCGCCATTTGCCGCAGTGCCGACCTGGAAGGAACAGGGCATAAACGTGGTGTTCGGCGGCTGGCGCAGCGTGATGGGGCCCAAAGGCATGAACGCGCCGCAGATCGCCTATTGGGAAAAAATCATGGCGCAAGTCGCCGCATCACCCGATTGGAAAAATGACCTCGAGCGCAACTACCTGACGGACGATTTCGCGCTGAGCGAGCGCTTCAAGGTTGACCTCCAGCAGGATTACGTCAGCATGAAAGCGGTGCTGGGCGATCTCGGGCTGGCCAAATGACATCTGTCGAGAGGCGGGAGACGAGCGGGGAGAGGCGGCATAATCACCAAGCAGAACACGCTATCTCCTAACCCCTCTCGCCTCTCGCCTCTCGCCTCTCGCTTTTTATCAAAAGGAATTCAAAATGACCGAACCCGTCGTTCTCATCGAAAGCCCGGCACCCGGCGTCGGCCTCCTGCGCATCAACCGCCCCGAGGCGCGCAATGCATTGAACATGGAAGTGCGCAAAACCCTGGTGAAGGGGTTGGCGGACATGACGGAGAACGACAGCATCCGCGCCATCGTGTTGGCCGGCAGCGCGAAAGCGTTCGCGGCGGGCGCCGACATCAAGGAGATGGCCGGCGTCGGCAGCATAGAACAGATGCAGCGCGGCTCGCACAAGCTGTGGCGCGCGATTTACTCGTGCCCGAAGCCGGTGATTGCCGCAGTCAACGGCCTTGCGCTGGGCGGCGGCTGCGAACTGGCAATGACCTGCGACATCATCATCGCCGGCGAGTCGACCAAGTTCGGCCAGCCTGAAGTGAAGATCGGCATCATCCCGGGCGGCGGCGGCACGCAGCGCCTGACGCACGCGATCGGCAAGTACAAAGCCATGCGTTATATCCTGACCGGCGATGTCTTCAGCGCGAAAGAGGCTTTCGACATGGGACTGGTGTCCGAACTCGTGCCCGACGCCGATGTGGAAAAACGCGCGATAGCAATGGCCCTGCAGCTCGCAGAATTGCCGCCGCTGGCCTTGCTGCATGCCAAAGAGGCGGTGCTCGCTTCCATGGAAGCGCCGCTGTCTGCCGGGCTCGCATTTGAAACCAAGGCCGTGCAAATCCTGTTCTCGTCGCAGGACCAGAAGGAAGGCATGGCGGCTTTCATCGAAAAACGCAAAGCCAAGTTCATCGGCAAGTAACCGCCGCATTTGAATTCACCGTCACCCGCGGCGCGCGCGCAGCCGGCCAATCTCATCGCCATCGGCGCGCTGCTGCTGGGCGCCGCTGCGATTGGCACGTCGGGCCTCTTCGTCAAGGTCAGCGAAACCGGCCCGATCGCGACTGCGTTCTGGCGCGTGCTGCTGGCGCTGCCCTGTCTGTGGCTGTGGTCGCTACTCGAACAGCGCGAACGCCACCGTGAAAGTTTCGCCGTCGAGCGCAAATTGCTGATTGCGAGCGGCCTCTTTTTCGCCGGCGATCTCGCGGTGTGGCATTGGTCGCTGGTGCTGACCTCGGTCGCCAATTCAACGCTGCTCGCCAACCTCGCGCCGATTTTTGTCGCGCTGGCGGCGTGGCTGCTGTTTCGCCAGCAGGTGCAGAAAAAATTCCTCATCGGGCTTGCTGTCGCGGTCACCGGCATGACGGTGCTGATCGGCGGCGATTTTCAGTTGCAGGGCAAGGAACTGATCGGCGATGCACTCGGCGTGGTGACCGCCATGTTCTACGCCGGCTACCAGTTGACGGTGACGAAATTGCGCTCGCGCGTAGCCACCTCGACCATCATGGCATGGAGCAGCCTGATTACCGCCATCGTCCTGCTGCCGCTGGCGCTCGTCTCCGGCGAACAGTTGCTGCCGGTCAGCGACATGGGGTGGATCAAGCTGGTCGCTCTTGCCCTTATCTCGCAGGTCGCGGGACAAAGCCTCATCGCGTACGCGATGGCGCACCTGCCGGCGACTTTTTCGTCGGTCGGTCTGCTGTTCCAGCCGATCATGGCGACGCTGTTTGCGTGGGTCATCCTGGGCGAGTCCGTAAGCCTGCTGCAGTTGGCGGGCGGCATTACGGTGCTGATCGGCATCCGCCTGGTGCATTTGGCGGAAAACCCGCGGTGATTAAGCCTTGTTCGACGCGTCGGCATTCTTTATGCTTCGGTGACGCTCGGTAGGGTGGGCAACTTGTTGCCCACGCGGATAGCCCGGCAAAAACCGTGGGCAACAAGTTGCCCACCCTGCCTGACAGCTGGAATTTATCGGAGGTACCTTGTGATCTGGTTCTCACGCATTTCGATGTCTTTACTTTTCCTCGCGCTCTCCACTGCTGCGATGGCACAAAACTATCCCGTCAAATCCGTGCGCATGGTGGTGCCGTTTGCCGCCGGCGCCGGCTCCAACGACATCATGGCGCGCTTGGTCGCGCAAAAACTATCCGAAGGGTTCGGCCAGCAATTCGTTGTCGACAACCGGCCCGGTGCTTCCGGGCTCATCGGCTGCGACATCGTGGCCAAGGCGCAGCCCGACGGCTACACGGTGCTCATGATGAGCCTGACTTTCACTGTCAACCCGAGCCTCTTCAGTAAAATGCCTTACGACACCGTTAAAGATCTGACGCCGGTGACAATGGTCGCATCGGCGCCGCTGATGCTGGTCGTGCATCCGTCGATTCCGGCGAAAACGGTGCCGGAATTCGTCGCCTATGCGAAGGCCAATCCCGGCAAACTCAATTTCGGCTCGGGCGGGCCGGGCACGACACCGCATCTCGCCGGTGAAATGCTGAAGACCATGGCGGGTTTTCAGGCAACCCACGTTCCATACAAGGGCGGCGCGCCGGCGCTGGCCGATCTCGTCGGCGGACAAATCCAGTTCATGCTTGAAAACATTCCGGGCACCCTGCCGTTCGCGAAGACCGGCAAGCTGCGCGCGCTCGCGGTGACCGACCTCAAGCGCTCGCCGCTCCTGCCCGAACTGCCGACGCTCGATGAAACGGGACTCAAGGGTTACCAGATCGTCGGCTGGAACGGCATGTTCGTTCCCGCCGGCACGCCGAAGCCCATCATCCGCGAATTGTATGCCGCAGTCAGCCGCGCGCTGGCGCTGACCGACGTCAAGGAAAGGCTCTCCATCATGGGCGCCGATGCTGTCGGCGATACGCCGCAGCATTTCAGCGAATTCATCAAGGCCGAGATTCCGAAATGGGCGAAAGTCGTCAAGGACGCCGGGATGAAAGTCGAATAAATGGCGGATGAAACCAAGCAACTGGCGCGCTTTATCGTCGAATCGCGCTGGAGCGACATCCCCGAGGAAGTACGGCATGAAGCGAAGCGCTCCCTGCTCAACTGGCTGGGCTGCGCGCTGGGTGGAAGCAATGACCCCGCCGTAGACACTGCTCTCGCCGCGCTGCGCGAATTTTCCGGCCCGCCGCAGGCAAGCGTGCTGGGCCGTCACGAGCGGCTCGACATCCTGAACGCGGCAGTGGTCAACGGCATCGGCTCGAACGCGCTCGATTTCGACGATACCCATTTGAAGAGCGTGATACACCCGACGGTGCCGGTCGCGGCGGCGCTCGCATCGTTCGTCGAGAAGTTCCCGGCGACGGGCGCACAGTTCCTACACGCTTTCATCCTCGGCGTCGAAGTCGAATGCCGCATCGGCAATGCAGTTTCGCCCGCGCATTACGACAGCGGCTGGCACATCACCTCGACGTGCGGCGTGTTCGGCGCCGCCGCCGCGTGCGGCAAGCTGCTCAAGCTCAACGCACAGCAAATGACCTGGGCGCTCGGCATCGCGGCGACGCAGGCGGCCGGGATCACCGCTGTGCACGGCAGCATGAGCAAATGTTTCAACATGGGACACGCCGCGCGCAACGGCATATTGGCCGCCCTGCTCGCGCAGAAAAATTTCACCAGTTCGGAGCGTGGGATCGAAGCGCCGCGCGGCTTCGCACATGTGCTGTCGCCGAGTTGTGACCTCAACGCAATCACCGACGATCTCGGCGCAAGCTGGGAGCTCTCAGAAAACGCTTATAAACCGTATCCGTGCGGCATCGTTGGACACGCGGTGATCGATGCCTGCCTCGACCTGCGCAAGCAGCATTCCATTGCACCCGACGCCATAGAGCGCATCGACATGCGCGTTCATCCGCTCGTCTTGATGCTGATGGGCAATGCCGTGCCGGCGACCGCGCTGCAAGCCAAACTGTCGGTGCATCATTGCGCTGCGATGGCCTTCATATTCGGTGCGGTGGGCGTCAAGGAATTCACCGATGCCTGCGTGCACGATCCGGCGGCTGTTGGGCTGCGCGCGCGTGTCACCGCACTTGAAGATGCAGCCGTGGGCAAGGAGGCCGCAGGCGTCAGCGTCACCCTCAAAAATGGCACCAAACACGAAATGTACGTGCCCTACGCAACGGGCAGCCTGCAGCGACCGATGAGCGACGCAGACCTGGAAAACAAGTTCCGCGCACTCGCCGCGTGGGGCTTCTCGACCTGCAACACGCACGATGTCATCGAATTGATCTGGTCGTTCGACACTGCCAACGACGCGGCATCGCTCGCGCGCACCACCGTGCCTTCGGCCGCGGCCACCGTATAGTAATATCAACAGTTCCAGTTAAAAGCGGTGTCAGAAACAATATGGAACCGCCGATGAACGCGGATAAACGCAGATAAGCCCAAGGGATTTTCCGTTGATTCGCGCTAAAGTCTGAAATAATTCGGCGCCAATCGGCGGTTGCTTGTCGATCTTGCATTTTCGAGATGAGTTCTAAATATTTTTTAAGCGGAGAACAACATGCCCTACGCAGACTCGAACGGCGTCAAACTTTATTACGAAGAAGCTGGTCGCGGCACGCCGATTATTTTCGTGCACGAATTTGCCGATGATCTCCACGGTTGGGAAGCGCAAATGCGTTTTTTCAGCCGGCGCTACCGCTGCGTTGCGTTCAATGCGCGCGGCTATCCGCCTTCGGACGTGCCGAAATCCGCCTCCAAATACTCACAAGCGATTGCGACCGCCGATATCGCCAACGTGATGCGCCACCTGAAAATTCGCAAGGCGCACATTATCGGCTGCTCGATGGGCGGCTTCGCAACGGTGCATTTTGGCCTGACCTATCCGCGCATGGCGCTGTCGCTGACCGCGATCGGCGTCGGCTTCGGCTCCGATCCCGACAAGCGCGGCCAGTTCCTGCGCGACAACGACGTGATGATCAAACGCTTCCTCGAGCTCGGCACCAAAGCGGCGATCAAGCCCTACCAGGTCGGCCCCTCGCGTGTGCAGTACCAGAACAAGGACCCGCGCGGCTTCGCCGATTTCTGCGCCGAGTTTGCCGAACATTCGGCGCTGGGCTCGGCCAATACGCTGATTGGCTGCCAGGGCAAGCGCCCGACGATTTACAGCCTGGAGAACAAGCTTCGCAAGCTCAAGGTGCCGCTGCACATGATGAGCGGCGACGAGGACGACAACTGCCTCGATCCCGGCATCTTCATCAAGCGCGTGTGCCCTTCCGCAACGCTCACCGTGGTCGCGGGGACCGGACACGCAGTGAATCTGGAAGAACCCGCCCTGTTCAATTCCATCATGGCGGAATTTCTGGCGCAGGTCGACAGCGGTCGCTGGAAAGGGCGCGACCCGCGCTCGCTCGGCAAATCGACGATGGCAAAGAAGTAAGCCTGCCGCGTTCCCGCGAGAGCAGCCGAAGCCCAACGCAGGTGTGCTGCCAAACTCGCTTGAATCGGCACCCGATTTTTTTACCGGCGCACCGGCCAGGGGAAAGTAATGAGATTCTGCAGGTTAGTGTTCGCCGCGACGATGTCGGCATGTGCGGCGACCGCCGCCGCACAAGCCTGGCCCGTTAAGCCCGTGCGCCTCGTTGCGCCTTTCCCCGCGGGCGGCGGCACCGACATTTTCGCGCGAACGATAGGCCACAAACTGGGCGCAGCCTGGAACCAGCAGATCGTGATCGACAATCGCGCCGGCGCAGCCGGAATGATAGGGGGCGGATTCGTGGCGCGGTCGGCGCCGGACGGCTATACGCTGCTGCTGACTACGCTTGATACGCTCGCGATCATTCCGCATATCAACAAGAAGCCGCTGTACGATTCGCTGCACGACTTCAGCCCCATCCTGATGGTGGCGTCGGCACCCAATCTGCTGGTCGTGCACCCCTCGGTGCCCGCCCGCTCGGTCCGCGAACTCATGACGCTTGCGAAGTCGCGGCCGGGCCAGCTTAACTACGCATCAAACGGCTACGGCACGCTCAGCCACCTGACGGGCGAACTCTTCCGGCTGCAGACGGACGCCAATGTCGTGCACGTGCCCTACAACGGCGGACCGCCGGCGCTGCTCGGCGTTGTCACCGGCCAGGCCTCCATGCTCTTCACCTCGATACCCACCGCCCTGCCGCAGGTAAAAGCCGGCCGCCTGCGCGCGCTAGCGGTCGGCAATCCGACCCGCGTCGACAGCGTCAAGGAGCTGCCCACTGTCGCTGATACGCTGCCGGGATTCGAATCCGTGCAGCGCTGGGCGATTCTCGGCCCTGCGGGCACGCCGGCGGATCTGGTGGCGAAGATCAATCGCGACGTGACGGCTGCGCTCAACGACGAAGACATTAAAGCCGGCTTCGCCGCGCAGGGCGCGAAAGCACTGGGCGGCAGCCCGGCTGAGTTCGCGGCCTTCATCAAGGCCGATTACGACAAGTGGGGCAAGGTGGTCGGCGCGGCCGGCATTCGCCCCGAATAGAGAGGCAGCCGATGACCAGGATACAAGCGGATCTCATTTTGCTGGAAGCGTCGCAGCTTCGCGATATCAAGCTCGGCGAGGATCGCGCAGCCGAACTCGCCGCCGATGTGCAGCGAGTACTTGACGCCGCAACCGGGGTTTCCCACCAAGCCGATTTCAACGACGAGCCCGCCAGGTTCACGGCGACACTCTCACGTCTCGGCAAAACGAATTCTCGCCCATGAAAGACATTCTGTCGCTTTCGCTCCGCGAAGTCGCCACCGCGATACGCTCGAAAAAACTGTCTTCCCTGGAGGCAACGCGCGCCTGTCTTGAGCGCCTCCACGAGATACAGCCTCAGACCAATTGCTTCATAGCCGTCGAGGAAGAGGAAGCGCTCAGGGCAGCGCGCGCCGCGGACCGCATGCGCGGCAAGTCGGCGCGCCTCGGCCCGCTGCACGGCGTACCGCTAGCCCACAAGGACATGTACTACCGCAAGGGCAAAATCACGACTGGCGGCTCGAAAATCCTGCGCAACTACCGGCCCGACATCACCGCGACCGTCGTCGAGCGTATGCAACGCGCCGGTGCGGTGTGGCTGGGCAATCTCAACATGGCGGAGTTCGCTGCCAACCCGACCGGACACAACGATCACTTTGGGCACTGCCGCAATCCGTGGAATACGGAACACATCAGCGGCGGCTCGTCGAGCGGTTCCGGCGTCGCAGTGGCGGCGCGCGCGTGCTACGGCTCACTCGGCTCCGACACCGGCGGCTCGGTGCGGCTGCCGGCAGCCGCCAACGGCGTCGTCGGCCTCAAGCCTACCTATGGACGGATTAGCCGCCACGGCATCATGCCGCGCTCGTGGTCGCTGGACACGGTGGGTCCGCTCACGCGCACTGTCGCCGATTGCGCGAAGCTGATGAAAATCATCGCCGGCGCCGACGCCAACGATACGACCTGCAGCGCGGAAAAAGTGCCCGATTACGAAAAGGCGCTGACTGGCTGCATCCGCGGCCTGAAAATCGGCATGCCGCTCAATCACTACTATGAGGAAGCGACCGACGACGTCCGCCGCTGCATGTCGGCGAGCCTCGATGTCCTGAAATCGTTGGGCGCGCGCATCGTCGAACTCAAGGTACCCGACCCGCAGCGCCTCTTCGACCTGTCCAACGCGATCACCCAGGTCGAGTCGGCAGCAATCCACGGAAGGTGGATGCGCGAAAGGCCGCAGGACTATTCACTGATGATGCTGGCGCGCACCGAACCCGGCTTTCATCTCCCGGCTACCGTTTACCTGCAGGCGCTCAATGCGCGGCTGCGGCTAAGCGCGGAATTCATTGAGACGGTGTTCAGCAAGGTAGATGTGCTGCACGCGCCGGTGATGCCGATGCCGGTGCCGACGATAGCCGAGACAACGCCGCGGCAGGCGGGCGACGTGCAGCCGATGATCCGCCGCCTCACGCGAAACAACCGGCCCGCGAATTTCCTGGGCGTTCCGTCGCTGAGCGTGCCAGCGGGGTTTTCCGCCAACGGGCTGCCGGTGGCCTTCCAGCTCATGGGTCGTCCGTTCAGCGAGGCGCTGCTATTCCAGATCGGCGACGCTTATCAGCGTGTTACGGACTGGCACGAGCGAGCGCCGCAAATCTAAAGGATGCACACCATGCACAAGCCACACATTGCGAAGCTTTGGGCTATCGCCGCTTTATGCGGCGGCACGGCGCTGGCCCAAAATTATCCGACAAAGCCCGTCCGTGTCATAGACGGTTATCCACCGGGCGGCGGCACCGATATCGTGGCGCGCACGATTGCGCCGAAATTCATGGAAAGCCAGGGGCAAACGTGGATCATCGACAGCCGCGCCGGCGCGCAGGGCATCATCGGTACCGAACTCGCTTCCAAGGCACCGCCAGACGGTTATACGCTGCTGATGTACACCACCAACTTCACCATCCATCCGAGTATCTACAAAAACCTGCCTTACGATTTCCTGCAGGCGTTTACGCCCGTAACGCAGACATCGACGGTCCCCATGATCCTGATCGTTCACCCGTCGGTGCCGGCGCGCAGCGTCAAGGAACTACTCGCCCATGCCCGCTCGAGTCCGGGTCGCATCAACTACGCCTCCAGCGGTTTCGGCGGCATAACGCACATGGCGGGCGAACTCCTCAACACGCTCGCCAAAGTGAAGATGGCGCACATTCCCTACAAGGGCGGCGCGCCGTCGGTTGCCGCTACGTTGGGCGGCGAGGTAGACCTGACATTCGCCGCCACGCCGGTCGGCATACCGCACATCCGCAGCGGCCGTGTGCGCGCACTCGCGGTCAGTTCGGATAAGCGCTCAGCTGTGATACCCGAGCTGCCCACAATGGCGGAATCAGGCGTTTCGGGCTATGACGTGACCAATGAGTACGGCGTCGTGGCGCCTGCCAGCACGCCGCGCGCAATCGTGGCCAAGCTACAGCAGGAAATTTCGCGCATCCTGCGCGTGCCCGACGTGAAAGAGCGTCTCCTCGCCATCGGCGCGGAGCCAGTCGGCAGCACGCCAGAACAATTTGGCGAGCACCTGAAAAACGAAGTTACCAAGTGGGAGCGCGTCATAAAGACGAACAAGATAGAGATGCAGCAGTGGTGAATTAAGAAACTTCAAAAAAACGAATCGACTGCATTGGCAAGCTCGTGTGCGACCGTTGCAAGCTAATCGATCGTTCCGGGGTTGAAGGGTGTAAAAGATTTTGTGTAAACGGTCATTTGGCAGGAAACTGCCGCATTGTAAGGAGCGATGATGACCGCAAGCAAGGCAGAGCCTTGTCCAATGGGGTTTGAGT
>CAMBSS010000055.1 GCA_945870465.1 Bordetella parapertussis | reverse complement strand
GCAGGTCGATCACGTCCGACGGCGAGAACAGTGTCCATTCGCCGTTTTCCATCACGCGTTTCATGAACATATCCGGAATCCAGTTCGCGGTGTTCATGTCGTGCGTGCGGCGGCGGTCGTCGCCGGTGTTCTTGCGCAGCTCGAGGAATTCCTCGATGTCCAAATGCCAGGTTTCCAGGTACGAACACACCGCGCCCTTGCGTTTGCCGCCCTGGTTCACCGCCACCGCGGTGTCGTTGACGACTTTCAGGAACGGCACCACGCCTTGCGATTTGCCGTTGGTGCCCTTGATGTGGGCGCCCAGCGCGCGCACCGGCGTCCAGTCGTTACCGATGCCGCCCGCGTATTTCTGCAGCATCGCGTTTTCCTTGATCGCCTCGTAAATGCCGTCGAGGTCGTCCGCCACCGTCGTCAGGTAGCAGCTCGCGAGCTGCGAGCGGCGCGTTGCGGAATTGAACAGCGTCGGCGTCGAACTCATGAAGTCGAACGACGAGAGCACGTTGTAGAACTCGATCGCGCGCGCTTCGCGCTGCGCTTCCGGCTCGTTTAGCGCGAGCCCCATGGCCACGCGCATGAAAAACGTCTGCGGCAACTCGATGCGCGTGCCCTGCACGTGCAGGAAATAGCGGTCGTAGAGGATCTGCAGGCCGAGATAGCCGAACTTGAAGTCGCGCTTCGGGTCGAGTGCTGCCCCCAGGCTTTTCAGGTCGTAGTTGCCGATGCGCTCATCGAGGAGCTCGGCGTCTATGCCTTTTTTGATGAGCAGCGGAAACACTTCGGCGTAGCGCGTTTTCATGTCCGCCTGCGTGAGTTCTTCGCCGACGGTCTCGAGGCGCAGCGTATGCAGCAGCAGGCGCGCGGTGACGTAGCTGTAGGCGGGGTCCTTCTCGATCATCGCGCGCGCCGACAGGATCAGCGATTTGCGCACTTCATCGACCGGCACGCCTTCGTAGAGGTCTTTCAGCGTGGCCTGCATGATCACGTTCGGATCGACCGCGCGGCCGAGCCCCTCGCAAGATTCCTGCACGAGTGCGGCGACCTTGCCGAGATCGAGCGGGCGCGTCTTGCCATTGTCCGTCACGTTGATCGTCGGCTGCGCGGCGATCACCTCGGCGTGCGCTTCGCGCTGCTTGGCGCGTTCAAGCGATCGCTGCTCGCGATACAGCACGTACGAACGCGCGACTTCGTGCTCGCCCGAACGCATGAGTGCCAGTTCGACCTGGTCCTGGATGTCTTCAATATGGAAGGTGCCGCCGCTCGGCTGCCGGCGCATCAACGCGCCGACCACCATCTCGGTCAGCTTGGCGACGACCTCGCGCACGCGCGCGGATGCGGCGCCCTGGCCGCCGTTGACGGCGATATACGCCTTGGTCAAGGCGATCGAAATCTTCGACGGCTCGAAACCGACTACCGCGCCATTGCGGCGAATAATCTTGTATTCGCTATAGCGGGATTGCATCGCATCGGAAGTGCTTTCTACGGCAAACTTTGCGACGGAATCAGGAATGGGAGGGTGGTTGGCTAACTGCATGGGTCTCTCCTTAACCGTTCATTTCTTTGTGTTTTTTTTCTGCCGTGCGACCTGCCGCCACACGCCAGCCCCTTAAAAACCACTATATGTTGTGTTGGAATCGATACTTCGAACTAATTCTAGTGTCTAGATTTCTAGAGTGCAATAGCTTTTGAAAGTTTTTTTACCGCCTCGGTTTTACCTGCGAAACAGCGCGGACTTACTTGTTGCAACAGGGAAAAATCTGATTAAAAAATGAGCAGAAAAAGACCGGGAACGGCGTCAAATCTGGCTTTGCCGGACATTGCGTTGCAGCGCAAAAAAGCGTCGCCGGAACACGCAATTCGGGACCCGAAATCAGGTTTTCGGCCGCCGAGGTAAGTCCACACACACCGAAAAATGCGGCCGGCCGGCCGGTGCGGCGACTGTGCTGCGGCAAACGCTTTTGAATCTGCCTTGCGGGAAGTAGTGCTTTTTACGCCTGCCGCAGCAGACCCCGATACCGCGGCCAATCGAAACACGGGCCGGGATCGGTCTTGCGCGCGGGCGCGATGTCGGAATGACCGACGATGTCGGCCAGCGCGTACGCGGCCTGCAGCGCGTTCGTGAGATGTGCCAGGCGCTCGTACTGAATGTCGGCGAACGGCATGTCGTCCGTGCCTTCGAGCTCGATGCCGATGGAGTGGTCGTTGCAGCGGTCGCGTCCGCGCCAGCTCGACTCTCCGGCGTGCCACGCGCGTTTGCCGACCGGCACGAACTGGATCAGTTCGCCGCCGCGCCGGACCAGGAAATGCGCCGACACCCTGAGTGGCGCGATCTCGCGGTAATACGGGTGTGCCGCGCCGTCGAGTTTATTGGTGAAGAGATCGACAATGCCCGGCCCGCCGAATTCGCCCGGCGGCAGGCTGATATTGTGGATGACGAGCAGTTCGATTGCGGTGCCGGCCGGCCGCTCGTCGCAATTGGGTGACGGAATGTAGAGCGCGCCCTGCAGCAATCCGGCGGAATCGATTTGCATCTACGCTTCCGCCCCGCGCGTGAGGCGTGAGGCGTCAGGCGTGAGGAGCAAAAAGCACGCAGGCAGTACGTCCTCGCTACTCACTCCTCACTCCTCACTCCTCACTCCTCACTAATTAATGCCCAGCCGCTCCATGCGGTAGCGCAGCGCGCGAAACGTGATGCCCAGCAATTTGGCAGCCGCCGTGCGGTTGTAGCGCGTCTGGTCGAGGGCTTTGAGGATGGCCTCCTTCTCGACGCTGTCGAGATGCTCCTGCAGCGGCAGGCCGGTGCGATCGACGGGCGCGGATTCGCCGGGCGCGGGCGACGTGAGCTGCAAATCGTCCGCCTCGATCTCGTCCCCCGCGCACAACGCCATCGCGCGCTCGAGAATATTTTCCAGTTCGCGCACGTTGCCCGGGAACTGATAGGCGCGCAGCGCGGCGACCGCAGCGGCCCCCAGCGCCGGCACCTTGCCGTTTTCGCCCACGCTTTTGCGCAATATTTCGCGTGCGAGCACCGCGATATCGTCGCGCATTTCGCGCAGCGCCGGCATGCGCAGTTCGATCACGTTCAGCCGGTAGTACAGGTCCTGACGGAACTTGCCGTCCTTCACCGCGTCGGCCAGATGATGGTGGGTGGCGCTGATGATGCGCACGTCGACGTTTTCCTCGCCGGTCGAGCCCACCTTGCGCACTTTTTTCTCCTGGATCGCGCGCAGCAGTTTGACCTGCATCTGGATCGGCAGATCGGCGACTTCGTCGAGAAACAGCGTGCCGCCGTTGGCAGCCTGGAAAAAACCTTCGCGGTCCTGGTCGGCGCCGGTAAAAGCGCCTTTCTTGTAACCGAAGAACTCGCTTTCCATCAGGGTCTCGGGAATCGCTCCGCAGTTGACCGGCACGAACGGCGCGTCGCGGCGCGGGCCTTTAAGATGCATCAGGCGCGCCGCCAGTTCCTTGCCGCAGCCCGACTCGCCGCTGATGTGGATGGGGGCCTGGCTGCGCGCGAGCTTGTCTATCATCTGGCGCGTTTGCTGCATGAGCGCCGAGTCGCCGAGCAGCACCGGGAACGTTCCCGCGTCGGCATCTTTTTCGCCGCTCTTTTTTGGCTGGTTTACGCGCGGCAGCATCAGGGCCGAACGCACGAGCGCACGCAATTGGTTGAGCGAAACCGGCTTCGCCAGGTAATCGAAGGCGCCCGCCTTCAGCGCGGCAACCGCATTTTCGGCGCTGCCATGCGCAGTGATCACGGCCACCGGCGTGCTCGCATAGTTGAGACTGACGTGCTCCAGCAGCTGCAGTCCGTCGCCGTCCGGCAGGCGCATGTCGGTCAGGCACAGATCGTAGCCGTGCTTTTGCATCAGTTGCGTGGCCTCGAACTCGCCCGCCGCGCAATCGGTATCCAGCCCCATGCGCTGCAGCGTGAGGCTCAGCAGCTCGCGGATATCAGCTTCGTCGTCAACGATCAAAACCCGGCTCTTGTTCATTAGCGCCTCGCGACTCCCTGACACAGCACGGTGAACTGCGCGCCCGCAGGGGTTTCGATGAATTCCAGCTTCGCGTCGTTGGCCTCGCACACTTCACGCGCGATGTAGAGACCCAGCCCCGTGCCGCTGCCCACGGTGGTAAAGAACGGCTCGAACAACTGGTTGCGCAGCGCCGGCGGCACTCCGGGGCCGTCATCCACCACGTCCAATTTTACAACACCGCCGCTGCCGATGACGTCCACCGCGATGCGGATGCTGGCCTCCAGGCGCCGGCAATGGCGCAGCGCGTTGCGGCACAGGTTCCACATCACCTGGTTGAGGTGGCTGTGGTCGAACGAAACCTCAGGGTCGGCCGCGAGTTCGAGGACGATCAATGACTGCGGGACTTTTTCGATCTGGCAGAACTGCTCGGCAAAAGTCTTCATGTAGTCGCCGACCTTGAAGACCTCGCGATGCGCGCGCTCGCCGCGGTTTAACTTCAGCACATCGTTGACCATGCGGTCAAGCCGCTTGGCATTGTCGTGAATGATCGTCAGCAGCCGCGCGACCGTCTCGTTTAACGCCGGCTCTTCCTGCAGGAGTTCGGTGGCGTGGCTGATCGCGGACAGCGGGTTCCTGACTTCATGGGCAATGTTCGCCGTGAGCCGGCCCAGCGCCGCGAGCTTCATCTGCCGCGCCTGTACCTGCACCCGAGTCAGGTCCTCGAGAAATATCACTGCGCCTACATTGCGGCTGCGGCCGACCGGCACGAAACGCGCGCTGATCTTGTTGTTTTGCACCACCGTGCTCATCGGGTTGAAACCGGCGACCGGGTTCTTGCGCCACTCTTCCAGCCGGCGTGCCAGCGCCGGCGCGTAGTTCTTCAGATACTGTTCGCGCCGCTGCTCGCGCAAAGTGCCGAGCATTTCCTCGGCGCGCGCATTGTGCTGGCGGATCAAGCCGTGCTCGTCGACCACCAGCACGCCGTCCTGCATGTCCTGTATCACCAGCTCGCTGACTTCCGACATGCTGGCAAGATCGATTTCACGTTGTGCTACGAGCTGCTCCGTGGCGACCAGGTATTTCGCCAGCGTGTGCGCCACCCATGCCGTGGTGAAGTAGCCGATGCTGAGCAATCCAGCCTGTACATATTGCGTCGTCTGCCCATAGTAGAAAAGGACCTGCGTCGTGTGTTCGATCAGCACCGCGATGCTTGCCAGCGCGGCGTAAAACAGCGTGAGGCGGCCGCGGCTGATGAGCCCGGCGGCGGCCAGGCCCGACAGCAGCAGCAGGCCTAGTCCGCTTGAGATGCCGCCGCTCGCGAACATCAGCACGACGATGAAAACTATGTCCGCGCCGACCTGCACACCGAGCTGCAGATGAAAGTGCCGGCGCGATGCAATCGCCAGGAAACAGAGCATGCTGAACATCACATAGGCGCCGGAGAAGTAGACGAACAACTCGAATTCCGTCGAGCCGAACGTGATCTGGCGGCCGAAAATCGCCGTGATCGACAACAGCAGCAACGCCACGATAAAGCGGTAGCCATTGAAGAAATACAGCGAACGCCAATAGGAGTCCGACGCGTCCCGCGACAGGCGCGGATCGCTCGCGGCGGTTGGCTGCGTATCGGGCCGCAGCGCGGCGGAAATGATCGACATGGACAATATACGTAACTTAGCGGTGCAGGCGCAGATGCTCGTCGCTGCAGAAAAATTTCTCGTCTTTCATGTGGCTCTCGCTGCGCGGCAGATGCACGCCGCAATGAGTGCAGCGCACCATGTCCTCGGGCGCCGCCGCGTTCGGCGGCGCCCCGGGCGGCCGCGACTTGCGGTAGCTTTTGAGCACCGCCCACACGACCACAATCGCCAGCACTAGGAACAGCAGTTTACCCAAGGCCGGACTCCGCCCGCTTTAAAGGTCGTAAGTGTGCATCACTCGCCGTGCGCCGTCGAGGCAAAGGCAACGCGTCACAAATGCCGCACTCATTGCAGAACCGCAGTGCGCGGAGGAACAAGAACAGGCTGCCGGCGCGGCAGGGATACCGCGCCGGCAGTGTGCTGTTGGATGGCCGTGATCGACCGGATTGGTCGGGGTGAGAGGATTCGAACCTCCGACTCCTGCGTCCCGAACGCAGTACTCTACCAGGCTGAGCTACACCCCGATTTACTGCGCTCTAACGACAAGGGGCACGTAATTGCGTGCACCGTTAATAGTCGCGTGTAACGGCAAAGTCTGCCAATTGTAGCAAAGATTCGCGGTATTTTGAATTTGGCAGGTCGGCGAGGGCCGCGCTCGCCGCGCTCGCCTCGGCCTCGGCCTGGCGCCGCGTATAGTCGAGCGCGCCGCTGCGCTGGATCGCCGCGACGACCTGCTCGAGCTCGCCCAGGCCGCCCTCCTCGATTGCCTTCCTGATCAGCGCCGCTTCGGCCGCGCTACCATGCTTGATCGCATAAATCAGCGGCAGGGTCGGCTTGCCTTCGGCCAGATCATCGCCGACGTTCTTGCCGGTTGCCTTGTGGTCGCCCGAATAATCGAGCACGTCGTCGATCAACTGGAACGCGGTGCCGAGATGCATGCCGTAGTTGGCCATCGCCGCCTCCACCGCGGGCCCGGCACCGGCGAGGATGGCGCCCAACCGGGTCGCCGCCTCGAACAGCTTGGCGGTCTTGAAGCGGATGACCTGCAGGTAGTCGTGCTCGCCGATATCCGTATTGTGGCAATTCATCAGCTGCAGCACTTCGCCCTCGGCAATCACGTTGGTCGCCTCGGCCAGCACCTTCATCACGCGCATGCTTTCGACTTCGACCATCATCTGGAACGCGCGCGAATAGACAAAATCGCCAACCAGCACGCTGGCGGCATTGCCGAACAGGGCATTGGCGGTCGGATTGCCGCGCCGCAATTCCGAGCCGTCGACCACGTCGTCATGCAGCAGGGTGGCAGTGTGGATGAACTCCACCACTGCCGCCAGTTGATGGTGGTGTTTGCCCTGATAGCCGAACGCGCCGGCCGAGAGAATCACCAGCGCCGGGCGCAGGCGCTTGCCGCCGCTGCCGACGATATATTCGGCGACCTCGCGCACCAACGCCACGTCGGACGCCAGGCGGTTGCGGATAACCGCGTCTACCGCGCGCATGTCGGCGGCAATAAAGTCTTGAATAAAGGGGACGGACATCGGGCTACAGTGCAGAATGGCGCCGTTTGCTGCCTCCGGGCGGAAAAACGCCGTAAAACGGCGGCAGCGATAGTGGCAAGTTCCTCATTTTACAATGTTTTGACTCAAAAATCGCCCTTAGGTATAATGCTCGGCTTTCCATATCCTGTAGTCCAGCAGGTATAAAGGGTCAAATCATGTATGCGGTCATCCAATCCGGCGGCAAGCAGTATCGCGTTGCCTCTGGTGCAAAGCTGAAAATCGAACAACTCGCGGCCGACATCGGCTCCGAAATCGTCATCGACCAGGTATTGATGGTTGCCGATGGAGACAACATATCTCTCGGCACGCCGCTCGTATCCGGCGCCTCCGTGAAGGCGAAAATCGTGTCCCACGGGCGCGGCGACAAGGTGCACATATTCAAAATGCGCCGCCGCAAGCATTACCGCAAATCTCAGGGGCACCGCCAAAACTATACCGAGATCGAAATCCTCGGCATCGCAGGCTAAGGAGCAGACTCAATGGCACATAAAAAAGCAGGCGGCAGTTCACGCAACGGCCGCGACTCGAACTCGAAGCGCCTAGGCGTCAAAGCCTACGGCGGCGAAGTCATCAACGCGGGCAGCATCATCATCCGCCAGCGCGGCACGCAAGTGCACCCGGGCGTCAACGTCGGCATCGGCAAAGACCACACGCTGTTTGCGATGATCAAGGGCACGGTGGAATTTGCGGTCAAAGGGCCAGCCCGGAAGCGAACCGTCAACATCGTTCCTGCTGCTGCGTAACCAAGGCTCTTCGCGCAATGCCAAAGCCCTGCCGCTGTGCAGGGCTTTTTTGTTTCCCCCGGCAGCGCACAGCCGGCAACCAGGCAGCCTTTTCGGGACCCGCGCCCCACGACATGGGATTGATTAAATGAAATTCATCGACGAAACCACCGTAGAGCTGCACGCCGGCAAAGGCGGCGACGGCTCAGCGTCGTTCCGACGCGAGAAATTCGTGCCGCGCGGCGGGCCCGACGGCGGCGACGGCGGGCGCGGCGGCAGCATATTCGCGGTCGCGGACCGTAATATCAACACGCTGGTCGACTATCGTTTTGCACGCATCCATCGCGCCAAAAACGGCGCGGCGGGCATGGGCTCGGACTGCAATGGAAAGTCGGCCGATGACGTGCTGCTGCGCGTGCCGGTCGGCACCGTGGTCAGCGACTTCGAAACCGGCGAACCGATCTGCGATCTCGCAGCGCACGAGCAAAAAGCGCTGCTCGCCAAGGGCGGCGACGGCGGTATCGGCAATCTCCATTTCAAATCCAGCACCAACCGCGCGCCGCGCCAGTTCACGCGCGGCATGCCGGGCGAGTCGAAGAAGCTGAAGTTCGAACTCAAGGTGCTGGCGGATGTTGGTCTGCTCGGCATGCCGAACGCCGGCAAATCGACTTTCATCCGCGCGGTTTCCGCGGCGCGGCCCAAAGTGGCCGACTATCCGTTTACAACGCTGCACCCGAATCTGGGAGTAGTGCGCGTCGACAACAACCGCAGCTTCGTGATCGCCGACATCCCCGGCCTGATCGAAGGCGCTGCCGAGGGCGCGGGGCTGGGCCACCAGTTCCTGCGTCATCTCGCGCGCACGCGCCTCCTGCTGCATATCGTCGATATCGCGCCGTTCGATGAGAGCACCGATCCGGTCGCCGAAGCGCGTGCCATCATCAACGAACTGAAAAAATACGACGAGACGCTGTTCGACAAACCGCGCTGGCTGGTGCTGAACAAGACCGATCTGCTGGCGCCGGAAGAACAGGCCGGGAAGGTAAAGCAATTCCTGGCCGATTTCGGCTGGCGCGACAAAAGCTTTATTATTTCGGCCTTGAGCGGCACGGGCTGCAAAGAACTGACCTACGCCATCATGGAACATCTGGACGTGACACGCGGGTCCGTCACTGCAATGGATGTCGCCGGCGACGCGCCCATGCAACGCGAACTGAATCCCGAATCCTGAACCCTGCATACCGCAAGCCAATATGAATCCGGAACTGGCCCAAGCCAAACGACTCGTCGTCAAAGTCGGCAGCAGCCTGGTCACCAACCAGGGGCAGGGACTCGATCACGCCGCACTCGCGCGCTGGGTCGCCCAGATCGCCGAACTGCGCAAGCTCGGCCGCGAAGTCATACTGGTGTCGAGCGGCGCCATCGCCGAGGGCATGCAGCGCCTGGGCTGGAAAGTGCGGCCGAGCGCCGTGCATGAACTGCAGGCCGCGGCCGCCGTCGGCCAGATGGGACTGATCGAAGCCTACGAGTCGCGTTTTCGCGAGCATGCTCTCATCACGTCACAAATCCTGCTGACGCATGAAGACATGGCGGACCGCAAGCGCTATCTGAACGCACGCTCGACCCTGCGCACGCTGCTCGACCTCGGCGTGATTCCCATCATCAATGAAAACGATACGGTCGCGACCGATGAAATCCGCGTCGGCGACAACGACACGCTGGGCGCGCTGGTGACCAATCTGGTTGAAGCCGACGTGCTGGTGATCCTCACCGACCAGGCCGGCCTTTTTTCGGCCGACCCGCGCAAGGACCCCAAGGCAACGCTGGTGCACGAAGCGCGCGCCGGCGACCCCGAGCTGGAAAAAATCGCGGGCGGCGCGGGCAGCGATATCGGGCTCGGCGGCATGCTCACCAAGGTGCTGGCGGCCAAGCGCGCAGCGCGCAGCGGCGCTCATACCATCATCGCGTCCGGCCACGAGGAGCAGGTGCTGGTGCGGCTTGCACAAGGGGAGCGCATCGGCACGCTGTTGAAAGCAGCGACGCAGACGCTCGCCGCACGCAAGCAGTGGCTCGCCGACCACCTCCAGGTGCGCGGCAAGCTGATACTCGACGCGGGCGCCGTCAAGGCGTTGCGCGATCTGCGCAAGAGCCTGCTGCCGATCGGCGTGTTTGAAGTTGCGGGCGAATTCGAACGCGGCGAAGTGGTCGCTTGCTGCTCGCCAGACGGCGCCGAAATCGCGCGCGGGCTGGTCAATTACAACGCAGCAGAAACGCGCCGCATTCTGAAAACGCCATCCAGCGAAATCGAGGCCCGCCTCGGCTATGTCGACGAGCCCGAGTTGATACACCGCGACAATCTGGTCCTGTTGTAACCTGCGCTGCCTGCCTGGCGCGGGTTATTAGTGCCTCCCCAGAGCGTGAATATTACCGGTGACAAGCGGCGGCCGGCTGCGGCATTATCTGCGCGCGGTTGTGCTACGCCGTTATCCGCCGCAGCGGTCCAGTCGATGGATGCCGCGGGCTAATGCGACCTTTCGGAGAAGTTATCATGACCAAATCCGCTGCTAGTGATTTTCGTTATGCGCTGGCTGCCGGCGCACTGTGCGCCGGACTTGCCCTGTCCGCCGCCGCAGGTGCCGTTGACCTCATCACCGAAGACGAAGCCAGACTGCCTGCCGCACCCAAGGTGTTGACACGCGGCGGCATTACGCGCGGCCCAAGTATCAAGGTCGTAAGCCCCAGCCCGGACGGCCAGATCAAGGCGCCGTTCGCGATGAAAGTGGATTTCCAGCCGCATGGCGGCTCGAAGATCGATGCGTCGTCGGTGAAAGTCACTTACCTCAGGAAGCCCGCCGTCGATCTGACCCAGCGGCTGAAGTCCGCCATTTCGGAATCCGGCATCAGCCTGACGGACGCGCACGTGCCGGCCGGATCTCACGACCTCAAGATCGACGTCACCGATGCAGAAGGCCGCACCAAATCCGAGACCGTGAGCTTCACCGTCATCAAGTAATTGCGTGCGCCGGCGCCATCCGCCGGCGCGGCATCAAATCACACCACGCCTTTGAGGCCGGCAACTACGGCAGCGATCGCGCTGGCGACGGGCATCAGGTTGTTGATCAGGCCCTGAATCGAATCGACGTGCTTCTTCAGTTCCGTGCCGGTCTTGACTGCCTTGCCGGTTGCTGACGCGAGCGTCTGCGCCAGTTTCAGCGTGGCCTCGCCAGCGCGGTTGCGCGCGCCGGAGCGCGCCTGCAAGGCGCAACTGATCAGCACGCCGGTATGGTGCGCAAACGCTATGCTTGCGACGTATTCGAGGGTCTCGCGCCACTCCCTGAAATTCTCGGGCAGAAACGAGGTGTTTTCGTGCGCGCTCGTCACGTACGACATGCCGAATACCGCGGCCAGGCCGATTGCGAACGCAACGCCGATCTGAATCCACGGATTGACGCGATGGCGTAGCGTCAACGCCAACGCGATAGGCAGCGGAATGACGACCGAGATCAGGCGCAGCACCACCGTGCGCATGTCATAGACGAAAACCACCAGGTAGTGCGCAACCAGCAGCAACACAACGGTCAGCAGCGCAGCGCACGCAACGCGCAACCACGTCTGCGACCGCAATTCGACGGCCGCCGCCGCGACAGCCGCGGCCGCGGCGCTCACTTCCTGCGTGATTGCCCCCAGCGTCGCCTGCAATGTTTGTTTGATCGCCGCGACATCGTCTTCCAGCGCCTTCAGCCGCGCCTCGACGACGCTCGCCGCGGGAGCGCCCGGCGCCGCGTCACCCTGAAACTTGATTTCCACCGCGCGTATCTTGTCGATCAACGGCAGCAGAATGCTCAGATCGCGCTCACTCGCACTGGCCAGCGGCGGCGGCACATCACCGCGATTTTTTTGCTCGTTCATTTGCTCCCCACCCCCTGGATTGCGGCAGTCGTGCGGGTGCCCGCGCCGGGTCTTATTGTATGCCACGCCAAACCCGCTGTACGCAGCTTGCGCAACCGGCTCGCGCCGGGCGCGCGCGTTCAGCGCTCGTTGCCGCCCGGGGGCGTACTGATCTACATGGGGTATTTGAGGCGATTGATGGCGTCTTTCGCCGTGCGCACCGCGCTGCCCACCGGACAAAAATAATTCCTGTGCAGATCGCTTTGCATGGAATAGCTGCCCTTGGCCGTAATCGGCCGCCACTCGCTCGTGCGCGCATTTGACCATGTGCCGTCGCGCCGCCCGAACGCGTAGACCTTCTGTTCGCGTGTTTCGCAGCGTATGGCTTCGTAGGAAATGTTGGAGGCGCCGCTCGGGCTTCGGATGACCACCGTGTAACGCACCGTCCCGTCATCGGCGACCGTAATGGACGGGCCATCGATGAAAAACCGGTTGCTGCTGGCCGCGTTCGCCTCGAACGGAATCAGGTTGCCGTCTTTGGGAAACGGCGGCAGCTTGACCTCGAGTTCGACGAATTCTTTTTTGTCGGGGTCTTCCTCGCCGCCGAGAAGCCGCAGCAGCTGTGCGGACGCCATCAGCGGCAGCAGCAGTACGCAACACATTGCCAATTTCGGCAGTTCGGGCCAGGCCCGCATGTCAGCCCCGCAGGTCCTGCATCAGCGCTGACCTTACCGCGCCCGGAAGGTTTTCCATCGCCGCGGTATACACCGGATGATCGATGCCCATGCCCAGCGCAGCGCCGCCGCGCAGCGCCTGCACCATTGCCGGTGCCAATTCAAAGCGCAAGAAGTGCACGGCGGATGTTTTCTCGCTGTTCGCGCGCTCCATGTCTTCGTCGGCGATGGCATACACGCGGTCGTGCCCGGCGACCTGCACCCACACCCTGTCTTCGATGTCTTTCAGCAACGCCAGCATGGCCTGCCGCTGATCGACATCGGGATATTCGATCAACATCGTCGCTTTCCAGTTGCTGCCGTCCGGCACCAGAGGATTGTAAGCTTCCAGCTCGTCGCGTATGCCCGCCTCCTCGAATATGCGCTCGACGCGCAGCATTTCCTGGATTTGATAGCGGATCGTGAGCTCGTCCTCGAATATCAGCGTGACGTGCTCGCCGAGCGACACCGTGCGGTTTTTTTTATGGGCGAGCACCTGCGCGCGAAAATCCTTGCGCGTCTTGGCATACGCTTCGAGCGTCATCAGGCTGTCGGGGGTGATCCGGGGCATGGCGGTTCCGTTGACTAAATTCATAAACCGTAGGCGATGCGCAGCAGCGCCAACGGATGTTCCTTCTGCGCGCGCGACTCGCCTATGCCCTGCTGGATATGGCGGCCCGCGATCGGGCAGTCCGAGCTCAGGTAATCGGGGTCTTGCTCGGCCATCAGCCGGAACACGGGGCGGCCGATTTTCATCGATTGATCGAAAAATTCGCTTTTTACGCCCCACGTCCCGTCGTGTCCGGAGCACCGCTCCACGGTGTTGACCTGCGTATCCGGCACGAGCTCCAGCATTTCACGCGTTTTCTGGCCGACGTTCTGCACGCGCGAATGACACGGAATGTGGTACGCGACCTTGCCCAGCGACGCCTTGAAATCGGTCTTCAAGAGGCCTTCCTTGTAGCGCTTCACCAAGTATTCGAACGGATCGAACATGGCGACCTGCACCGCTTTCACATCCGCGTCCTGCGGAAACATCAGCGGCAGTTCCTGCTTGAACATCAGCGTGCAGGACGGGATTGCGGTCAGGATCGCGTAGCCCTCGCGCGCGAGCCTGGCGAGCACGGGAATATTGATTTCCTTCAGCTTCGCCACTGCATCGAGGTCGCCGAGCTCCAGCTTGGGCATGCCGCAGCACGCTTCTTTTTCGACGACGATCGCGGGGATTTCGTTGTGCGCGAGTATCTTGAGCAGGTCGTGGCCGATGCCAGGCTCGTTGTAATTCACGTAGCAGGTCGCAAAAATAGCGACCTTGCCCGGCGTGCTCTTGCCGTCCTTCACTGCAAACGAAGCGTCGGGTTTGGCATTGGCGCGGAACTTGGCGCTCGCGTATTCCGGCAGCACGCGGTCCTTGTGCACGCCCAGCACCTTGTCCATGACGCCGCGCGCTACCGGCATCTTGTTCGCGGCGTTCACGATCTGCACGACGACGGGGATGGTCGCCAGCTTGCCCAGCGCGTCGGTGGACGACAGCAGCTTGTCGCGCGCGGACGTGCCGCCCTGTTTGAATTTGACCGCCTTGGCGCGCAGCATCAAATGCGGAAAATCGACGTTCCATTCGTGCGGCGGCACGTACGGACACTTCGTCATGTAGCACGTATCGCACAGGTAGCAGCGGTCGACGACATCCCAGTACTTGGATTTTTCGACGCCATCGAGCTCGCCGGTCTTGCCCTCGTCGATCAGATCGAAGAGCTTCGGAAACGCCGTGCACAGGTTGACGCAGCGCCGGCAGCCGTGACAGATATCGAACACGCGCTCGAGTTCGCCGAAAACCTTCTCTTCGCTGTAGAAGTCAGCACCCTGCCAGTCGAGCGGGTGGCGGGTCGGGGCTTCGAGATTACCTTCGCGGACGGCCATTGTGCGGGAGGGTCTAAGGGGAGAGCCGAAAAGCGGGTTGCTGCTGCAAACAAAAGAGGAGCGAGGCTTTGCGCCTCACTCCTCTCGCAACTCGCCTCTCGGAATCAGTCGGCCAGTGCGTCGAGCGACTTCTGGAAACGATTGGCGTGCGAGCGCTCGGCTTTGGCCAGCGTCTCGAACCAGTCGGCGATTTCCTCAAAACCTTCGGTGCGCGCCGCCTTGGCCATTCCCGGGTACATGTCGGTGTACTCGTGGGTCTCGCCGGCAATCGCCGCTTTCAGGTTGTCGCGCGACTTGCCGATCGGCAGGCCGGTGGCCGGATCGCCCACCGCCTCGAGATACTCGAGGTGGCCGTGAGCATGGCCGGTTTCGCCTTCCGCCGTCGAACGGAACACTGCGGCAACGTCATTTTGGCCTTCCACGTCCGCTTTCGCTGCAAAATACAGGTAACGTCGATTCGCCTGCGATTCGCCGGCAAATGCGGCTTTCAGATTTCCTTCGGTTTTCGATCCCTTGAGTTGCATCGTTTTCTCCTATCGTTCAATTGCCGGACCGGCCCAAATTACCCGTGGGCCGCAACAGTAATTAGACTAAATCTAATCTGTGAACCAAGTTTAAAACTCTGCGCCAGCGCTGTCAATTGCCGGCAGCGGCGCGCGACGCAGCACCGATATCAGGGGGCGCTGACGACGTTTGGACGACGTTCGTGCGGATTGCGATGCAGGTACTTGGCCAGTTCGTTCAGCGCCAGCTGGTAGACGTCGCGCTTGAACTCGATCACCGATTCGAGCGGCACCCAGTAGTCGTTCCAGCGCCACGCATCGAACTCGGGCTTTTCGGACGCGCGCAGATGCACGTCGCAATCGCGGCCGACGAGCCGCAGCAGATACCAGATCTGTTTCTGCCCTTTGTAGTTGCCGCGCCATTCGCGCCGCACCCATTGCTCCGGCACCTCGTAGCGCAACCAGTCGCGTGTGCGGCCCAGTATCCTGACGTGCTCCGCGGTGAGGCCGACTTCCTCGTGCAGTTCGCGATACATCGCGCGCTCCGGGGTCTCCCCCGCCTTGATGCCGCCCTGCGGAAACTGCCATGAGTGCTCTTTTACGCGCTTGCCCCAGAAAACCTCGTTTTTCCAGTTGCAAACGATAATGCCGACATTGGGGCGATACCCGTCACGATCGATCATGTGAGTCACCCTGTGTATGCTCTGATTGGGCAGATTCTTCCACAAACCTGCGTTAATTGAAAGCCGCGGCGCTACAGCAGCAGGCGCTCTTCATCGTGCGGATTCATGGCCGACAATTCCGCTACGAAACGCGTGAATTCAAGCCCGTAACTCGCTTCCAGTTGCTGTGCGCGCGCGCGCAATTCCTGCCAGGCCGGCTGGCCGGGACTGCACTTGAAGGCGAACGCCGCTATATTGCCCGGCCGGCCGGCCGGCAGGCACGCGACCAGTCCGTCGAACGCCTTGGCGAGACGGTCCACGCAGGTCGTGAAATTGCGATCGCCGCCCCACAGGTTGACGACCAGCACGCCCGCTTCGCCGAGCACGCGCGCGCAATCGCGGTAAAAAGCCGGCGTCGACAGTGCTTCGACCTGGGACTCGGCGTCATAGCCGTCTATCACCATCAGATCAGCGCGCAAATTGTCCCGTTGCAGGTAGTCGGCACCATCGGCGACGACGATACTGAGCCGCTCATCGTCCTCCGGCACCGCGAAATACTGGCGCGCGATGTCCACCACGCGCGGATTGACCTCGATGGCGACGATGTGCGCCCGCGGCAACTGGTGATAGATGAACTTGGTCAGCGAACCGCCGCCCAGCCCCACCATCAGCACTTCGCGCGGATCGGGCTTGAACAGCAGGCAAGCCATCATGCTGCGCGTGTACGAAACCTCGAGATCGTTCGGGCGCGCGATACGCATTGAACTTTGCACCGTGTCGCTGCCGATATGCAGCGTGCGCACGCCGAATTTTTCGCTGATATAGACCGATTCGTTGTCTTCTGCCGGTTTGCGTATGCGCCAGCTGTGGAGGAACTTCATGCGTGAGAGATTTTCCGGAAATACACCATGGTTCGGTAGAATAAGGGCTTTCATCGCTTTCGGGTAGTTATGCGCGTATCGAATTTCTTTCTCTCCACCCTTAAAGAAGCACCTTCGGAGGCGGAACTCGTCAGCCACCGGCTGATGCTGCGCGCGGGATTGGTCCGGCGCCTCGGCAGCGGCATCTACAGCCTGATGCCGATGGGGCTGCGCATCGCGCGCAAGGTAGAAGCGGTCGTGCGCGAAGAAATGAACCGCGCCGGCGCGGTCGAAATGTCGATGCCGGTCGTGCAGCCCGCCGAGCTGTGGCAGGAATCCGGACGCTGGCAGGCCTACGGGCCGGAACTTTTGCGCCTGAAGGACCGGCACGAGCGTGATTTCGTGATCCAGCCCACCTCCGAGGAAGTCGTCACCGACATCGCGCGCAACGAGATCAAGAGCTACCGTCAGCTGCCGGTGCACTTTTATCAAATTCAAACCAAGTTCCGCGACGAAAGAAGGCCGCGCTTCGGCGTCATGCGCGGGCGCGAATTCGTGATGAAGGACGGCTACTCGTTTCACGCGGGTTACGCCGACCTCGAACGCGAATACCAGAACATGTACGACACCTACACGCGCATATTCACGCGTCTCGGCCTCAAGTTTCGCGCGGTCGCCGCCGACACCGGCTCGATCGGCGGCACCGGCTCGCACGAATTTCACGTGCTCGCCGATTCGGGCGAAGACGCGATCGCTTTCTGCCCCCAATCAGACTACGCCGCGAATATCGAACTCGCCGAAGGGATGGCGACGCCGGCTGCCCGCGGCGCGCCCGGCGCAGCGCTCGCCACTGTGGCGACGCCGGGCGTGCGCACCATAGACGATCTGTGCCGCCTGCTCGGCATTCCCGCGCAAAAAACCGTCAAGACCCTCGTCTACCAGGGCACTGCAGGCCTCGTCGCTCTCATACTGCGCGGCGATCACATGCTGAACGAAATCAAGGCGGCCAAACTGCCCGCCCTGCTCTCGCCGTTGCAGCCCGCCGCCGAAGCCGACGTGCGCGCGGTATTCGGCGCCGGCTTTGGTTCGCTGGGGCCGCTCCAGGTCAAGAATCCGTCCCAGCTCACCATCATCGTCGACCGATCCGCCGCGACTGCCAGCGACTTCGCCGCCGGCGCGAACGTCGACGGCCAGCATTACACCAACGTCAACTGGGGGCGCGACCTGCCGGAGCCGGCACTGGTCGCCGACATCCGCAACGTCGTCGCCGGCGATGCGAGCCCGGACGGCAAAGGCACGCTGGACCTCTGCCGCGGCATCGAAGTCGGGCACATCTTCCAGCTGCGCACCAAGTACTCGTCGGTCCTCAAATGCAATTTCCTCGACGAGACCGGCAAGCAGCAACCGATGGAAATGGGCTGCTACGGCATCGGCATCACGCGCATCGTCGCCGCGGCGATCGAGCAGAACCACGACGAGCGTGGCATCATCTGGCCGGCCGCCATCGCGCCGTTCGAACTGGCTATCGTGCCGATAGCCATTGGCAAGAGCGCGGCCGTGCGCGAGGCCGCGGAAAAACTTTACGCCGAGCTGACGGCCGCCGGCATCGAAGTGCTGCTAGACGACCGCGACGAGCGGCCCGGCGTCATGTTCGCCGATATGGAACTGATCGGCATCCCGCATCGCATCGTGATTGGCGACCGCGGTTTGAAGCAGGGTCAGTTCGAATACCAGGGGCGGCGCGACAAGGCCGCGCAGCCGATTGCAGTCGACAACGCCGCGGACACCATCAAAAAACTCGTATGCGGCGGCTGATTGCGCTGGCGCTGACTGCCTGCGTTTCTCTGGCGCACGCCGGCAATCAAAAATATGAACCGCTGGCTGCGAGCGTACAGAGCCAGATGCAGTCGACGATCAGCGACCAGGCGACGCCCTTTCTCGCGTTCGATACCTTGGAGGAAGCGCGCACATGGCTCGACGCCATGTCGAAGAAACTCGAACGGCGCTTCCCCGACCGGCACGCGCGCGAAGAATTTCTGGTTACGGTGCACTACGAAGCCAAACGCGCCGGGCTCGATCCGCAAATGGTGCTGGGCCTGATACAGGTGGAAAGCGCCTTTCGCAAATACGCCGTATCCAGCGCGGGCGCACGCGGTTTCATGCAAGTGATGCCGTTCTGGGTCAAGCAGATCGGGCAGCCCGGGCACAACCTCTTTCACCTGCGCACCAACCTGCGCTACGGCTGCGTCATCCTGAAACACTATCTCGACATCGAACGCGGCGATTACTTCCGCGCGCTCGGCCGTTACAACGGCAGCCTCGGCAAAGCGGAATATCCGAATACGGTGGTGCGCGCCTGGATCAGCAACTGGAAATATCCGCTGCAGTCGGCCGGAGCCCTTGCACGCTGAAGCCGCGCCGGAACCGTCAGGCCGGTTTCGCGACAACGGCGGCGCTCTCCTCCGCCTGACGGAACAACTGCTCGAGCGACATCTGCAGCTTGTCGCCAATGCGCGTCGAGATTTCGTAGACGAGGGACTCGAGTTCGCTGCTGGCATGCCGTGCCGGCACAAGCGCGTCGGCGCGAAACACGAACAGGCGGTAGATGTCCTCGATCCGGATCGTCGCCGCGTCGTGGCTCAACACCCAGCCGTCCGCGCCCGCGCGCGTGACGAACCCCGCGCCTGACAGTGTGGCGAGAATCTGCTCAAGATGATCGATGCGGACTTTGACCGCCGGATGCAGGCTCGACAGCGTAACGATTCCGCCGGTGTGGTGCGCACGCCACAGCTTTCTCATGACCTGCAACGCATCAAAAAAATCGCTGCCCGGCACCGGCTGCGATTGTCCCGCGCGCTCGCGCCACTCGGGCAGCAATGCCGCGAGCACCGCGCCGCCGATGACGATCAACCATGACAGGTAGATCCACAGCAAAAAAACCGGCACTGCGGCAAACGCGCCGTACACCAGTTTGTAAGTCGGGAAATGCGCGATATAAAAGCTGAACCCCTGTTTCATCGCTTCGAGGCAGATGCCGGCGGAGATGCCGCCCAGCAACGCGTCGTGCTTCAGGACCGGCCGATTGGGCACCGTCCAGTACAGCAGCCCGAGGGCAATCGACGTCAGCGCCAGCGAGACGAACCGCAGCATCAACAACCCGACTCCCGGCGGGTTGTCGATAAGCCCGAGCGACAGCCTGATCAGATAGGAAGTGAGCGACAGGCTCGCGCCGACGAATAGCGGGCCTATGGTGAGCACTGTCCAGTAAACGAGTATCCGCTGCAAGAGCGAACGCGGACGCGATACCCGCCAGATGCTGTTGAACGCACGGTCGATGGTGATCATCAGCATCAGCGCGGTGACGGCGACAAAGGCGATGCCCACTGCTGTCAACTGCGTCGCGTTGTCGGAAAATTCGGCGGCGTAAGTCGTAATCGCCGACACCGATTCCGGCATGATGTTGTGGATCAGGAAACGCTGCAGATTTTCGATCAGCGATTCGAACACCGGAAACGCAGACACGATCGTCAGCACGACAGTGATGATGGGCGCCAGTGCGAGCAGCGTCGTGAACGTCAGGCTGCTGGCGATCTGGACGCAGCGGTCCTCGATAAAGCGCTGCCAGAAAATACGTACGAGATCAGTCAGCGGAGCGCTTTTGATTACCATGAGTAGCCATCGTGGGATGCGCTGCAGGAGCCTATATAATACCCGCGATAATACCCGCGAAGCGCAGCACCCGGTCCGATGAAAGAAATCCTCGTCCTCTACTACAGCCATTACGGCGCCGTCAGGCAGATGGCGCAATTCATCGCGCGCGGCGTCGAGCAGGTGCCGGGCGCTGGCACGCGTCTGCGCACCGTGCCGAAAATATCGGCCGTGAGTGAAGCCGTCGAACCGGACGTGCCCGCCGCGGGCGCGCCCTACGCTGAACTGAAAGACTTCGAAGAGTGCGCGGCCTTGGCACTCGGTTCGCCCACGCGCTTCGGCAACATGGCCGCGCCCCTCAAGTATTTTCTGGATTCGACCTCGGGCCTGTGGCTGAAAGGCGCGTTGAGCGGCAAGCCAGCCGCAGTTTTTACTTCGACCAGCAGCATGCACGGCGGGCAGGAAACCACATTGCTTTCGATGATGCTGCCGCTTATGCACCACGGCATGGTCATCGTCGGCCTGCCATACACCGAACCCGGATTGATTTCGACCGCGAGCGGCGGCACTCCCTACGGCGCCAGCCACGTCGCGGGAGCAACGAGCGACCGGCCGATCACCGACGACGAAAAAAACATGTGCATCGCGCTCGGCAAACGGTTGGCCGAGACCGCGCTCAAGCTCGCCGCATGAGCATAGGCGCCGAGTGCCGGCGTTATCTGCGCCGGCACCGCCACGGCTTGCTGTCCACTATTTCGAAAAAACTCGGCGGCCATCCATTCGGCTCGGTGACGGCCTGCGTAACCGATCATGCCGCGCGGCCGGTGATATTGATCAGCCAGCTGGCGGAACACACGAAGAATATCGATGCCGATCCGCGCGTCAGCCTGCTGGTGCGCGATGCCGATACGGACGCGCAGGCGGGCGCGCGCGTCACGCTCGTCGGCAATGCCGTGCGTACGGATGATGGCCCCGCTATGCAAACACGTTACCTCGCCTGTATTCCGGACGCCGCCCGGCTGCTGGCGCTGGGCGACTTTGTGTTCTACCGCATCGAACCGCTCACGCTGCGCCACATCGGCGGCTTCGGCGCGATCCACTGGATCACCGCCGACAATTATGCACCGCCCGCCAACACCATGGCCGCATGCGAAGCTGACATCGTCGCGCACATGAATACCGGGCATGCGGACGCTTTGCGCGACTACTGCCGGCACTTCAAACAAAAACAGCCCGCAACGGTCGCGATGGTTGCGATCGATTGCGACGGCTTCGACATGCGCGCCGATGGCGAACTCCTGCGCTTCGATATTGATCCGCCGGTCGTCGATGCGCACATGGCGCGCGCAGCGCTGGTGGCGATGGCCCAACAGGCGCGCGCCTGATGCGTGCCGTGAAGACTGCCTACGGCATTACGGTAGGGAGCCTCATCGCGCTGATTTTCCTGGGACTCGCCTGGGAACTGTGGCTGGCGCCGGTGCGTCCCGGCGGCTCCCTGCTGGCGTTGAAGGTCCTGCCGCTGCTGGCGCCGCTGTTCGGCCTTTTGCGCGGCAAAATCTACACCTATCAGTGGACGTCCATGCTGGTGCTCGCCTACTTTGCCGAGGGCGCGGTCCGCGCCTGGTCCGACCGCGGCCTGTCAGCGCAGCTGGCTCTGGTGGAAACCGCCCTCGCAACAGCCTGTTTTATCGCCTGTATTCTCTACGTACGCCACGCACGTCGCCATTTGTGACCCCTGTCGGCGCCGTACTGATATCCTGACAGGTCTGCTTCGCATTGGAGGAGAATGCCATGCCGCTCATCGCCATGACCCGTGAAATGGGATCTCTGGGCAAGGACGTCGCCAACGTCATTTCCGAGCGGCTGGGCAAGCCGGTCGTGCACCACGAAATCATCGACCACCTCGCCAACAAGATGCGTTTGCGCAAAAGCCACGTGGTGCGCTTTCTCGACGGCAAAGCCAATATCTGGGAGCGCCTGACGACCGACAAAACCAGCCTGTCGATCTACACGGCCGACGAAACGCTGGCCCTTGCCGAAAGCGACAACGTATCAGTCATCCGCGGCTGGGGTTCGGCGCACCTCCTGCGCCCCATCCAGCACGTGATCTGCGTGCGCGTATGCGCGCCCATGAAAGTGCGCGTGCAGCGCATGATGGAGCGGCTCAACTCCGATGACGAGGCGTTCATCACCAACGAGATCAAGCTGTCGGAGGAAGCGCACGCCGCCATCACGCGCCGTCATTTCGGCATCAACTGGCAGGACCCGGAGCAGTACGACCTGGTGCTCAACACCGAACGCGTTTCGATCGACGAATGCGCCGACGAAGTGCTGTCTCTCGTCAACAACCCGCAGTTCCGCGCGACCGACCAATCCCAGCAAATGCTCGCCAATCTTGCGCTGGAAGCCCACGTGCGCGCGGCACTGCGCGCCGATCCGCGTACCGAGAAAATGAGTATCACCATCAGCGCCGACCGCGGCGTCGTGACCATCGCCGGCATCGTCGACCGCGGCAGCGAACCCGTGCATGCGTCGGAAGTTGCAAGTACGGTTCCGCGCGTCAAGGAAATCAAAAACGAGCTCAAAATCGCTGCCGCCTCGCGCGTCAAGCTCGACCACTGACACAACAGTCGCGCATAAAAAAAGGCGCCACGGGCGCCTTTTTTATATTTAAAGTAGTCCGCACGGCTACACCTGCGGGTTCAGGCGCTCCAGCTTGGAATGCAGCTTGTTCAGCGCATTGATGTAAGCCTTGGCCGATGCCACGACGATATCGGTGTCCGCGCCCTGGCCGTTGACGATGCGCCCCGCCTTCGACAACCGCACCGTCACCTCGCCCTGCGAGTCGGTCCCGCTGGTAATGTTGTTGACCGAATACAGCAGCAGCTCCGCTCCGCTGTTGACGAGGCTCTCGATGGCTTTGAACGAAGCGTCGACCGGACCGCTGCCCTGGGACTGGGCCGGCTTTTCCTTGCCGTCTTCCGACAGCACGATTTTCGCGAACGGCAATGCACCGGTCTCCGAATGCGCGGTCAGCGACACCAGGCGATAGCGCTCGTTCTCGACATGCTCGAGGTGTTCTTCGGTAATCAGCGCCTGCAGGTCCTCGTCGTAGATTTCGCGTTTTTTGTCGGCGAGGGTCTTGAAGCGCTTGAATGCGGCGTTGAGCGCTTCCTCGGACGCGAGGTCGATGCCGATTTCGTGCAGCCTCGACTTGAACGCGTTGCGCCCCGAGAGCTTGCCCAGCGTCAGGCG
>CAMBSS010000054.1 GCA_945870465.1 Bordetella parapertussis | reverse complement strand
AAACCGTGATGTTACCCTGCGAGAACTGCTGCTGGACCGTCGACACCTTGGTGCCGATACCGATCGCATTCGTACCCGCGCCGCTCAGTGAATTTGCGAACACGTCGGCAAACTGCGCCCGCGATACCTTGAAGCCGACGGTGTTTGCGTTCGCGACGTTATTACCGATGACATCCAGACTTTGCGACGCCCCGTTGAGTCCGCTCAAAGCGGTTTGAAATCCCATGGTTGTCTCCCGCGTTACATGATTTGTTTGATTTGCTGCATCGTGATATTGCCGATACCGCCGACGGTCAGACGCAATCCGTCGCTGCCGAGCGTCACGCTGGATACCGTGCCGGCCATGAAACTCGTGGTGTCGACTTTTTGCCCGCCGCTGGCGGCGGCGACCTGAAACGAATAACGGCCGGCGGGCACATTCGCGCCGCTGTCATCGAGTCCGTCCCATTGAAAGCCGGCCACCCCCGTTTTCTGCGGGCCGAGTTCGAGCTGGCGCACGATATTTCCGGCCGCAGTGACAATGTTGACCTTGACGCTGTCGGCCGGCTGCGCGAGTTCGACGGCGCCGTAGGCGGGCATGCCGTCCGCGATATTGAGTTTGTTGCCGTCGGTCAGCACGGTATGGCCGATCAACACGGCCGACTGCAGCGATTGCGCCGACAGGAACGACGACGACAGGCTCTGCATCGTCGTGTTGAGCTGTTGTATGCCGTTGACGGTGCTGATCTGCGCAAGCTGGCTGGTGATCTCCGCGTTATCCATCGGATTCAGCGGATCCTGGTTCTTCATCTGCGTCACCAGCAGCTTCAGAAAACGGTCCTGAATGTCGGCGCCGGACGTGGCGGCGGCCGGCGCGGCGCTGCCCGTAACACTGGCGGCGGTTGAACTTTGAACGGTACTCATGTGTTCTCCTTGTCTGCTTAAGAGCCGAGCTGCAGGGTTTTCAGCAACAGTGTTTTGGCGGTGTTCATCACTTCGACGTTGTTCTGGTAGGAACGCGACGCCGAGATCATGTTGACCATTTCGTCGACGACGCTGACGTTGGGCATGGTGATGTAGCCCTTGTCGTCGGCGAGCGGATGCTTGGGATCGTGCACCTTCTTCATCGGCGACTGGTCTTCGATTACGCCCGTCACGCGCACGCCGGTGGCGCCGGTGCCGGCGATTGGCACGCTGCTGAAGACGACCTGTTTGGCGCGATACGGTTTGCCGTCCGGCCCGGTCGCACTGTCGGCGTTGGCGAGATTGCTCGCGATAGTGTTCAGGCGCTGCGACTGCGCAGTCAGGGCGCCGCCGGCAACATCGAATACGTTGAACAATGACATGTGATTACCCCTGGATCGCGGCCAGCAGCGATTTCAGCTGGCTGTTGATGAACATCAGATTGGCTTCATAGTGAATGGCGTTCTCGGCGAACTGCGCGCGCTCGACGTCCATGTCGACGGTGTTGCCGTCAAGCGAGGGCTGCAGCATCGTCCGGTATTGCACGGCGCTGCCCGCCGCGCCCTGATCTGCGGGCGCAATATGTGCGGCTGCGGTGCGCGCGAGCTGCGCCGGCGACACGCGGCCCGCCAGCGTGTCCTGCAGCGTCTTGCTGAAATCGATGTCGCGCGCCTTGTAGCCCGGCGTGTCGGCGTTGGCGATGTTCGACGCCAGCAACTGCTGGCGCGTCGCGCGCAGGTTCAGCGCTTGCGCGTGAAATTGCAGCAGGTTGTCGAGATCGTTGGCCATGGTTTCATTCCATTCGCGTGTTGCGTGGCATGCCGCGCGCGCCTCAAGCCTGGCTGCAATGCGCCGTTACTAAGGCGGCATCGCCGGTCACGCTTTTCGCTCTACCACGCGGCTATCAATGGCCCCCATCATAGGTAGAGAAGTGCCGCCGCTATCGGTCGATTAGGCCGCCAAAACCGGCTCAATTCGCCCGCTACCTGCGGCCGCGATACGCGCAAAATCCTCTGCATCGAATCGCCATGGATAACCACGAACAACCACGAGGGAAGCGCAGATGAGACCGTTCATCCGACTGTTGGCCATATACGTTTACGTCTGCTGCGCAGGCAGCGGGACAGCCCGCGCCGAGGGCGCCGAGCGCCAGTTGCCGGCGCAGATCCGGCACGCCGTCGATCAATTTCTGCGGGTGCAAACCGCGGGCCTGCCCGGCAAAGTCGCCTACACCGTCGGCGGCATCGATCCGCGCGTCGTGCTGGCGGCGTGCGCCGCGCCGGAAGTATTTCTGCCACCGGGTGCACGTTTGTGGGGGCTGACGACTCTCGGGGTGAGATGCAATGACGCCGCCCCGTGGACCATATATGTATCAACGCAGGTCAAAGTGACGGGCGACTACGTGGTTACCGCAAGGCCGCTGGCGCAGGGCTCGGCCCTGGCACTGACCGATATGGCCCTGCAAAGCGGCGACCTGACGCAAATCGCGGTCGGGATAGTCACAGATCCACAAGCTGTAATCGGCAAAACCCTGACTTCTGCGCTGGCGGCCGGCCAGCCGCTGCGCCAGGATCTGCTGCGTTCCCCGCTCGTAGTACAACAGGGCCAGACCGTCAAACTGCAGTCCTCGGGGCAGGGTTTCCGTGTCTCCGCCGACGGCAAGTCCATGACCAATGCCGCCGACGGCCAAATCGCCCAGGTCCGCACTTCCAACGGCCAAACGGTCAGCGGCGTGGCGCGTGCCGGCGGCGTCGTCGAAATGCGTAATTAGTTATAGTTCAACGGCTTATGTATTCAAAACGCAGAAATGCCGGGTATTTTCCCCCGCTTTCTGAAAATAGTCCTAAAGGTTCGCTGCGGCGCATCCGTAATAGCTGAGACACCGCTATTGCGAGGACCAGAGCCATGAAAATCGACAACAACATCAAACACCTTAATACGGGACCGCTCGCCGACGTGGCGGGAAAACCGGCCAAAACGCCGGCATCCGAAGCCGCCGGTGCGCCGACCGATACGAACATCAAAATCAGTGCGCAAACGGCGCATCTGCAGGCCATCGAGCAGGGGTTTGCCGATACGCCGGTGGTGAATACCGCGCGCGTCGCCGAACTCAAACAGGCCATCAGCAACGGCCATTTCAAAGTCGACGCCGAGAAAGTGGCCGACCGGCTGCTCACCACGGTGCGCGACCTGATACTCGCACACAAGGCCTAAACCATGCAGCCCGACGGCATGTCACTGCGTCGCACCCTACACGCCGAAAGCGAAGCGCTGGCCGCTTTCATCACGCTCCTGCGTGATGAACAGCAGGCGCTCGTGCGCGGCGAGCTGGAAAGCCTGTCGGCCTTGGCAGAATCCAAAAACATTTGTCTTTTCGAGCTCTCCCGGCTGGGCGAGCAGCGTCTGCAATGGCTGCGCAGCCGCGGACTCCCCGCCAACCGCGCCGGCGTGGAGCAGTTACTGCGCGACCAGGCCGGCGCAGCGGCCCAGGCCCGCGACGCATGGCGCAAGGTGCTGGACCTCACGCAAACCGCGCAACAACTGAACGACACCAACGGCGGCCTGATCGGCAGCCGCTTGAGCGGCACGCAGCGCGCGCTGGGCGCGCTGTTTTCGACGTCGAATATCGGTGGCGCCTACACCTCCAGCGGCAGCACTGTCTGCTTCCGCCCCGCGCAAACCCTCGCCGTCGCCTGATCTACACTGTCAGCGGCACGTGCGGCGTGGGAACATATTCAAGACAATCGCGGCTCAACTCCGAGATATTGCGACAGCCCAGATAAGCCAGCGTGCGGCTGATTTCCTCGCGATAGAAGTTGATCGCACGCGCAGCACCGGCTTCGCCGCCGACCGTCGTGCCCCACAGCGTGGTACGCCCGACCATCACCATCTTCGCCCCGATGGCGAGCGCCTTCACGACGTCGCTGCCGCGGCGGAATCCGCTGTCAACGATGACCGTGGTGCGACTGCCCACCGCGTCCACGATGGGTGCCAGCGCTTCGATCGGCGCCATCGAGCTGTCGAAGTTGCGGCCGCCGTGGTTGGACACGATGATGCCATCGACGCCGCGCTTGATCGCACGCTCGGCATCGAGCGGCGTCAAGATGCCTTTCACCAGCAATTTGCCCGGCCACATATCGCGTAATACACTGAGGTCGTCCCACGACAGCGAATCGTTCTTGGTCTTGCGTTCGGCGGTGGAGACGTGGGTGAATTTCTCGGCCATGCCTTCCGGATAGTTGGCGCGCGTCGGCATGCCGCCTGACATCCAGTAGCGCATGATTACGTTGAGCAGCCAACCCGGCCGCGCCAGCACCGCCGCCGTGTTCTTGCTGGTGTAGCGGAATGGCACGGTGTAGCCGTTGCGCACGTTGTACTCGCGGTTGGTGCCCACCGGGCCGTCGAGAGTGACGACCAGCGCCTCGAACCCGGCGTTCTTCGCGCGCTCGACGAGGATGTGCGACATGCGCACGTCCGACCACATATAAAGCTGAAACCAGAGGGTGCCGCCGACGACTTTGGCGACCTCTTCCATGCTCGTCTGCGAGCCGGTGGCAAGGGTGAAAGGAATGTTGGCGGCTTTCGCGGCGCGCGCGAGTTCGAGTTCACCCTTGTAATACAGCATGCCGGCGGGGCCCGTCGGCGCGATGCCGAGGGGCATGCCGTGCTGCTTGCCGAACAGCGTGATCTCCTGGTTGCGTTTCGAGACGTCGATGAGCACCTGCGTCTTCAGCTTGATGCGCTCGAACGCCGCGCGATTGTTGCGCAACGCCACCTCGTCTTCGGTGCCGCGGTCGACGAATTCGAACAGCCACCTGGGCAGGCGCTTTTGCGCCATCAAACGCAGATCGTGATTGTTGAGTGCTTCCTGCTCGCTGCCTTTGGACATTGCTTCTCCCTTACTGAATTGTCATAAACGGTGCGGCCGCAGGCAATTGCTCCACGCCTGGCGCCGGTGATGAAGTTCGATCAAGCCTACCTCAACAGGGACGCGAGCTGCCTCACATCGGGAAGCCGTTCGAGCCCGAGCACCATATCGCGAATTCGTGCCGCGCGCTCGGCTGGTATCGCCGGCGCCGTGGTGCCGATGAATTTTTCGAGTATCGCCGCGGCCGGCGCGGGTTCATCCGGCAGGATCTGCTCGCGCTTCTGCAGTTTCCGGCCGTCCTTCATATTGACGATCACCTCGCCCGTGCGGAATTTCGGAAAGCCCGAGTTCGTATCGATCTCGTACTCGACTTTGTGCGCGAGCGCGACCAATGCGGGGTCAGTGAACGACGGTTCCTCGAGTTCGGCAAGACCGAAGCTGCGGCGTGTCAGGCAGCAGGCGATGCCGTACGGCAGGCTGAATTGCGCCGCATAACTCGAAGCGGGCTTGCGCTTCGCGGCAAGCGGCTCGCACACGAGCGGGATAGCGGGCTCGGCGATGCGCACGCGGATGGAGTCGATGTCGGCCACGCTCAATTCATGCTCGCGCGCGATGCCGATCGCTGCGTTGAAAAACGCATGCGACTGATGGCATGCCGGGAATAGCTTCACGGACGCCCGTGGAAATTCCCAGTGCCTGCCCAAACCTTCGCACACGCTCGCCGGGTCTGCATCCTTGGTGTTCGCCCCGAGGAAATTCGCAAAGAGACCGAAGCGCCCCTCGTAAGGCTCGCCCGGACCGATGTATCCCTCACGCGCAAGCGCAGCAGCAGTAATGCCGGACACGGCGGCCCAACCGGGATGCATGCGCTTGGTCCATGCGCCATCCTGCATCGGCTGCAGCGTGCCCGATGCCATGCTGAGCGCAGCGCCTTGCGCGAGCGCGAGTTGCGCAGCGTCCAGTTTCATCAGGCGGCCCGCTGCAATGGTGGCGCCAAACGTGCCGCACACGCTGGTCGCGTGAAATCCGGCGCGGACGAATCCACCCCTGCCGGCCGACGCGAGACGCGCCGCCGTCTCGAGGCCAAGCGCCAGCGCAGTCAGCAGCTCTTCTCCGCTCGCACCGTTGGCGGCCGCCACGGCGAGCACCGTCGGCACGCAGCTCGCGGTGAGATGCACCGATCCCGGCAGATAGGTGTCGTCGTAGTCGAGGCCGTGTATGAGCAGGCCGTTGAGCATTGCCGCATCGCGCAGGGCAAGCGTCTGCGCCATGCCGATGACCGGGGAATCGCCCGTGCCGAGGTGCTTCAAGGCAGCGCGCGCGCGCTGCGCAAACTCGAACCGCGTCGACGCGAACGCAACGCCTATCGCGTCGATCAGCAGGAGCTTGGCGCGCTCCTGCACCGGCGCCGGAATCTGCTGCCACGCAAGATCCGCCGCGAATCGCGCGAGAATCTGTGAAATCGTTTGCTTGCTCACTCTACATCCCCCGGTTCGTCAAAGGCTGTGCGCCCTCTCCTTCTTAACATTTCCCGGGTACATCGCGCAACTGCGCTGCGGCAATCAATGCCGCAGCGCAGAGTGGTTTCGTGATTTGTTCAGGCGCCCGGCAAAAGCGCGGACGCAAATACCAGACGCCATCAACCGATGGCAATCAATATACGACTGCGGCCGGCGCCGCCATGTCTTCGGGAATTGCGCAAACAGCCGCGCAATCCCCTAGTTGTCGCGCAGGCGGCTGCGCAACCGCGCGATTGCCTGGGTATGCAGCTGGCACACGCGCGATTCGCTGACGCCGAGGACGTCGCCGATTTCGCGCAGGTTGAGTTCCTGCTCGTAGTAGAGTCCCATCACTTTTTTCTCGCGGTCGGGCAGTTCCTCGATTGCCGCGATCAGCGTGTGCCGCTGGTCTTCGTCGAGCAGGTGCTGCAGCGGGTCGGGCCGCTCGTCCGAGTAATAATGGTCGATGTAGCTTTCGTCGCCGTTTCCCTGCAGGTCTTCGCTCGACACCAGCTGGTAGCCGCGTGCGTCCTGCAGGAGCTGCTGGTAATCCTCAAGCGGGACGTTGAGCGCGCTGGCGAGCTCCGTCTCGGTCGGCGGCCGGCCATTCTGCTGTTCGAGTTTGCTGATCATCTTTTCGACCTGGCGCAGGCTCTTGCGCAGACCGCGCGGCAGCCAGTCGGACTGGCGCAGGCCGTCGAGCATGGCGCCGCGGATGCGCTGCACCGCGTAGGTTTCGAACTGCGCGCCAAAGGTGTCCTGGAAGCGCTTGGCGGCGTCGAGCAGTCCCATCATGCCGGACTGGATCACGTCGTCGATTTCGACGCTGGGCGGCAGTGCCGCCATCATGTAATAGGCAAGCCGTTTGACAAGCGGCGCAAACTTCACGACGCATTGTTCGATTTCGGCACTGCTGCTGGTGTTGTGGCTCATGTCAGACTCCGGCATTGGCGAAAATAAATCGGCTGCCCGCAAGCAACCGCTGCATTAAATTGACGAAACCGTCGCGGCGCTGGCCGTTGCGCGGCCAATCCGCCATCGAGTCGGCGATGCGCTTGAAGCCGCGCGCCGACGGCGCCGCGGGACAGGCCTCCACCACCGCCTGAAAACCGCGCGCGGCCTGCGGCAGACTGTCGTCGCGCGGCACGCTGCCCAGGTACTCGAGCGGCGCGGCGAGGTAGCCCTGCGCGGCCTGCGTGAGATTGTCGGCGACCACCTGCGCATTGCTTTCGCTGGCGACGCGGTTGAGCAGCATGTAAAAACGGCGCCCGCTCTGGTGCGCGTGCATGCGCTTGATCAGCGCATACGAAGAGGTGATGGCGTCGGACGTGGCCGATGAAACAACGATGGTGTCCTGCACCGCGCGGCTGAACAGCCCCGGCATGCCGGCATTGCCAGCCGGCGTGTCGATCAGCGCAAGGTCGAAACGCCCGTCGAGGCGGCCGAAACTTTCGATCAACCGCTCCTGTTCGGACGGCGGCAAAGATGGCCAGGCGCGCGCGCTGTTCGCCGCCGGCAGTATGGAGACGCCGGGCGGCCCTTCGATCAACGCGTCTTCGAGCGTGCAGGAGCGACGCATCACGTGGTTGAAGTCGAAGCGCGAACGCACGCCCAGCAGGCCGCTGACGTTGGCCGGCCCATAGTTCTCGTCGATCACAAGCACACGATGGCCGCGCGCGGCGAATTCCGCCGCGACATTGATCACCACGCTGGTCTTGCCCACGCCGTGACTACCCGACGTAACGGTCGTCACGCGCAGGTGTTCGCGGTCAAGCAGACGGCGCAGGCCTTCGGCCTGGTCGCGCTGGAAATCAGCCATGCGCTGCCCCCATCACCAGCGGATATTCGTCCGGACGCAGATTGTGCGTGGCGCCGTCCTTGATCGGCAACAATGCGCGATGCAACAGATAAGTGCGATTGGGCAGGTGCAGATCTTCGGGCACGCGCTGGCCGTTGGTCACGTAATGCACGTCGAGGCCATGACGAATCGCGGCGTCCAGCGCAGTGGCGACACTTGCCGATTCGTCGACCTTGGTGATGACGCAACCTTGAATGCCGCCGTTGGCGTACGAGGTGATCACTTCGTCGAGGGTGGCCGCATTGGCGGTCGAATTGAGCAGCAACAGGCGTTTGACTACCGTGCCGCAGCCTGTCAACAGCGCAGTCTGCTCCGCGACCAGTTGGTCGCGCTGGCTCATGCCTATGGTGTCGATCAGAATGGTTTTTTTGTCGCGCAGTTCCGCCAGCGTGACTTTCAGATCGTGAGTGTCTTTGATCGCATGCACCGGCACGTTGAGGATCTTGCCGTAGACGCGCAGCTGATCGTGCGCCGCGATGCGATAGCTGTCGGTGGTCAAAAGCGCGAGGCTCGCGCCGCCGCGCCGCACCACGCAGCGCGCCGCGAGCTTGGCTATGGTGGTTGTCTTGCCGACGCCGGTCGGCCCGACCAGTGCGTACACGCCGCCCTGCTCGACCAGCGATTCGCGGCTGGCGAGCGGCAGCCGGCGTTCGATTTCGGCGCTGACCGCCTTGCGCGCGTCGGCATCCGTAGCACCCTCGGTGACGACCGCGATCAACTCGCGCGAAAGCGCCGGCGAAAACCCGGCGTCGAGCAGGCGCTGCATCATGTCCGCCCGCGCCGGCGCGCGGTGTTTCAGATTCGACCACGCCACACCAGCCAGCTCGCGCTGCATCATCGCTTTCATCGCGACCATTTCGCGCATCAGGAGCGCGGCGACGCCTTCGGTCTCCCTGGTGTCGTTGGCAATATTGGCGCGCGGGCGCGGCGCCCCGGTCAGTGCGCTCGCCGCCAGCGCCGTGACCTCGATACCGTTTCCGAACGGCCGGTTGCTGACGATCAACGCGTCGTCCCCCAGCGCCTGTTTGACTTTCTGCAGCACTTCACGCGAGGTGCTGCCGACGAATTTTTGCGGTGCCATTATTTACTCCCGACTACGGACGTGACTTTGATCGAACGCGCATCCGGAATTTCGGCATGTGCAAGTACCTGTAACTGGGGAATCGCACGCCGCAAAAAGCGCGACAGCAAAACGCGCAGCGCCGGCGGCGACAACAAAACGGCCGGCAGGCCTAACTGCTCCTGCTGGCGCGCGGCGGACTGCGCGCCGCGCAATAGCGTGTCGGCGAGCTCGGGCTCGATGACCGGGCTGCCGGCCGCACCCGCCTGCAGCGTCTGCAGCAGCAGGCGCTCGAGCGCCGGATCGAGGGCGATGACCTGCAATTCGCTTTTGCCCGGGAAAATCTGCTGCACGATAGCGCGGCCCAGTGCGACCCTTACCTGCGCGGTAAGCTCGCCGGCGTCCTGCGTACGTCCCGCGTGCGCGGCAATTACTTCGATGATGGTGCGCATGTCGCGGATGTGCACGCCCTCTTCCAGCAAATTCTGCAAAACCTGCTGCAGCGTCGCCATCGGCAGGAGCTTGGGCACCACGTCCTCGACGAGCTTGGGCGTGTCGCGCGACAAGTGGTCCAACAACTGCTGCACTTCCTGGCGGCCGAGCAGATCGGCGGCGTGCGTATGAATCAACTGGCTCAAATGGGTGGCGACGACAGTGCCGGCGTCGACCACCGTATAGCCTGCCTGTTGCGCGGTATCGCGCATGCCGGCGTCGACCCACACCGCAGGCAATCCGAATGCCGGATCGACCGTCGCCGCACCCGGCAATTGGAGAGTGACGCGGCCCGGGTTGATCGCGAGCAACATGCCGGCGTGCGACTCGTGCTGACCGATCTCCACGCCCTTCAGGGTGATGCGATAACCGTTCGGCCGCAGCTCGAGGTTGTCTCGGATGTGTATGGCGGGCGGCAAAAAACCGACTTCCTGGGCAAACTTGCGCCGGATCGCCTTGATGCGCTTTAGGAGTTCGCCGTCATGGCCCTTGTCGACCAGCGGCACCAGCCGGTAACCGACTTCGAGCCCCAGCGTGTCGACCGGCGTGACGTCGCTCCAGCTGACGTCGTGCGTTTCGGGCGCTGCCTGCGGCGCCGGTGTCGCGTCGCCGGGCGGCGGCGCCAGATTGCGCTGATGGATGAAGTAAGCGATACCGCCGAATGCCGCCGCGAGCACCAGGAACGCGATATGCGGCATGCCGGGCACCATGCCCATGATGCCGACGATGCTGCCCGTCAGTGCCAGCGCCTGCGGTTTCGCGAGCAGTTGCGAAAGCAGCTGCTGGCCGGTGTCCTGGTCGGTGCTTACGCGGCTGACCACCAGGCCGGCTGCGGTCGAAACGAGCAAAGCGGGAATCTGCGCCACCAGCCCGTCGCCGATGGTGAGCAACGTATAGACCTTGGCCGCGCTGGCAATGTCCATATCGTGCTGGACCACGCCGACGATGAGGCCGCCGAAAATGTTGATGAACAATATGATGATGCCGGCGACAGCGTCGCCGCGCACGAATTTGCTGGCGCCGTCCATCGAACCGAAGAAGTCCGCTTCCTGCGCGATGACGGCGCGGCGTTTGCGCGCCTCTTCCTCGCCGATCAGGCCGGCGTTGAGATCGGCGTCGATCGCCATCTGTTTGCCGGGCATGGCGTCGAGTGTGAAGCGCGCGCCGACTTCCGCGATGCGTCCCGCGCCCTTGGTGATGACGACGAAATTGATGACCACCATGATGACGAACACCACGAGGCCGACCGCGTAATTGTCGCCGACCAGGAAATGGCCGAACGATTCGATCACCTTGCCGGCGGCGGCGGGACCGGTATGGCCTTCGAGCAGCACGACGCGCGTCGAGGCGATATTGAGCGACAGGCGCAGCAGCGTGGTGACCAGCAGCACCGTCGGAAACACTGCGAAATCGAGCGGCTTGACGGTCGAGATGCCGACCAGCAGCACCATGATCGAAAACGCGATGTTGAAAGTGAAAAACATGTCGAGCATGAAGGGCGGCAATGGCAGCACCATCATCGCCAGCAGCATGACGATCAGCACCGGCCCGGCGAGCCCGCGCAGCAGTTCGGCGTTTGATGGCCGCGTCAGGTTCAGCGCGCCTATCATTGCAGAGCTCCCTGTGGATCAAGTCCCGCGGGCACGGCAACCGCGCCCAGCGGCAACGGAGTCGCATCGCCGTATTCACGGTGACGCCGCAACTGAAACACATAGGCGAGGATTTCCGCGACCGCGGTGTAGAGCGTTTCGGGAATTTCTTCGCCGATCTCGGCATGCGCATAGATCGCGCGCGCGAGCGCCGGCGATTCGAGCACCGGCACGTTGTGCTGTGCACCAAGTTCGCGGATTTTCGCCGCGATGAGGTCGGCGCCCTTCGCGACTACACGCGGCGCGCGCATGGTGCGGTCTTCGTAACTCAGAGCCACCGCGTAATGCGTCGGGTTGGTGACGATCACGCTCGCTTTCGGCACTTCGGTCATCATGCGCCGGCGCGCCATCTCGCGCTGCTGCTGGCGGATCGCCGCCTTGATCTGCGGATTGCCTTCGGATTCCTTGTGTTCCTGGCGCAGCTCCTCGCGCGACATCTTCAAGTCGTCGCCGTGCTTCCACAACTGGAATGGCACGTCGACCGCGGCGACCAGGGCCAGCGTGCCCGCGATGATCAGAAAGCTCATGCCGGCGACGTGCGCCGTCTGCGCGATGGCCGCCGCTAGCGGCAGCATCACGAGCTGCTGCAGCGGTTCGCGGTAATGCCACATCACGGCGGCGGCAACCACCGTGATGAGCGCCGACTTCACCAGCGCCTTGATCAGCTCGGCGCCGCCGCGCCACGACAGGAGGCGCCCGAAACCGGACACCGGGTCGAGGCGCTGCAGATCGAAACGCAAAGCGCCTATGCTGAAATTCCATCCGCTCAGAAGTTGGGGTGCGGCGATCGCGACCACCAGCAGGACAGCGAGGAAAGGCGCCATCGCCAGCAGTCCGGCGAGAGCGGAGTCGTGCAAACGCGTCGTCATCTGCGCGGTGTCCGCGGCGGCGGCCGCATCGAGCTGCAGCCCGTGCCTGAGCAGGGTGCGCATACGGTCGAACAACTGCGCGCCCAGCCACCACAGGCCGCCGGCGCCCGCCATCATCATGGCAAAAGTCGTCAGTTCCGTGGAACGTGCGATTTGCCCTTCCTCGCGCGCCTGCTCGAGGCGCCGCGGAGAAGCGGATTCAGTGCGTTCGGAGTCGTTATCGTCAGCCATATCGGGGTCAATTCAACTGGACCAAGTATCGCGACTCGGCCGCGCGGACTATGCGGCGAGTAAGCGGGCATAACCGGGGTTATTCGCCCGATTAGCCGGCAATCCTTATTCCCCGGCTGCCGGCCCGCTGACAGGGGGGGGCGGCTGTACGCCGTACCATTCCCATTCGGTGGCGGCTTTAGCGGCCACCCTGGCGATACGCGCGGCCACCTCGTCGGGAGACAAGGACAGCAGTTCGCCCGTCATCGCGTAGTCATGAGGCAGCGCCAGGTTGTCCCAGCCGTGCGCAGAGTGGCGCGCGACCGCGGCCGCCAGCGCCACGTTCTGCATGCGCGGATTGTGCGTGCGCGTTTCGTCCATCAGCACGTGCAGCAGTTCCGGCAACTGCCACACCCTGATCAGTTCAAGCTGCAAATCGTGCAGGCGAAAACCCAGCACCGCGCGCTGTACGTCTTCGCTGCGCAGGGTGCGGTCGCCGTGCTGGCGATCGGCGATTTCCAGCGCCAGCACGGGTGCGAAGCACCACAACATCATTTCGGCGATATCGTGCAGGAGTGCCGCGATCATGACTTCTTCGGGATCGACGTCGTGACGCAGTCGCGCCCAGTCCTGCGCGTAGAGCGCCGCGTGGCGGGCGCGGCTCATGACGAGCTGCACGCCGCTCCTGGCCGCGCTGTCTGCGGCGAGCCGGTTTTCAATCGAAGTTTGCTCCTGAAAATGCGCGGAAAACGGCGCCGTCCCCAGCATCATCAGCGCGTGCGCGATGGTCGTAATGTCCGCGCTGCGGTGGCGGCTGCGATGCTGCTGCAGGTATTGCAGCACCTTCACCGTCATCACCGGGTCGTGCAGCACGACCTGTGCGATCTGCTGCGGGGTGGCGCCGTCTTCGTCGGCGCGCAACCGTTCCAGCTCGGCCATGGTGCGCGCGAGCACCGGTAGCTTGACTTCGCCCAGCGTCTCCACCCAGTGCTGCAGCAGGCTCGAAATGGCCATGACGACTACATCCGCCAGACAAACAATGTCGAGTTGAGGCGGTCGCCGACCGGCAGGATGGGCGTCGGCTCTACGCCGGGAATTGCAAACGTGTTGCTCACCAGCAAGCGCCCGGCTGCATTTCGCGCTGCGCTTTTTGCCACAGGCGCGCCATCGGCTGCGGCGACAAGTAGGCGTAGACCATGTCGTACTGCGCGAAGTCGGCGCGCCAGAAATCGTCCCCGGCGACGCTGACCACGGATGCGCTGCGCGCGCGCCAGCAGCTCAGCAGAAAAGAGAACGGCGCGGTTTCGATGCCGTGATAACTGCCGTCCGGCCGCGCCCGCGCAAAATCGGTCAGCAAAGAGCCCGTGCCGCATCCGAGATCAAGAAAACTAAAGCCGGCATGCCGCGGCAGCAATGCCCATAATGCGGCAGGCACGAATTCCGGCGCGCCCACGGCCAGCGCCGCGGCCGCCCACACCGGTAGCGGCTCGCGCAGCGCGGCAATTTCAGCGTGCGGCTGCATCGAGCGCTTCCTTCGAAACGTCGTCGCCTTTGCCGACGGCAAGACCACCACTCACCTTTTTGAGGGACTCCTCCGCCTGTTTCGATAGCACGATGATGGCGATCCGCCGGTTCGCCGGGTTCAATGGATCGTTGCCGTCGAACAGCACCGCGGAGGCCATGCCGACGACGCGTTTGATTTTGCCATCCGCGATGCCGCCCGTCACCAGCACGCGGCGCGACGAATTGGCGCGGTCCGCGGAAAGTTCCCAGTTGCTGTAGCCGCGCTCGCCCAGCGCATACGGCTTGGCGTCGGTGTGCCCGGTCAGGCTCAAGGAGTTCTCGACTTCGTTTAACGGCGCGCTCAGGGCGAGCAGGATGTCGCGCGCGTACGGTTTCAAGTGCGCGCTGCCCAGATCGAACATCGGGCGGTTTTTCTCGTCGATGATCTGGATGCGCAATCCCTCGGTCGTTATGTCGATCAGCAGCTGGCTGCGGTATTGGCGCAACAGTGCGCTGGCGTCGATGACTTCCTCCAGACGCGCCTTGAGTCCCTTCAATTTGGCCATTTCCAGCTTTGCCACTTCGGCCTGCGCCTCGCGCGCGGGAATGCGTTTTTTCTGCTCCGGCATCTCGCCGCGCTTCTGCTGCAGTGAATCGCTGCGGGTCAGGTCGCGGCCGCCGGCACTGAGCGGGCTCGTTCGGTCGCCGGCGCCGGTGCCGCCCATGAGCGAGACTTTCAGCGGCGTCTGAAAGTAATCTGCTATGCCCTGCAATTCGCCCTTGGTGGTCGAACCGAGCAGCCACATCAGCAGGAAAAACGCCATCATCGCCGTGACGAAATCGGCGTACGCGATTTTCCACGCGCCGCCGTGGTGGCCGGCGGCGTTTTTCTTGATGCGCTTTATGATTATCGGGCGCTGGGAGTCATCAGCCATGGCGGGGTTGCCGGCCGCGCGCGGCGGGCGGGTTCACGGTCGTTTCTTCTGTTTGACATGCTGCTCGAGTTCGAGGAAAGACGGCCGCTCCGTTGAATACAGTACCTTGCGGCCGAATTCGACCGCCAGCGCCGGTGAATAGCCGTTGAGGCTGGCGAGCAGCGTTACCTTGACGCATTCGAACATCTTGCTTGATTCGTCGAGCTTCTGTTCCAGCAGGCTCGCCAGCGGGCCGACAAAACCGTATGCGAGCAGAATGCCGAGAAAAGTGCCGACCAGCGCGTTCGCGATCAGGAGGCCGAGTTCGGACGGTGGTATTCCGACCGAGGCCATGGTGTGCACCACGCCCATCACGGCGGCAACGATACCGAATGCCGGCATCGCGTCGCCCAGCTTGGCGATACTGTGTATCGGCAACTCGCCTTCGTGGTGATGGGTGCCGATCTCGTTGTCCATCAGATTCTCGATTTCGAACGCGTTGAGATTTCCGCCCACCATCAGCCGCAGGTAATCGGTCATGAATTCGAGCACGTGGTGATCGCCCAGCACGCTCGGATAACGCGCAAACAACGGGCTTTGCGCTGGATTTTCGACGTCGCCTTCGATCGTCATCAAGCCCTCTTTGCGCACTTTGGCGAGGATGTCGTAGAGCAATGCCATGAGATCCATGTAAATGGCCTTGCTGTACTTCGAGCCTTTCAGCACGGACGGCAGAGCTTTCAGGGTGGCCTTGATGGCTTTGCCGGTATTGCCGACAAGAAATGCGCCGGCGGCGGCGCCGCCTATCATCAGCAACTCGATCGGTTGCAACAGTGCACTCAAATGTCCACCGGCCATTGCGAAGCCGCCGAACACCGAGGCCAGAACGATCAGATACCCGACGATTACCAGCACCTGCTGTCTCCCGAAAAATGCGACCGCGCCCGGGCCCGGGCGGGTTGCGGCAGCAACCCGCGGTCAGCGCGATGACCGTCGCAGATTAGCACCGCGCCGCGTGCCATTAAGGCGGGAAAAGGACGTGAATAGCAGTGTTGTTCAGGCCTGCGCGCGCAAGCGTCTGGCGGTGGCGGCCGATTTCGCGGCGCGCACGACGGTCGGCGCAACCGGCAGCAACGGCGCCGGTTCCAGTGCCGCGAGTTCGGCGGCTTTGCGGGTCTTGCCCGCGCGCGACGGCACATGACACATGCCGCACACGTAATTCTTGTGCAAATCCATCGCGTGCATGATGAAGTGGCCGCCGCATTCGGTGCACGGTATGGTCGTCAGCATTTTTGCTTCGCAAAAGCGCACCAGGCTCCACGCGCGGGTCAGGCTCAGCACGCATTCCAGGCCGTTGACTTCGACGTGTTCGAGATACAAACGGTAGGCCTTGATGATCGCCTCGATGCTGCTGATGCCGGCGTTTTCGCCAAGGTAGCGGTAGATGTCGATGAACAGCGAGGAATGAATATTGGGTTGCCAGCTGATGAACCAGTCGGTCGAAAACGGCAGCATGCCTTTGGGCGGCGATACGCCCTTGACTTCCTTGTACAGCTTGAGCAGGCGCTCGCGGCTCAGATTGGTTTCGGTTTCCAGCACCTGCAAACGCGCGCCGAGCTTGACGAGTTCAACGGCCAGATTGATTTCATTGGCTTCCGTGACGACGCTTTTGTTGCGCATGCTGGACTCCCTTCGAGTCAAATATTCATAAAACGATCAGGCCAGCCCGGCGGCGGCTTGTCCTGCCATCAGCACGGCGGCGTGCGACTGGCCCATCGGTTTGTTCACGCCGTGGTCGGTCAGCAGGCCGAGCAGCAGGCGGTCATCGACGCGAAACCGGCACAGCAGCATGTTGGAGGCCGCCATTTTCAGGATCTGGCCCGGCGACAGCTGTTCGAGGATGTCCGCGACGTCCTGGCTGATGCCGAGACGGAAAATGCCGCTGGCCTTGTCCATGCGGATCATCTGCTGCGCGAGCAACAGGTATGCAAGATTGGTTTCGCGGATTTCGCCCAGAATCTGTTCGTTACTCATCGCGGTGTCTCCTTGTCGGTGGGTATGTGATGCAACGGAACGAAGTATGCGGCTGAAGAATTTTTGACTTAAGACGACAAACTCCAACAAATACGCTGCGCAATGTGCACTAGTGCCTGTAAGAAATATTCCTACAAAACGCCGCTTCGGCCATGCGCCGGCACCTGGCCAAAAATTGGGCGATTTCCTCAAGTGCGCGGCATAAGGTCTGAACAGGCTTGGTTTTCCAGTGTTTTTCCCGCGGCCATGCCCCAGGCTCTGCGCGTATCCTGCACAGGCTCAATCAACGCACTGCAGCGGCAAATCCCCATGACGGTCATCGCGGTATTCAATCAAAAAGGCGGTGTCGGCAAGACCACGACGGCGCTGAATCTGTGCGCGGGACTCGCGCTGTTGAAGACCGCCCCGCTGGCGATTGATCTCGATCCGCAAGGGCATCTGACCCTGGCCCACGGCATCAAAGCGGTCGCTGCGGAAGACAGCGTGTACGCATTTTTCGATAAAGATGTTCCACTCGACCAACTGCAGCGACCGCAACCGGCGGGCAGCCGCCTGATCGCCGCGTCCCTCGACCTGAGCAAGATAGACGCGCTGCGCGGCGGCGATACGCAGATCGCGCTGCGCCTGAAAAACGGCCTGCAGGCGGCGTTCGGCGACAGCACCGCGCCTGTCGTCATCGATTGCTGTCCGATGCTGAGCGTGCTTACGCTGAATGCGCTGATCGCGGCCGACCGCGTGCTGATCCCGGTGTCCGCCGATTACCTCTCATTGCAGGGGGTAGACCGGCTGGACCGGGCGCTCAACGTGCTTGAAGTGAAATTCGGGCGCCGCATCGAGCGCCGCGTGGTGGTGACGCGCTTTGATTCGCGGCGCAAACTCTCGTTCGCGATTTACGATGAACTCAAAAACCGTTACGGCGCCGCCCTGTGCACGACCCGCATCGTCGAGAATGTCGACCTCGCCGAAAGCCCGATGCACGGCCAGGACATTTATGCGTTTGCGCCGAAAAGCCCGGGCGCGCGCGACTATCGCGCACTGGTCCAGGAATTGGGGGCCAGTGGTTTCTTCAACTGACTTAGCGCGTGCTGCAGAAGTCCGGGAACTGGGAAGGTCTGGCAATCAACTGGCGCTGCGCGAGTTCCGCTGGCTTCACGACCTCGCTCCCGTTTTTGGTAATCATCAGCACATGGCCGCTGCGTATGCCGCCCAGCTTGATGGCGGGCAACCGCACCGGTTGTTCCTGCGCCGGCGTTACGATGGCGAGGTTGACTTCGTCTTCGGCGCGCAATTGCGCGGACCACGCCAGGCCCACGACCCAAAACGCCATGATGGCCCCTGCGCGCGACAAACTCGTATAGCGGTTTCTCATAGTCATCACCTCGTCAATTCACCGCAGCGCAGTGCAGGTGCAGCGCCCCGCAGTTTCGTAAACTGTTGTAGCCGGTTCGTCTCCCGCACGAGCGCTAAATGCCGCGCTCCGCGTCCGCCTCGATCCGGCAATCGCCGGGATGCGGGCCCGGCTGGTCAGGGTTGCGGCAAAGCCCGGGATTGATCAGTCAAACCACTGAACGTCCGCCGGCCCTGCCCACTGTATCGGCCGTGACAAAGCGAAACTTGAGATGGGGACGGGGCCGGGAAATGGCCGGCAAGGTGGGTAGCCGGCGCGCTATGCCCCGGAAAATACGCGATCCGGGGTTGCCGCTTATGCGGGAGGCCGACTCATTCTTACAACAAGACGGCCGAACATCTGACAGGGCAACTCTGGTGCCCCTAGGCAGTGGGGCGGGTCTTAGAGATCCGCTTCTTCGACGACGAGGTCCCCGTCCGTGTCGTCCGCGACTACGGCGCCGACGCCGTTCAGTATCGCCGCCAGCAACGCCGCAGACGGGTCGCCCTCGGCCAGCGCCAGTTCGTAATTCAGCGCGTGCCGGGGCTGTTCAATCTGCGTACCGGTGGCGCGCGAAGATGCCCGCGACGAGGGCGGAAACTTCGCTCTCGTCCCATTCCAGCGGCGGCGGCTCGAAGTCGCCCAGCGCTGCTTCCCGCGCGAGCGCAAAATCCTGCTCGTCGTCATACCTGTCATCGAACTTCATTACGTTCTCCATGAAGTGAGTCTGGAGTCTAGATACTGGACCTCACGCGGCGCGCATGATGCGCCAAACAGACGGTCATTACGCCTGCAATTTGCGTATATGGTTCAAGATCCGGCGGCGGCGTCCGTTAAATGATGGGTCAGGATTTTGCGCGATCCGCTACGAACATGCACCGCACAACAGAAAGCGACGATATTGCTCTGCTGCCCGGCCGCTATTTCATCGGCGGCCGCGGTTGCCGCATGCAGACCGTGCTTGGCACCGGTGTAGTGGTGACGCTGTGGCATCGCGCGCTGCAGACCGGCGCAATGGCGCATTTTCTGCCGGCAGCCGAAAGCGGCGAACAGGCGCTCGAACTCAACGGCCACGCCGCATGGGACGGGCTACAGCTGGTACTGCGGGCGCTGCAATGGTCGCAAGCCAATGCTGCCGACTGCGTGGCGCGGGTCTGCGGCAGCGGCAAGGTGATGACGCGCACGGACCACGTGCCTTCGCTCAATGCCGGCCAGGCCGCCGGCGAATTTATGCGGCGCCTGCTGCGCGCTTGCGGACTGCCGATAGTTTCCGAGAGTTTCTATGCGGCGGGCCGCTACCGCATCTGTTTCAATGCCGGCAATGGACGCGTGCACGCCCGCCGCATCAAGCCTGTCATCGTTGCGCTCGATAGCCACGCGCAATCTGCGGCACCTCAACTGGCGATGGCCGGCCGTCGGCGCGCCGGTGCAGGACACTAGAATCGGTATGAAAACGGCGCGATACGCGCCGGCCGGGGCGGTCAGTCGACCTTGCTGTCGAGCCCGGCTTCGGCCATTTCGGCCGCGCGCAGCAGCGCTTTCGCCTTGTTCTGCGTTTCCTGCCATTCGGCCTGCGGCACCGAATCGGCAACCACGCCGCCACCGGCCTGCACGTGCAGCATGCCGTCCTTGACGACCGCGGTACGCAACGCGATCGCCACGTCCATATCGCCGTTGAATCCGAGATAGCCGACCGCGCCCGAATAAACCCCGCGCTTGACCGGCTCGAGTTCGTCGATGATTTCCATCGCGCGCACTTTGGGCGCGCCGCTGACGGTGCCGGCGGGAAACGTCGCGCGCAGCACGTCAATTGCGCTTAAGCCGGGCTTCAATTTCGCTTCGACGTTGGACACGATGTGCATCACGTGCGAATAGCGCTCGATGACCATCTGCTCGGTGACGCGAACGCTGCCCGTCTGCGCGATACGGCCGACGTCGTTGCGGCCCAGATCGACCAGCATGATGTGCTCGGCGCGTTCCTTGGCGTCGGCCAGCAGTTCGGCGGCCAGCGCGGTGTCTTCTTCGGCAGTTTTGCCGCGCGGGCGCGTGCCTGCTATCGGCCGCACGGTGACCGCATCGCCTTCGAGGCGCACGAGGATTTCGGGTGACGCGCCGACGACGTGAAAATCGCCGAAATCGAAATAGAACATGTACGGCGACGGATTGATGGTGCGCAACGCGCGATACAGCGCGAGCGGCGTCGTTTTGAAACGCTTGGACATGCGCTGCGAGGGCACCACCTGCATGATGTCGCCGTCGAAAATATAGCGTTTGGCGCGGTCGACCGCCGCCAAATAAGCAGCTTCGCCGAAGCCGGACACCGCGGGTTCGGATTTCACCGGCACGTCGCCGGGTATGCTGACGGGCGCGCGCAATTTCTTCAGCAATTCGGCCAGCCGTTGCCTGCCCTTCTTGTATGCGTCGCTTTGGCCCGGGTCCGCGTACACCACCAGCGTCAATTTGCCCGACAGGTTGTCGACGATCGCGAGTTCTTCGGACAGCACCAGCAGAATGTCCGGCACGCCCAGCGGATCGGGCTTGTCCGATTTGCCCAGGCGCCGCTCGATATAGCGCACGGTGTCGTAGCCGAAGTAACCGACGAGACCACCGCAAAAACGCGGCAGGCTTTTTTGCGGCGCCGCCTTGAAGCGCGCCTGGTACTCGTGGACGAATTGCAGCGGGTCGTCAACCGTAACGCGGCTTTTCAGTTTGCCGCCCTCGAATTCGCTGCATTCGTAACCACGCACTTCGATGCGCGTGTCGGCGGCCAGCCCGATGAACGAATAGCGGCCGAAGCGCTCGCCGCCGACTACTGATTCGAGAAGATAAGTGTACGGCTGGTTGGCGAGCTTGAGGTAAACCGACAGCGGGGTATCGAGGTCGGCGAAGGTTTCCAGCACCAGCGGGATGCGGTTATAGCCCTCGGCCGCAAGCTGCTTGAATTGTGATTCGGTCATGACTCCACTCCATGGGAATACGCATCAAAGAAAGAACCGGCGGCAACGCGAAAATTACGCGCGCCAGCGTGCCGAACCGCTGCGCCACGGACGCCAGCGTCCGTTGGAGCAAACGATCGTTCTTTCTGTCTGCGGGTGGATCATGATTTGGTTATGAGTTTCGAAGCCTCGAATAACGTCTCTACTATAGCATCAACGTCCAGCTCTCGCACGTCGTGCCCCTCGTTGTAACCATAGGGCACGCAGAACACCGGGCAGCCCGCGGCGCGCGCCGCCATGGTGTCGTTCAGCGAGTCGCCTATCATCAGCATTTCATGCGGCGCGATGCCAAGTTGTGCGCAGGCGTGCGTCAGCGGCAGCGGGTCGGGCTTCTTTTTCGGCAGCGTGTCGCCGCACACCACCAGCGAAAAATAATCCGCGAGCTGCATCTGCTTCAAGAGCGGCAGCGTGAAACGCGTGGATTTGTTGGTGACGCAGGCGAGCGGAAATCCCGCTTTCCTGAAAGCATCCAGCCCTTCACGCACGCCGGGATAGAACACCGCGTGCTTGCCGTTGACGCTTTCGTAGCAATCGTAATAGACCGGCTGCGCGCGCTCGAACAACGCGGCATCCGGCTCGCCTTCCATGGCGCCGACCAGTGCGCGCTGCACGAGGTTGGGTATGCCCTTGCCGACAAAATTGCGCACCAGCGCCTCGGGCAGCGGCGGGCGGCCGATTTTTTCCAGCATCAGGTTGACTGCGATGGCGAGGTCGGCGACGGTGTCGAGCATGGTGCCGTCGAGATCGATCATCACGGCTTTGACCGGCAATGGAAACTTGATTTTAGGCATGGGGGAAATGACGCCGCGGCACGGCGTTCGTTACAGAATGAAAAGCGGAAAGAGCCGCGCTGGTTGCGCGCGGAAACTTATTTGACCTTGGCGAGTTCTCCGCGCATTTGCGCAATCGTCGCCTTATAGTCCTTGGCGCCAAAAATAGCCGAGCCGGCCACGAAGGTATCCGCGCCGGCGCGCGCGATTTCGGCGATGTTGTCGGTCTTCACGCCGCCGTCGACTTCGAGCCAGATATCGCGGCCCGATTTGGCGATGCGCTCGCGCACCGCGCGCAGCTTGGCCAGCGCGCCGGGGATGAATTTCTGCCCGCCGAAACCCGGGTTCACCGACATGATGAGCACGAGGTCGAGCTTGTCGAGCACGTGATCGAGATAATCGAGCGGCGTGGCCGGATTGAACACGAGGCCTGCTTTGCAGCCGTGCTCCTTGATCAACCCGATGGTGCGGTCGATATGCTCGGAGGCTTCCGGATGAAACGAAATGATGTTGGCGCCGGCCTGCGCGAAATCGGGAATGATGCGGTCCACCGGCTTGACCATCAGGTGCACGTCGATCGGCGCTGTCGTGTGCGGCCGCAACGCCGCGCACACCAGCGGCCCGATCGTCAGGTTGGGCACGTAATGATTGTCCATCACGTCGAAATGAATGATGTCGGCGCCGGCGGCGACCACACTCTTCACTTCGTCGCCGAGGCGCGCGAAATCTGCCGACAAGATGCTGGATGCTATGCGGTACATGGGCGGATTCTACCCGGTATTGTCGTTTTTCCGATAGTTTCGGCATGTCAGCGGTTACAATGGCGGGCTTCGAACTTTGCGCCGCGCGCGCCGTCAAAACCTCCATGACTGCAGACAAGAAATACGAAATCACCATCACCACGCGCACGACTTACGTCCCCGAGCAGTCGGACGCGGGCCAGGACCGCTACGTGTTTGCTTACACCATTACCCTGAAAAACACCGGCAACATCGCCGCGCAGCTGATCAGCCGCCACTGGATCATCACTGACGCCGACAGCAAGTCGCAGGAAGTGCGCGGGCTCGGCGTCGTCGGCGAGCAGCCGAAACTGAGACCCGACGAGAGTTTTGAATATACGAGCGGCACCGCGATCACGACACCGGTCGGCACCATGCGCGGTACTTACCAGATGGTCGCCGACGACGGCCTGCAGTTCGATGCCGCCGTTGCGGAATTCACGCTGTCCATTCCGCGAGTGCTGCACTGACGCAACTGCATTGCAGCGATGCGGGCGCGGCTCAACTCCCGCCGGAGTCGCCATCGCGCGGCGGTTTCTTCGGCCACGTCCACCAGACGATCAATAACAATACCGCGAGTGCGGTGCCTGCTTCAAGCAGCAACCAGAGCATGTCCAACTTTCAGTGTTATATACTTAGAGTGCCTAACATGATGAAACACGCGATGCGCTGTCACGATTTTGGCTCAGGGCTAGAAGAAAGTCCCGCGGCTTAGTCATTCTAAGCAAGGGGCTTTTCGACAACGCCATGGGCCAAAACTCGTGCCAGCC
>CAMBSS010000053.1 GCA_945870465.1 Bordetella parapertussis | reverse complement strand
CGAATTTAACGCACTGTTGGAGTCAAGCATGATCAGTAAGTGGACCAAGCGTTTTGCGGCCGCCGCCGCGGCGGCCTGCATCCTGGCGCCGGCGCTCGCAGCCGCCAGCCAGTACAACCTGCAGCCGCCGCAAACCATCATCGCGCGCGAGATCTACGATCTGCACACGCTGATCTTCATCATCTGCTGCGTGATCTTCGTGGTGGTGTTCGGCGCGATGACTTACTCGATCATCATGCACCGCAAGGCGGTGGGCCACAAAGCCGCGCAGTTCCACGAAAACACCACGGTCGAAATCATCTGGACCATCGTGCCGTTCATCATCCTGATCGGCATGGCGATCCCGGCGGCCAAGACCATCATCGCGATGAAAGACACTTCCAGCCCGGACATAACGATCAAGGCCACGGGCCACCAGTGGAAATGGGGTTACGACTACCTGCAGGAAGGCATCAGCTTTTACAGCAGCCTTTCCACCCCGCGCGAAATGATCACCGACAATACCCCCGAGGGCTACAAGAAGCGCGAGGCCTACGCCAACTACCTGCTTGAAGTCGACAACCCGGTGGTGGTGCCGGTGGGCAAGAAGGTGCGCATCATTACCACTGCAAACGACGTGATTCACGCGTGGTGGGTGCCGGCATTCGGGGTGAAGCAGGATGCGATTCCCGGGTTCGTGCGCGATACCTGGTTCAAAGTCGACAAGCCGGGCACCTACCGCGGCAATTGCGCCGAGCTGTGCGGCAAGGAGCACGGCTTCATGCCTATCGTGGTCGAGGCGGTGGAGCCCGAGAAGTACGCGCTGTGGGTCGCCGAGCAGAAGAAAAAAATGGCGGCGCAGGCGGATGATCCGAACAAGGTCTACACGGCCGACGAACTGAAGGCGCGCGGCGAGAAAGTGTATGCCGCGAACTGCCAGGTTTGCCATCAGCCGAACGGCATGGGCACGCCACCCGCGTTCCCGGCGCTGGCGGGCTCCAAAATCGCGATCGGGCCGAAGGACGGCCATATCGGCATCGTGCTCAACGGCAAGCCGGGCACCGCCATGGCATCGTTCAAGCAGTTGTCGGATGTCGAAATCGCGGCCGTTGTGACGTATGAGCGCAACGCGTGGAGCAACAAGACTGGCGACATGGTGTCGCCCGCCGACGTCAAGAAATTACGCAAGTAGGACCTAGGAGATTCCCATGGAAGCAGCACACGGACACGATCAGGCGCACGGCCACGACGATCACGCGCACCACCCGTCGGGCATCATGCGCTGGGTCCAGACGACCAATCACAAGGATATCGGCACGCTTTACCTGATTTTCAGCCTGACGATGTTCTTCCTCGGCGGCATGCTTGCGTTCGGCATCCGCGCCGAGTTGTTTCAGCCCGGATTGCAGTTCTGGCGTCCCGAGTTTTTCAACCAGTTGACCACCATGCACGGCCTCATCATGGTGTTCGGCGCGATCATGCCGGCGTTCGTCGGCTTCGCCAACTGGCAGATCCCGATGATGATAGGCGCGCCCGACATGGCATTCGCGCGCATGAACAACTGGAGCTTCTGGCTGCTGCCGCCGGCGGCGATCCTGCTGGTCACGTCGTTCTTCGTGCCGGGCGGCGCACCCGCCGGGGGCTGGACGATTTACGCGCCGTTATCGACGCAGATGGGCCCGGGCATGGATCTCGGCATTTTCGCGCTGCACATTATGGGCGCGTCGTCGATCATGGGCTCGATCAACATCGTCACTACCATCCTCAACATGCGCGCGCCCGGCATGACGCTGATGAAAATGCCGCTGTTCGTGTGGACGTGGCTGATCACGGCCTACCTGCTGATCGCGGTAATGCCGGTGCTGGCGGGCGCGATCACGATGCTGCTGACCGACCGCCATTTCGGCACCAATTTCTTCAATGCGGCAGGCGGCGGCGACCCCGTGATGTTCCAGCATATTTTCTGGTTCTTTGGCCACCCCGAGGTCTACATCATGATTCTGCCGGCGTTCGGCATCGTCTCCCAGGTGATTCCGGCGTTCGCGCGCAAGCCGCTGTTCGGCTACGCCTCCATGGTTTACGCCACCTCGTCGATCGCGATCCTGTCGTTCATTGTGTGGGCGCACCACATGTTTACCGTCGGCATGCCGGCGGCGGGGCAGTTGTTCTTCATGTTCGCCACCATGCTGATCGCGGTGCCGACCGGCGTTAAGGTGTTCAACTGGATCGCCACCATGTGGAAAGGCTCGATGACTTTCGAGACCCCGATGCTGTTTGCGGTGGGTTTCATTTTCGTGTTCTCGATGGGCGGCTTTACCGGCCTGATTCTCGCGATCACCCCCGTCGACATCCAGTTGCAGGACACCTATTACGTGGTGGCGCACTTCCATTACGTGCTGGTCGCCGGCTCGTTGTTCGCGATTTTCTCGGGCACCTATTTCTGGCTGCCGAAATGGACCGGACATATGTACAGCGAGACTCTCGGCAAATGGCATTTCTGGACCTCGCTGGTTTTCTTCAACGTCACGTTCTTCCCCATGCATTTCCTGGGCCTTGCCGGCATGCCGCGCCGTATTCCGGATTACGCCATGCAGTTCGCCGATTTCAACATGCTCGCGACTATCGGTGCCTTCGGCTTTGGACTGTCGCAGCTGCTCTTCGTATGGGGCATCATCAAGTGCGCCAAAGGTGGCGAGAAGGCACCGAACAACCCGTGGGAAGGCGCCGATACGCTCGAGTGGACGCTGAGCTCGCCGCCGCCGTATCACAGCTTTGAGACGCCGCCGGTCGTCAAGTAATGCATGCCGCGATGGATGAACGGTCGCCAGCGGGCAGGCGGAAGACCGCGCTGATACTGGCATTGATCGCGGCCGTTTTTTTCGTCAGCGTTATAATCCGGCATTGGCAATGAGCGCTCAGGCCCAGTCGAACCTGCTGACGATGCGCAAGCTGTTCGTCGTCGCCGTGGCGATGTTCGGCTTCGGCTTCGCGATGATTCCGTTCTACAAGAAAATCTGCGAAGTCACCGGCGTCAACAACGTGCTCAAGGCCGACACGGTCGAGAACACGCAGATCGATACCGCGCGCTTTGTCACGATCGAATTCGATTCCAACCTCTCGGGCAAGCTGCCGTGGACTTTCCGTCCGCTGCAGCCGAGCGTGCGCATACACCCGGGTGAAATGATCACAGTGATGTACGAAATCCGCAATACAGCCGATCGCGCGGTCACCGGCCAGGCCGTGCCGAGCTACGGTCCGCAGCGGGCGGTGCAGTTCTTCAAAAAACTCGAATGTTTTTGTTTTACCCAGCAGACCCTGCAGGCGGGTGAGACGCGGCAAATGCCGGTGGTCTTCGTCATCGGTCCGGGATTGCCGGACGACGTCAATACGATCACGCTGTCGTATTCGTTTTTCGAGATCGAAGGCACGGCCAGGAAAGCCGGCTGATGGAAATGGCGGAAGAAAACAAAGCGGCGAGCGCGACACTGCCACAGGTGATCAAGGCGGTGTTCTGGTCGTTCCTGGGCATACGCCGGCGCGCCGATTACGAGAAGGACGCAGTGCGGCTGAAGCCCGTGCAAGTCATAGTCGCCGGCATAATCGGCGCGATAGTTCTGGTTTTGAGCCTCATCACGCTGGTGCGTTTTATACTCAGCTGACGAAGGCAGGCGCAATCTGAAGTTACGAGGGAAAGTTACGAAGGAGAAGGTATTATGATGAACCAATCTGCGCGTTATTTCATTCCGGACCCATCGCGGTGGCCGATCTTCGGCTCGCTGGCGCTGCTGTGCATGGCATTCGGCGCGGCGTTGTGGATGAATGACGCGACGTGGGGCAAGTTCCTGCTGATTTTCGGCGTGTGCACGCTTTTCTACATGATGTTCGGCTGGTTCGGCGTGGTCGCGCACGAAAGCGAAAGCGGCAGCTACAACAAACAGGTCGATGCCTCGTTCCGCTGGGGCATGAGCTGGTTCATATTTTCGGAGGTCATGTTCTTCGCCGCATTCTTCGGCGCGCTGTTCTACATGCGCGTGCTGTCGGTGCCGTGGCTCGGCGACCTCGAGCACAAACTCCTGTGGCCGGATTTTTCCGTGCAATGGCCGACCGCGGGACCGGGGGTCGGTGAGATGTTCACGCCGATGGGCGCCTGGGGTATCCCCGCGCTGAATACGTTCCTGCTGCTGTCTTCCGGCGTAACGGTGACGTGGGCGCATTGGGGGCTACTGAAGAACAACCGCACGCATCTGATCCTCGGCCTCGCGTTGACGGTGGCGCTCGGCATGACGTTCCTCGGTTTCCAGGCTTATGAGTACAGCCATGCGTATTCGGAACTCAATCTGAAGCTGTCGACCGGCGCGTACGGCGCGACCTTCTACATGCTGACCGGCTTTCACGGATTTCACGTGACCGTCGGCACGTTGATGCTCATGGTGATTCTCGGCCGCAGCATTGCGGGCCATTTCACCGCAGAACATCATTTTGGTTTCGAAGGCGTGGCGTGGTACTGGCACTTCGTCGACGTCGTCTGGCTGCTGTTGTTCATACTGGTCTACTGGTTATAAACACCAGGCGCCAGAACCAATAACGGGGGGGAGGTTCCCGCAGGGAGGGGACTCAGCGCCGCACCGATAGTGCGGCGTTTTTTTTATAACTTACCGCTGATGAAACCAAAATGATAGGCGAGCATCAAAAGCATGAAGAGCGTGAGCGAAAACACCACGCGCCAGGTCAGTGCCCTGGCGGTACGCGTCGAAGCCCCGCCCTTGTCCTTGACCATGAAGTAGAGCGCCGAGCCCAGGCTCGCCAGTATCAGGACGATGAATATTAAAACTATGATTTTCAATTGCAACCTCGCTGGCGGCCAGTGTAGCCCAGCCTGCGTGCACTGACCAGCCATGCCGCAACTCCAGTTCAAGCCATCGCTGTGGCCTACGCTCGCGGCAATCGCGGGTGTGGCGGCGACGGTCGCGCTCGGCAACTGGCAGCTTGGGCGCGGACAGGACAAGGCGGCGCTGGCACAGCGTATCGCCGCGGCAAACCGCGACGCGCAGATCGAGCTGTCGCAAACCGAGGCCAGGGCTGAAGACGTGGCGTGGCACCGCGTCGAAGTGCGCGGGCGCTTTGAACCGAAATACGCGGTCCTGATCGATAACCGCATCCTTCACGGTGTCGTTGGGTACCAGGTCGTGATGCCGCTCAGGATAAACGCTGGCGAACGCCATGTGCTCGTCAACCGCGGATGGGTGGCGGCAACCGGTTCGCGCGACATCCTGCCGCAGATCAAAACGCCGCCGGAAGAGGTCCTTATCACCGGCCTGGCGACGGTGCCGAGCAAACGCTATCTGGAACTGTCGAAGCAGGTGGCCGAAGGCAAGGTATGGCAGAACCTCACGCTGGAACGCTATCGCGCGGCCATGCCGCTTGCGCTGCAGCCGGTGGTGATACAGCAGGAAAGTGGAATCGACGACGGGCTCAAGCGCGAATGGAGCGCGCCCGACCTCGGCATCGACAAGCATTACGGCTACGCGTTCCAGTGGTTTGCCATGGCCGCCGCAATCGTCATCATCTATTTGGTGTGCAATGTCAGAAAACGCACGTAAAAGCCGCGCCAGCCTGTGGTTGATTTTGGCCCTGTGCATCGCGCCGGTGGTGGCGTCTTACGTGATGTACTACGTGTTGCCGCCGCAACAGCATACTAATTACGGCGAGCTGATGGACGCTTTGCCATTGCCGGACCCGCGCCTGCGGCTGGCCGACGGCACTGCTTTTCAACTGAGCCAGTTGCGCGGCAAGTGGCTATTGCTGACGGCGGATGCGGCGCAGTGCGGTGAAGCCTGCCAGCGCAAGCTTTTTACGCTGCGCCAGTTGCGGCTCACGCAGGGCAAGAACATGGACCGCATCGAGCGCGCCTGGCTCATCAGCGACGACGCCGAAATTGCAAAGAGCGTTGCGGACAAAGTCGCGCAGGATTTTCACGGCACGTGGGCGGTGCGCGCCGCCGCCAGTGATTTGCTCAAACGCCTGCCTGCGGACGGGCCGCTGGCCGGGTATATTTACGTCGTCGATCCGCTGGGCAACGTGGTGCTGCGCTATGCGAGCGACGCCGAGCCCGCGCGCATGATCAAGGATCTCTCGCGCCTGCTTAAAACGTCGAGGATAGGTTGAATTACAAAAAACTGGTGTTCGCGGCGGTGTGCCTGACGTTCGTGGTGGTGATCGTCGGCGCTTACGTGCGCCTGCAGGACGCCGGCCTCGGCTGTCCGGACTGGCCCGGCTGCTACGGCCACCTGGTCGGCGTGCCGCAGAGCGCTGAAGAAATCGGGCGCGCCGAGCAGGTGTTTCCGCAGCGGCCGGTCGAGACGCACAAGGCCTGGAAGGAAATGTTTCACCGCTACCTCGCGGGCGCGCTGGGCTTCCTGATATTCGCCATCATGCTGACCGCGTGGCGGCAGCGCCGCGCGCTGCGCCAGTCGCCCTGGCTGCCGACGTCCATCGTTGCGCTGGTTGGCGTCCAGGCCACGCTCGGCATGTGGACGGTGACCATGTTGTTAAAGCCCGTCATCGTCACCCTGCATTTGCTTGGCGGCATGGCGACGCTCGCGCTCCTGACCTGGCTGGCGTTGCGCCAGACGACCCTGCCGCCAACGCCTGCCGGCGCGCTGCGCCTGCCGCCGTGGGCGGTAGCTGGCCTCGTGATCCTGATTTGTCAGATTACCCTCGGCGGCTGGGTATCGACGAACTACGCAGCGCTCGCATGCCGCGATTTTCCGACCTGTCACGGTGGATGGTTGCCGGCGATGGACTTCGCCCACGGATTTCATCTCATGCGGGAACTGGGCATGACCGCGGCCGGCGTTCCGCTGGCGCTCGACGCATTGACAGCTATCCACTGGGCCCACCGTGTCGGCGCACTGGTGACGTTTCTTTATATCGGCGCGCTGGCGGTTGCGTTGATGCGCGTTCCCGGGTGCTGGCGTCTGGGCGGCGCTTTGGCGCTGTTGCTGGCGGCCCAGATCAGTCTGGGCATCGCCAACGTGCTGCTGACATTGCCCCTGCCCGTGGCGGTCGCGCACAACGGCGTCGCGGCGGCTTTGTTGGTGTTGATGGTGGTGATAAACTGCGCCCTTTCCCGCCGCGGCAGTTCACGTTAAGCGTCAATGACTTCCCTCACCTGGCAGCATACCTCTTTGCGTTTCACCCAATTCCTGGCGCTGACCAAGCCGCGAGTGGTGTCGCTGATCGTTTTCTGCGCCGTGATCGGCATGTTTCTAGCCGTGCCGTTTGGCGCGCTGGATGCCCGATTCGCCGCTGCCGCGCTGGCGGCGACCGTCGGCATCGCATTGGTCGCGGGCGCAGCGGCGGCAATCAACTGCCTGGTGGAACAGAAAATCGACGCCATGATGGCGCGCACGCGCGGCCGGCCCCTGCCGCGCGGCGATCTGACGCCGCGGCAAACGCTGGCGTTTGCGCTGGCCGTCGGCGGCAGCGGGCTCGCGCTGCTGTATTTCGAAGTCAACGCGCTGACGATGTGGCTGACGCTCGCGACCTTCGTCGGTTACGCGGTCGTGTATACCGTCGTGTTAAAACCGATGACGCCACAAAATATCGTGATCGGCGGCGCGTCGGGCGCGATGCCGCCGGTGCTGGGGTGGGCGGCAGTCACCGGCGATGTGCCTTTTCAGGCGCTGCTGCTGTTCCTGATTATTTTTGCGTGGACGCCACCGCATTTCTGGGCGCTCGCGTTGTACCGCAAGCAGGAATACGCCAAGGCTGGCGTGCCCATGCTGCCGGTGACGCACGGCGATAAATTCACGCGCCTGCACGTGCTGTTTTACACCGTGATCCTGATCGCCGTGACGCTGTTGCCATACGCCACGCGCATGAGCGGCCTGATCTACGTGGCGGCGGCGATTGTCCTGGGCGGCGTGTTTCTCTATTACGCGATCCGCATTTATCGCGATTACAGCGACCGTCTCGCGCAGACCACTTTCCGCTACTCGATTCTGTATCTGACGCTGATGTTCGCGGCGTTGCTGGTCGATCATTACTTCCCGTTTTGATTAACCTATAAAAAGCAGTTCGCGCCGCAAAGACGCAAAGGCGCGAAGGAAACGCAATGTAAATAAACTATGAAAATGAATGCTGCAGAAATGATCTGATCGCCAAATGGGTGACGAATTTAAATGAACAAAATCTTAGCGGAATCTTTGCGCCTTCGCGTCTTTGCGGTACGCTTTTTCTAGGATGAAGCGCTCCGCGCTCGCGTTGTTGCTGGGGCTCGCGGTGTTGAGCGCGGGCTGCGGGCCAGCGCAAAAGGGTCCGGCATTCGAGTTGACCGATATCACGGGCGCCGATTTCGGGCGCGATGTGCGCCTCACCGATCACACTGGCAAGGCGCGCACGCTGGCGGACTTCAAAGGCAAGGTCGTCGTCGTTTTCTTCGGCTACACCCATTGCCCCGACGTCTGCCCGGTCACGCTGGGCGAACTCGCCATCGTCGCCCGGGAACTCGGCAAAGACGCCGCGAATATGCAGGTCCTGTTCATCACGGCCGATCCGGAGCGCGATACGCCTGCAGTGCTTTCAAAGTATGTGCCCGCTTTCAATGCGGATTTTCTGGGGCTCTACGGCGACGCCGAGGCGACGGCGCGCACCGCCAAGGATTTCAAGGTATTCTTTCAGAAGCAGGCGCCGGCGGGCGGCGGTTACAGCGTCGATCACTCCGCAGGAACGTATGTCTACGACAAGGCGGGGCACTTGCGGCTCTTTGCCAGCTACGGGCAGGGCGCACCCAAGCTGCTGCACGACATCCGGTTGTTGCTGCAAAGTCCCTGATGGAGCTTGGCTTAAGCGGACGTGTTGCGGTGATCGTCGGCGGCAGCACGGGCATCGGGCGGGCAACTGCGCTGCGCTTCGCCGCCGAAGGGACAAAACTGGCAGTCTGCGCGCGGCGGCCGGAAGTGCTCGCCCGTCTCGCCGCCGAAATCGCCGGCAGCGGCGCGGAACTGATGACAGTCGCCGCGGATGTCTCGCGCGCCGGCGAGGTCGAGCAATTTATCGCCGCAACGGCACAGCGGTTTGGCCGCATAGACATACTCGTCAACAATGCCGGCAGCACCTCGCAGGGCCCGTTCGCCGAGGCAGATGACGCCAAGTGGCAATACGACCTGGAAGTAAAGCTGATGGCGCAGGTGCGCGCGGCGCGCGCCGTGCTGCCGCTGATGCGCGCGCAGGGTCAGGGCCGCATCATCAATATCAGCATGGCCGGCGCCAAACAGCCGCATGCGGCGTCGTTTCCGACCAGCGTCAGCCGCGCGGCCGGTCTTGCCTTTACCAAGGCGCTGTCAAAAGAAGTGGCTGCCGACGGCATTCTCGTGAACGCGATTGCGCTCGGCTGGATCAAGTCCCACCAGCAGGAGTTGCGCGCGAAGCAGGCGGGACTGGCGATCGATGAACATTACCGGCAGTTGGCGCCAAAAGTGCCGATGCAGAGACTGGGTGAACCAGACGAGGTCGCCAGCGTGATCGTGTTCCTCGCGTCCGCCGCCGCGAGCTATGTCACCGGCTCGTGCATCAACGTCGACGGCGGCACATCGGGCGTGCTTTAGAGCGGGTCGGCGCGCTCTACTCGGCTTTCGCGCCGGAATTCTTGACCACCTGCGCCCACCGCGCCATGTCCGCTTTCTGGAATGCGTCGAATTCGGCGGGAGTGTTGCCGACGGGCTCGCCGCCGAGTTCCTGTATGCGCACGCGCACGTCGGGCAGGTTGATGATCTTGACGATATCGGCATGCAGTCTGGCGACCAGAGCATCGGGTGTTTTTGCCGGCGCCCAGATTGCGTACCACGAGCCACTGATCAGTTCCTTGTAACCGGACTCCGCAAACGTCGGCACCTCGGGCAGCGACGCATAGCGTTTTTCCGATGTGATGGCGAGGACGCGCAGGCGCTTGCCTTTGACGAACTCGAGTACGGGCGGCAGGCTGTTGAACATGAAAGGAATCTGGCCGGAGATCACGTCGGTGAGCGCCTGCGACTGGCCTTTGTACGGAACATGCTGCATGTTGGTGCGGGTAACCGTCTTGAAGAGCTCCGCGGTCAGGTGCGTGGACGAACCGCTGCCGCTCGACGCAAAAGAGAGCTCGCCCGGCCGCGCTTTGGCGAGCGCAATGAAATCTTTTACGTCTTTCACCGGCAGGCTGGGCGTGACGACGAGCAGCAGAGGCGAACTCGAGACGACCGTGATCGGCGCAAAGTCGCGCATCGGGTCGTAGCCCATTTTCGGGAACAGGCTGGGCACGATGACGTGTATCGACGAGTTCACGAGCAGCGTGTAACCGTCGGCCGGTGATTTCGCGACGAGCTCGGCGCCTATCATTCCGCTCGCACCCGTGCGGTTCTCGACCAGAACCTGTTGTCCCCATGCATCCGTCAGCTTCTGCGCGAGTATGCGCGCAGTGATATCGACCGGACCGCCCGCGGTGAACGGCGCGACGAGGCGCACCGGCTTGGCGGGATAGTTGGTCTGAGCGAATGCGGCAGTGGCGGCACCGGCGCACATTGCTATGAAAAGCGTACTGCGCATGGAAGTCTCCCGATGGAAATGCAAATGCGTGCGGTATTATAGGTGCGCGCCCGCGGTTACGGCCAATACTGGGCGCGTCTAACCATATTCAATAATCATTATTTATTTCCGGAGATTGCAAGGTGAATGCAAGAACAGGGTACGGCGGAAAGACCATCTATGGCGCGCGCGTGGGAATTCTGATGCTCGATACGAAATGGCCGCGCCCGCCCGGCGATACGGGCAATGCACTGACGTGGCCGTTCCCGGTGCTCTATAAGGTTGTGCCCGGTGCAAGTGCGCGCGTCGTCATCCACGAGCAGGGCAAGGGCCTGGGCCCCGCCTTCCTGAAGGCGGCCGAAGAACTGGTCCGCGAAGGCGCCGACGGCATCACTACGACGGGCGGCTTTCTCGCGATCTTTCAGAAGCAGCTCGCCGCGCATGTCAATGTGCCGGTTGCAAGCTCCTCATTGATGCAGATTCCGCTGGTGCAGGCGCTGCTGCCGCCCGGCAAGCGCGTGGGCGTGTTGTCAGTACAGGGCAACCGCATTACGCCGGACCATTGGGACGCGGTCAATGCGCCTCACGACACCCCCGTGATGGGCACGGAGGGCGGCAAGGAATTTACCCGCGTCATGCTGGGCGACACGCTCGACATGGATTACGCGCAGGCCGAGCGCGATATTCTCGACGCCGGCGAAGCGCTGCTCACGCGCCATCCGGACGTCGGTGCGATCGTTTGCGAGAACCACAACATGGGGCCTTACGCTGCCGCCATGCAAAGACATCTGCGCGTGCCGATCTTCACGGTTTATACGTTCGTCACGTGGTTTCATGCCGGACTGCAGCCCCGCGACTTCGGCTTTCCGGGTGCCGGCGGCCATACGCATTGGCAGGAGCGTTGACCGTTCCTTCGCGGGTGGCGATCCGCGGGCAATAAAAAAAGCGGGAGGGCCGCTGATGGCCGTCCCGCTTTTCTGCAGATGAGATCTGATCAGGCCGTGGCGCCGATCAGCCCGCGCATTTTCTGCATGGCCTTGTGTTCGATCTGGCGGATGCGCTCGGCTGAAACGCCGAATTCCGCGGCCAGATCGTGCAGCGTTGCCTGGTCTTTTTCCCGCAGCCAGCGTGCTTCGATAATGCGGCGGCTGCGCGGATCGAGGCTCTCGACGGCGTGGGCAAGGCCCGCGGATTTCAACCGTTCTTCCTGCGCGTGTTCAAGCACGCGTCCCGGTTCACTGTCCGTGTCCGCCAGGTAGGCGATAGGCGCGTAGCTTTCTTCCGCATCGTCGTTCAGCGGTTCAAGCGCGATGTCCTGCCCGCCCAGACGGGTTTCCATTTCGACGACTTCCTCCGGCTTGACGCCGAGGGTCTTCGCCATCGCCTGGACTTCAGCGTGGCCGAGCGTATTCAATCCCGGCTTCATGCTGCGGAGATTGAAGAACAGCTTGCGCTGCGCTTTGGTGGTCGCAATTTTCATCATGCGCCAGTTGCGCAGAATGAACTCGTGCATTTCGGCGCGGATCCAGTGCACGGCAAACGACACCAGGCGCACGCCGCGTTCCGGGTCGAAGCGCTTGACCGCTTTCATCAGGCCGATATTGCCTTCCTGGATGAGGTCGGCCTGCGGCAGGCCGTAACCCAGATAGCCGCGCGCGACCGAAACGACCACGCGCAGGTGGGAAACGATGAGTTGACGTGCCGCGTCCAGGTCTTCATGGTCGCGCAAGCGCCGCGCCAGATCCGTTTCCTCTTGTTGGGTCAGGATGGGAAAGCGGTTGACCGTCGAGATATAGCCATCCAGACTGCCCGTCGCGGAAGGTATGGGTAACGCAAAACTCGTCATGGCTTTAGCCCCTTTCGAAGAATTTTAGCACTCTGGGTATATGAGTGCCAAATAGCCGGAAAGTTCCGCCACATCCGGCCGGGGATGTCATGAAAAACTATTTATTTATCAATAGTTTAAACAGCTAAGGTTCGATCACCGCCAGGTGCCTGCCCACGGAGAGCAGGGCGCCGAACCAACCCAGAGCAGCCGGCAGCAGCAGCAGGCATAAACTATCGGCCGGCGTCAGGGCTATGAGCTGAAAAAGCGACGCGTATACGTGTGACAGTTCGCCGAGGTTATGGTTTACCAGCCAGACGCCGCCGCTCACGATCAGCCACGCGACCAGCCCGCCTGCCGCCCCCTGTAGTGCGCCGTAGTACAGGAAAGGCCGCCGGATAAATGCGTCGGTAGCGCCAATCAGCTTGACCACTTCGACTTCATCGCGCTGGGTCAGCACCTGCAGGCGGATGGTATTGAAAGTGACCGCGATCAGCGCCACCGCGAGCAGCCCGCCGAGGAACAGGACCACGAGGCGGCCGAAGCGCAGTGTCGCATCCAGCCGCCGCGCCCACGCGGCGTCGAGCTGGGCGTGGACGACGCGCGGTAACTGCTTGATTTCGTCGCGCAACGCGTCGAGCGCCTGCGGCGCATTGTCTTTCGCGGTGATGATGAACGCATCCGGCAGCGGGTTTTGCGGCAGGCTGTCGATGACGTCGGCGAGCCCGCTCGATTGCTTGAGTTCCTGCAATGCTTCGGCGCGCGGCACGAAACGGAAACGCAGCACGCGCGGGTTTTGCTTCAGGCGCGTCTCGATTTGCGCGATTTCAGCGCGGCTCGCATCGAGTGCAAGGAAAGCGCTGATTTGTGGTTCGGCCGCCAGCTGGCCGGAGGCCGTCTGCAGATTGTCGATCAGCAGATAGAGCCCGACCGGCAGCGAGAGTGCGATGCCGATGACGACAATGTTGAGCGCGCTGCCGAGCGGCGTGCGCGCCAGCTTCGTCAGCGTGAGGCCGGCGCAGCGTGCATGCTGGGCGAGCCAGGCCTTCATGCGGCCGCCGCCAGTTCGCCATTGCGCAGCGCGATGACGCGCGGTTGCAGTCTCGACAGCAGCGCCTGGTCGTGGGTGGCGACCACCACCGTGACGCCGACCTGGTTGAAGGAGCGGAACAACTCGCCGATTTCCGCGGCGTAATCGGCGTCGAGATTGCCGGTTGGTTCATCGGCGAGCAGAATGGCGGGGCGGTGGACTATCGCGCGCGCGATGCACAGCCGCTGCCGTTCGCCGCCGGAGAGCGTAATCGGCAGCGCTTTCTCGTATTTGAGGAGCCCGACCTTGTCGAGCGCGGCGCGCACCCGCCGCGCCGTGTCCTGCGCACCGTAGCCCGCGATTTCGAGCGGCAGCGCCACGTTGTCGAACACGTTGCGGTCGAACAGCAGCTTGTGATCCTGGAATATCAGCCCGAACTTGCGGCGCAGGAAAGGCACCGCGCGCGGCGGCAGGGTTCCGACGTTCTGGCCGTTGACGACGATGCTGCCGGCCGTCGGCCGTTCGATGGCGACCAGCAGCTTGAGCAAGGTTGTTTTGCCCGCGCCGGAATGGCCGGTGATAAACGCGAGCTCCCCCGACTCTATGGTGAAACCCACGTCGTGCAGCGCCTGGCGTCCGCCCGGGTAGCGCTTGGAGACGTTGCTGAGGGAAATCATCGGTTCGAGAGACGCTGGGCGAGAGACGAGAGGCGCAAAAGCACCAGATTTTTCCCTCTTTCGCCAAGCGTCTCTCGTCTTTCGTTACCCAAGCAATGCATCGACAAACTCCTCGGCGACAAACGGTTGCAGGTCGTCCAGCGCTTCGCCGACGCCGATGAAACGCAGCGGGATGCGGTGCGCGCGCGCAATCGCTGCGATGACGCCGCCCTTGGCAGTGCCGTCGAGTTTCGTCAGAACCAGCCCGGTGACACCCAGCGCGTCGTCGAATGCCTTGACCTGGTTCAGCGCGTTCTGGCCGGTGTTGGCGTCGAGCACCAGCAGGACTTCGTGCGGCGCGCCGGGTGCCGCCTTGGCGATCACGCGCTTGATCTTGCTGATTTCCTCCATCAGGTGCAATTGGGTCGGCAGGCGCCCCGCCGTGTCGCACAGCACGAGATCGATGCCGCGCGCACGTGCCGCCGTGATTGCGTCGAATATCACCGCAGCCGCGTCGCCCGATTGCTGCGCGATGACGGCTACGTTGTTGCGCTTGCCCCACACCTCGAGCTGCTCTCGGGCTGCGGCGCGGAAAGTGTCCCCCGCCGCGAGCAGGACCGTCTTGCCGCGCTGCTGATAGTACTTGGCGAGCTTGCCGATGGACGTCGTCTTGCCCGCGCCGTTGACGCCGGCGAGCACGATAATGAAAGGGTTATGCGCGTTGACGTCGAGCGGCACTGCAATGGGTTTCAGCAACGCGAGCAACGCCTCGCGCAGCGTGCGTTTTAATTCATGTCTTTCGCGCAGCCCTTCGCGCCGGGCTGCGCTGCGCAGTTCGCCAATCAGATATTCGGTGGCGGCGACGCCGACATCCGCGACCAGCAGGGTCGTCTCCAGTTCCGCAAAAAACGCCTCATCGATGGCGCCGCCGGCGAACAAATCGGTGAGGTCGGTATTGAGGATCTCACGCGTTCGCGTGAGGCCCGCCTTGAGTCGCGCGCCCCAGCCCGTGCCCGGTTTTTGGTCTGATTTGAGGAAACTTAACATGGCAGGCGCAGTCAGACTTGGCGTAGGCGAAAATGTTTTGCACGCACCCGGTATAGCGAGCCGGTATTACGAGCATTAGGACGGTAATTCACTTAAAATTCTAGCCGGAAAGCTTCTGCCAGGCTACCCATCTTCCCACTTTCGAGACCTCGCATGTTATTGAAGTTTATTGGCCATGCTCTGCACGCGGGTGTTTGCGCGCTCGCCGCCGCGGCTCTGCTCAGTTCCACCGCTCACGCGCAAACGAGTGAGTACAAGCTCGCCAACGGGCTGCGGGTGATCGTCAAGGAAGACCATCGCGCGCCGACGGTGGTGTCAATGGTGTGGTACAAGGCGGGCAGCATGGACGAAGTCAACGGCAGCACGGGTGTTGCGCACGTGCTCGAACACATGATGTTCAAGGGCACGCAGCAGGTCCCGGCGGGTGAATTTTCCAAGCGCATCGCTGCGGCAGGCGGGCGCGACAACGCGTTTACTTCGCGCGACGCCACCGGCTACCACCAGCAGCTGCACAAATCGCAACTGCCGCTGGCATTCGAGCTTGAAGCCGACCGCATGGCCAACCTGGTGTTGTCGCCGGAGGAATTCACCAAGGAAATCCGGGTAGTGATGGAGGAGCGCCGGCTGCGCACCGACGACCGCGCGAATGCGCTGGTGTTCGAGCAGATGATGGCGACCGCGTTCATTGCGCACCCGTACCGCGCGCCGACCGTGGGCTGGATGAGCGATCTCGAAAGCATGACCTGGCACGACGCGCGCGATTGGTACGACCGCTGGTACGCGCCGAACAACGCGACCATCGTGGTCGCGGGCGACGTCAATCCAAAAGAGGTTTTTGCGCTGGCGGACAAATATTTCGGTGCCATCAAGATGAAGGTATTGCCCGAGCGCAAGCCGCAGGACGAGCCCGCGCAGCGCGGCATCCGGCGCATCAGCGTGAAGGCGCCGGCGGAGCAGCCGTCCCTGATGATGGGTTACCGCGCGCCGATTTTGCGCGACGTTGAAAACGACTGGGAACCGTATGCGCTGGAAATGCTGGCAGGTGTGCTCGACGGGCACGATGCGGCGCGCCTGAACAGCGCGCTGGTGCGCAGCGAGAAAATCGCCAACGCCGTGGGCACCTACTACGACAGTACACAGCGCGGCCCCGGCATGTTCATGGTCAGCGGGGTGCCGAGCGCGGGCAGGACAGTGGCGGAACTCGAGCAGGCGCTGCGCCGCGAACTTGCAAAAATCGTCACCGACGGCATCAGCAACGACGAGCTGAAGCGCGTCAAGGCGCAGGTCGTTTCCTCGCAGGTGTTCCAGCGCGATTCGATTTATTACCAGGCACAGCAGATCGGCTCGCTCGAAATCGCGGGCTACCCGCACCAGACGATGGACACCATGATCAGAAAACTGCGGCAAGTAACGCCGGAGCAGGTGCAGGCGGTGGCTAAAAAATACCTGATCGATGACAGCCTCACGGTCGCGGTTCTCGATCCGCAGCCGCTGGACGCTGCCAAGCCGGCGGCGCCGGCGGAAGCGCGTCATGTTCAATAACGTGCAGCGCTGGTTTTGCGTAATCACGCTGTGCGCGGTAGCGGCACCGGCATGGGCGCTGTTGCCGATACAGCACTGGCAGACCAAAAACGGCGCGCGCGTCTACTTTGTCGAGACGCGCAACCTGCCGATGCTCGATGTAAGCGTGGATTTTCCGGCCGGCTCGGCATACGACACGCGCGAAAAATCGGGTGTTGCAGCGCTCACGCAAAGCCTGCTCAAGCTCGGCGCCGGCGGCCTGTCGGAAGACGAGATTTCGCGGCGCATGGCGGACGCCGGCGCGCAGTTCGGCGGCCGGGTGGACAGCGATCGTTCCGGCATGTCGCTGCGCACGCTTTCCAGCCCCGATGAAATGAAGCAGTCGCTGGATATCCTGGCGCGCATGCTGCAACGCCCGGAGTTTCCGGCAACGGTGCTCGAGCGCGAGAAAAAACGCATCATCGACGCCATCAGGGAGTCGGATACCAAGCCGGAAACCATGGCCAGCAGGAATTTCAGCGAACTCGCGTATGGCAATCATCCGTACGGCTTGCGCGGTGCCGGCGAGGCGGCAACCGTGGCGCGCGTTACGCGTGATGACCTGGTTGCGTTTTACCGCCGTTACTACACTGCCGACCAGGCGGTGGTGGCGATCATCGGCGACCTCGCGCGGCCGGCAGCGGAGGCGCTCGCGGAGCAGTTGACTGCCGAATTGCCGCGCTCCGCGTCGGCGCCAACGATTTCGCCAGTGCCGTCTCTGGCAAAGGCCGAGATGCGCGTCATCGCGCACCCGGCTTCGCAAAGCCATTTGCTCATGGGCATGCCCGGCATCAAGCGCGATGATCCCGATTATTTTCCGCTGTTCGTCGGTAACTACATTCTCGGCGGCGGCGGATTTACCTCGCGCATCACCGAGGAGGTGCGCTCCAAGCGCGGCTTGGCGTATTCGGCATACAGCTATTTTGCGCCCATGCAGGAACGCGGGCCCTTCGTCATCGGCCTGCAGACGCGCAAGGACCAGGCTGGCGCGGCGCTTGCCGTGGTGCGAGCGACACTCAAGGATTTTCTCGACCAGGGTCCGACCGCCGATGAATTGCTGCGGGCCAGGCAGAACCTCGTCGGCGGTTTTCCGCTGCGCATAGACAGCAACCGCAAGATCCTCGATTACCTCGCGGTTATCGGGTTCTACCACCTGCCGCTGAGCTATCTCGAAGATTTTGTGCCCAGCGTCGAGAAAGTCACGCTCGCCGACATACGCGCCGCGTTTGCGCGCCGCTTCGATCCCGCGCGCATGGTGACGGTGGTCATCGGTCCCGATGCGGCGACACTAGCCGCGGCGGCCGTCAAATAACGTCAGCCCGCGCTTGGCGCGCGATGACGGATTGCAGATGCCGGCGACCAAAAACAAGGTACGCATTATCGGCGGCGAATGGCGCAGCCGCCTCATCACGTTCCCGTCGCAGGCCGATTTGCGCCCGACGCCCGACCGGGTGCGTGAGACACTCTTCAACTGGCTGGGCCAGGATATGACGGGCAAACGCTGCCTCGATCTGTTCGCGGGCAGCGGCGCGCTGGGGTTCGAAGCGGCATCACGCGGGGCCCGGCGCGTGGTGATGGTCGAGCGCGATCCCGCCGCGTGGCAGGCGCTGCAGGCGAACGCCGCAACGCTGGCAGCAACGACAGTGGAACTCAAGCGCGCGGATGCGTTAGAATTTCTACGCGCGGACGACGGCTGCTATGACGTCGTATTTCTCGATCCGCCGTTTCGCGCGGATTATCTGGCACAAGTGCTGCCCGTGCTGGGACTGCGGCTGGCAGCGGCCGCGCTGGTTCATGTCGAAGCGCCGGCGGCGCCTGCGCTGCCGCCGGGCTGGGAAATCTGGCGCAACGGCCGCGCGGGCGCGGTCACCCATCAACTGCTGAAATGGACTGGCCATGACGCTTAAAGCTGTATACCCGGGAACGTTCGATCCGATTACGCTCGGCCACCACGATCTGGTGCGCCGTGCCGCGGGCATGTTTGATGAAGTCATACTTGCGGTCGCCGACAGCCGCAGCAAGCGCCCGTTCTTTACCCTTGACGAGCGTGTCGAGATGGCGAAGCACACGGTTGCCGAATACAAAAACGTGAGCGTGACGGGATTTTCCGGTCTGCTCATGGATTTCGCGCAAAAACACGATGCCAGGATCGTGATGCGCGGCGTGCGCGCGGTCTCCGACTTTGATTATGAATTCCAACTCGCCGGCATGAACCGCAACCTGTTTCCGGACGTCGAATCGATATTTATGACGCCGTCCGCGCAGTTCATGTTCATCTCAGCGACTCTGGTGCGCGAGATTTCGGTGCTCGGCGGCAACGTCTCGAACTTCGTCACGCCGCACGTGGAGCAGTGCTTGAAAAAGAAGATTGCCTCCCTCGGCGGCAAGTCTTGAGACTTCTTGCATGGCGCTGATCATCACCGACGAATGCATCAATTGCGACGTCTGCGAGCCCGAGTGCCCGAATGGCGCGATCGCCGCCGGCGAGGAAATCTACGAGATCGATCCCAAGCTCTGCACCGAATGCGTGGGCCATTACGACACGCCGCAGTGCCGCATCGTGTGCCCGGTCGATTGCATCCCGAACGATCCGCGTAATGTGGAAACCCACGAGCAACTGCACGACAAGTACCTGCGCCTTACCAGCCAAACGGCTGGTAAGGGGTGAGGCGAGAGGGGAGAGGCGAGAGACAAAAAAGAGGAGAGACGCTGGGCGAGAGACGAGAGGCGTAAGAACCTATAGCTTTTCCCGCCTCTCGTCTCTCGCCCGGCGTCTCTCGGCCGTTAACGCTGGCAGCGCGGGCAATAGAAAGTCGAGCGCTGGCCCTGCACCAGGCCGCGTATCGGCGTCTTGCATACAAGACAGGCTGCACCTTCGCGGCCGTAGACGAAAAAATTATTCTGGAAATATCCCGCCTCGCCCGCGGAGTTCACGTAGTCGCGCAAACTGGAACCGCCTGCTTCGATCGCCTCGGCGAGGGTCTCCCTGATTTTGTCGACCAGCACAGCATAGCGCGCGAGCCCGATTTTGCGCGCGGGCAGTTTGGGATTGATACGCGCGCGAAACAATGCTTCGCTCGCGTAGATGTTGCCCACGCCGGCGATCAAATGACTGTCCATCAGCGCGTTCTTGATCGCGCCGCTGCGTGCGCGTGTTTCGTCATAGAGCCATTGCGCGCTGAGTGCGGCGGTGAGCGGTTCCGGGCCGATGTCGCGCAAGAGCTTGTGGGCGAGCGGGTCGCCCGCATGCCACAGCACGAGCCCGAAGCGGCGCGGATCGCGGAACCGCACGGTGCGGCCGTTGGCGAGCGCGAGATCGAAATGGTCGTGGGTTGCCGGCGGCGTGTCCGCGTCGACCACCCACAGGCGGCCCGACATGCCGAGGTGCACGATCAACGTGCCGTCGCCGGCGCGGAACAGCAGGTATTTCGCCCGGCGTTCGAGTTGGTCGATGCGGCGCCCTGTGAGTATGCCGGCAAGATTGCGCGTCACCGGCTGGCGCAGCGCGCGGTTGCGCACAACCACGGCGGCGACGGTCGCGCCGCGCACCAGCGGTTCAAGGCCACGCCGCGTGGTTTCGACTTCCGGCAGTTCCGGCATGACTACTTGGCGGGCGTGGGCGTGGGTGCGGCGGCCGGCGGCGCGAGCAGCCGTTTCGCCGCTTCTGCGGAAAGCTGGTATTCGTACGGCTGGTCGCTGCGCGCGACGACGAGTTGTGGCTCGCGTTGTAAAACCGCGACCGAGATTTCGTTGCCGGCTTTGAGCTTGATGCTGACCGTTGCCAGCGGCTTGCGTTTGCTGGCAGGCAGCATCGCAAGTGCCGTCGCCAGCCGCCATTCGTCGACCCAGCGGTTGATGTCGTCGGCGCTCAGATCGGCTGCCGGCGGCGTGAATTTCCACTTGCCGTCTTCCTGCGCGAGTTTGAAGTCAGTGAAGCCGAAGGCGATGGGTGCTTCGTCCGCCGCGAACAGTTGCCGGCCGACAAGCTGCATGACGCTTTTTGGCAGCAGGGTGCCGTAGCGCAACGAGACCGGGTAGATGCCGTCCTGCGTCAGCACGTACTGCTCGCGGCTCATCTCATTGATTGCGCCAAAGCCGAACGTCTGTTGATTGACGGTGACGCGCGCGTGCGGCTCGTTCAATTCGTAGCGCGCGAGCCCGGTCGCCGGATAACGGTCCTTGGTGGTCGCGTCGACGATTTCGAGCAGACGCAGCACCTGGAAGCTGTCGGCGCGCGCGGACAGTGGCGCCGTTATGTTCCATGCTGTCCCGGTGCGCGCGAGCACAATCGGCGGGCCACCGGCGATTTCGATCCTGATGGCGGTCGCATCTGCGGCCTTGATCGCCGACAGCTTGTGCGCGGGTTCGCTTTTTTGCGGCTTGTAATACGCGAAGGTCGCGAGCGCCACTACCACCAGCAGCAGCGCCAGGTTCAGCCGGGACCTGCCGTTCATGATTTGCGGCGCCGCCACCAGATCAATATGCCGGTGCTGACAAAAGCGAGCGGCAGGAAAATCAGGAAGCCGAACAGGATCACGTACTGCGCGCCGCGTCCGAGTTCGAGGCTGCTGTCGCGCGCCGGGCGCGGCTGGATCGTGATCAGCGCATCGTCGCCGGCGAGCCAGTTGATCGCGTTGGTGGCCAGCGCGAGATTGCCGCCATTGCCGAGAAACTCGTTGCTCACGAAATGGCCGTTGCCAATCACCACCACGCGCTGGCTGCGGTCGTTGGTGTTGCGCTCCAGCGCGACCGCGATAGTGACGGGGCCGGGCAGGTCGCGCGCTTTGTCGAAGGCGAGAGGGCCGTTGAGTTTGCCCATTTTCACCCAGCCGCGCGGCGCGACGTCGACCAGGCGCGCGATCTTCCAGTCGCCGCCTTCCGTCACGCCGATCTGGCGCGCGAACGGGAATATCGTATTGAGACGGAAACTGTCGGTAATGGCGTGGCGCCCGTAGCTGGCGGAGATCGCCACCGTCGGCGATGCGTTCAGGCGCGCGGCGTCGGGGTCGACCACCGTGCCGGGTCCGAGGGTGAGCCCGAGCAGTTCGGCGACCGGCTGCAGGCCGCGCAGCGGCTCGGTGTCGATCAGCCACAGCAGGTTGCCGCCTTTTTGCAGGTACTGTTTGATCTTCTGCACCTCGACGGGCTGCAAGTCGACTTGCGGGTTGGCGATCAGCAGCGTGCTGGTGTTTGCCGGCACTTCCTGCGCGACCGCCAGGTTCAGGCTGTTGGTCTTGATGCCCTTGGCCGCGAGCTGTTTGCCGAATTCGCCGAGATCATGGTTGGCCGGGCCGTTCAGCCGGCGCTCGCCATGGCCTTCGAGGTTCATCACCAGGCGCTCGCCCGAGCGCGCCAGCCGCATCAGCGCGTTGACCAGCGACTGCTCATTGTATTCGGCGGGCGCCAGGTTGGCTTTTTTCCCGCCGAACTCGACGATCGCTTCACCGTCGACGCGGATGCCCGCCGCCTGTGCGAGCTTGGGTTCTTCGCGCGGATCGACCAGCGTCACGGTAAAGTCCGGCTTCGCGCGCTGATACGGCGCAAAAAATTCCTGCACCGGTTTGCGCACGTCGTCCTGGCGCGTCGCAAACACCGTCACCTTGACCGGCGCGCCGAGCTTGGTCAGCGCATCGCGCGTTTGCTGCGACAGCGTATTGCGCGAATTCTGCGTGAGATCGTAGTCGCCGCGGTATTCGCGCGCGAAGAACGCGACGAGCGTCGCAAAAACCACCAGCAGCACGACGAACACGCCGTTCTGGATCAGCATGTGCGTGCGCAGTTTCGGGGTGACTTGCATGCGATTACCCGCGCAGCCGCACGGCGTCGAGGCGGCGTATGGTGAGGACAAGGAACGCTGCGATCAGCAGCAGCATGCACACGATGTTGTAGCTGTCGAGCACGCCCTTGGCGAAAGACTCGAAATTCTTGAGCGGCGAGAGCACCTGTGCAAGTTCCGCCGGCACCGTCCAGCCGCGGCCGCGCAACCCGTCTGCCGCGGTCTCGCCGGCGAGCAGCATGCCGAGCAGCAGGCCGAAGGCGATGATCGCGGCGACGAACGGCTGCGCCGTGACGCTCGAAGCGTAGAGCGAGACCGCGGCAAAGCACGCGGCGAGCAGCGACAGGCCGAGGATGATGCTGGCGAGCAGGCCGAAATCGAGGCGTCCGCCCAGCAGCAGCGTCAGCGACATCAGGGCAGCCAAGCCGACCAGCAGCCACAGGAAAGTCATCAGGCCGAGGAATTTACCGAGCGCGATTTCGGTCATCGAGATGGGTGCCGAGAGCAGTAGTACGAGGGTTTGATTGCGTCTCTCCTCGGCGATCAGCCGCATCGCGAGCAGCGGGATCGCGAACAGAAAAATGATCGCCAGCGTCGCAAACACGGGTGCTGCCACGAGTTCGGTGATGCCCGGCGGATTCGGCATCTGCACGAGACGCGGCTGGAACGCCATGAAGTCATCGATGCGCTTCAGAAAGCCGAACGCGAGCATGATTTGCACGAAGGTGAGCATCACCCAGGCGAGCGGCGACGCGAAAAGCAATTTCAGTTCCTTGCCTGCGATGGTAAAGATCATAAATTAGCCGTTGGATGAAAGGAAAGACGCGAGGCGAAAGACGAGAGACGAGAGACGGGATCGATGCCGCGCAACAGACGTTTCGCCTCTCGTCTCTCGCCCGGCGTCTCTCATGCTTGTTCCTCCTTGCGCGTCAGGCTGCCGAATACGTCTTCGAGGCTGGCTTGCGCCGGGGTGAGCTGATACAGGCCCCACGATTTTTCCACCGCGCGCCGCACCAGTTCGTCGGTCGGGTCGGCGCCTTCCGCAAAGACGACGCGCAGCAGACCGTCGGCCGCTTCGACGCGCGCCACGCCGTCTACAGATGCGATCTCGGCGTGTGGCGGCGGCCGCTTGAGGCCGAGGAGCATCATGCGGCCGCCCTGGAACTGTTTCAGCGCGGCAATCGAGTCGTTGAACACCGTGGCGCCGTGATGCAGGATCTG
>CAMBSS010000052.1 GCA_945870465.1 Bordetella parapertussis | reverse complement strand
TGTGCGACGCGTTCCGCGCGAAGGGTGGCGAGCGTCCGAACGTCAACACAACAACTCCCGACGTGCGCATCCACGCTTTTCTGACAGCGGACCAGCTGACGCTGTATATCGATACGTCCGGCGAGCCGCTTTTCAAGCGCGGCTACCGCACCACGACGGGCGAAGCACCTTTGCGCGAAAACCTCGCCGCCGGCATTCTGCGGCTTTCCGGCTGGACGCCGCCCGAGGCCCTGCTCGACCCGATGTGCGGCAGCGGCACGCTCGTGATCGAAGCGGCCCTCCTCGCGCTCAATATCGCGCCCGGCGCGCAACGCTCCTTCGGCTTCGAAAAGCTGAAAAATTTTGACCGCGAGCAATGGGATGTATTGCGACAGGCAGCGAAAGCGAAAGAAAGCCCGCGCAACGGCGCGCTGCCGATATACGGCAGCGACCTTTACGGCGACGAGCTCAAAAACGCGCGTGCCAACATCGAAGCGGCGGGCCTGCAGAATCAGATTCAATTGAAACAGGCCAATGTGCTCGAAATCCCCGCTCCCGCCACCAGCGGCGTCATCGTCACCAACCCGCCATACGGCGTGCGGCTGGCCGAAGCACACGAACTCGCGGAGCTCTATCCCAAGCTGGGCGACGCGCTCAAACAGCGCTTCAGCGGCTGGCGCGCCTACATCTTTACCGGCGACCCCCAGTTGCCGAAGTTGATCCGGCTATCCGCGTCAAAACGCACCGTCCTCTTCAACGGCGCGCTCGAATGCCGCCTGCTCGAATACAAACTCGTCGCCGGCGGCATGCGCAAAGTGAAGCCTGCGATCGAGATCAAGTCTTGACGGTACAAACCAAATGATCACGCTCGCACACGGCGCGCTCCTGTTCGCGTCGCCATACCTGCTTGGCGTCGGCCTGCTTTTACTGGGCAGCTATGTCGTCCTCGCATGGCGCTACTGGTTCAGCATCCCAGTTTCGTGGCATTGTTGCGGCAACAATCCTCTATGTCGCCGCCCCCATCGTCAACGGATTCTGACCTGGTTTTCTTCCTGCTACCCCGGCGCATCGAGAAAGCGCTTGCCGGCAAAGAGGCGTGACGCTTATTGCGTGAGCGCGCGCACGACGAGAGAAATCCCGATCAGCATCAGCACGCCGCTCATCACGCGCGCCACCTGGTCGCGCGAAATGCGGCCGTGGATGCGGTTGCCCAGCCACAGGCCGGCGAGCGCGAACGGCAGCAGGATCGCGAACGTGATGAGGCGGTCCATCAGCATCAGCCCGCCTGCCAGGAAAACCAGCGCGCGTATCGAAGTCGAGAGCAGCACCATGTTGGAAAGCGTCGCGCGCAGCGCATTCTTGTCGGTGAGCCGCCGCGAGAGATAAATCGCATAAGGCGGCGCGCCGATGCCGAACAGAGTGCCCATCGCGCCGCCGACAAACCCCGCGACCGGCGCCCAGCGCCGGCTGATGTAACTGGCGACCGTGTTCTGGCGCAGCATGTAAACACCGTAAGCCAGCAGAAACACACCGAGCGAAATGAGCGTTGCCTGCCGCGGCAGGCTCACCAGCAAAGTCACGCCAAGCACCGCGCCGACCAATGACGCGGGCGCCAGCCAGATGAGTTCCTGCTTGTCGGCCTCGCGCGAGAAGCGCGTGCCGATCGCGATCGAGGCCGAAACGTCGAGCAGGACGCAAACCGGGAGCGCGAAATCGAGCGGAAAAAGGTAAGCAAGCGCGGGGGCCGTGAACAGCGCGGCGCCGAACGCCGAGATGCCGAATATGATATAGGCCACGCTGACCACCAGCGCGCTGATGATGAGGCTGTGCAACTCTACGGGAAGAGTCATAAATAAAACCGCCGGTTTGAACAGACGGCTAACCGCTGTTCAACCGGCGCGGATTCGACCCGGCGCAACGCGCCCGGCATCACACAATGTTCAGGTGCTCGATGCCGGACATGACGTCCTTGTCTTTGGACTCTTTGCCGTTCAGTTTGATGTTGAGCCGCAGTTCGTTGACGGAGTCGGCGTTGCGCAGCGCGTCTTCGTAGCTGATGTCGCCCGACTCGTAGAGATCGAACAGCGCCTGGTCGAACGTCTGCATGCCCATTTCGCGCGACTTCGCCATCGTGCCCTTGATCTCGTGCACGTCACCCTTGAAAATCTGGTCCTGGATCAACGGCGAATTAAGCAGGATTTCAATCGCCGCGCGCCGGCCCTTGCCCTCCTTGGTCGGAATCAGGCGCTGCGAAATCAGCGCGCGGATGTTGAGCGACAAGTCCATCAGCAACTGGGCTTTGCGCTCTGCCGGGAAGAAGTTGATGATGCGGTCGAGGGCCTGGTTGGCGCTGTTGGCGTGCAGTGTGCCCATCGCCAAGTGGCCGGTTTCTGCGAATGCCACCGCGTGCTCCATCGTTTCACGCGAGCGGATCTCGCCGATCAGGATGACGTCGGGCGCCTGCCGCAACGTATTGTGCAGCGCGTGCTCCCACGACAATGTATCGACGCCGACTTCGCGCTGTGTGATGAGGCAGTTCTTGTGGTCGTGCACATACTCGACCGGATCCTCGATCGTGATGATATGACCGTAACTGTTCTCGTTGCGGTAGCCGATCATCGCCGCCAGCGAAGTGGATTTACCCGAGCCGGTGCCGCCGACGAAGATGATGAGCCCGCGCTTGCTCATGATGACGTCTTTCAGGACCGGCGGCAGTTTCAAATCGTCGAATTTCGGAATCGTGGTGGTGATGGTGCGCATCACCATGCCGACGCGCTGCATCTGTATGAAGCAATTCACGCGGAAGCGGCCGATGCCGGCGGGGGCCACCGCGAAATTGCATTCCTTGGTTTCTTCGAACTCGGTCGCCTGCTTGTCGTTCATCATGGCGCGTGCAAGGTCCGCGGTGTGCTGCGGCGTCAGCGTCTGGTTGGATACCGGCGTCATCTTGCCGTCGATCTTGAACGCGGGCGGAAAACCCGCGGTGATGAACAAGTCGGACGCTTTTTTGCTGAGCATCGCGCGCAGTAAATTGTGCATGAACTGTACTGACTGGTCACGATCCATTACGCACTCCCGTTTGGCATTGAGCGTTCACCGCCGCAGAAACGGCGGGTCTTACTTGAAGTTGTCTTTGTTCATGGCTTTGCCGCGCGCCTCATCGACCGATATGATGTTGCGCTTGACGAACTCCAGCAGATTCTGGTCGAGCGTCTGCATGCCGAACGACTGGCCGGTCTGGATCGCCGAATACATCTGCGCGACCTTGGCTTCGCGTATCAGGTTTCTGATCGCCGGCGTGCAGATCATGATCTCGTGCACCGCGGCGCGTCCGCTGCCGTCCTTGGTTTTGAGCAGCGCCTGCGATATCACCGCCCGCAAGCTTTCCGACAACATGGCGCGGATCATTTCCTTTTCCTCCGCCGGGAACACGTCGATGATACGGTCGATGGTCTTGGCGGCCGAACTCGTGTGCAGCGTGCCGAACACCAAGTGGCCGGTTTCAGCAGCAGTCATCGCCAGGCGGATGGTTTCCAGGTCGCGCATTTCGCCGACCAGGATGACGTCCGGATCTTCGCGCAGCGCCGACCGCAGCGCGTTGGCGAACGACAGCGTATGCGGCCCTACTTCGCGCTGGTTGATCAGGCACTTCTTGGATTCGTGCACGAACTCGATCGGGTCCTCGACGGTAAGGATGTGGCCCATTTCGGTTTCGTTCTTGTGGTTGACCATCGCCGCCAGCGTGGTCGACTTGCCGGAGCCGGTCGGCCCCGTGACCAGCACCATGCCGCGCGGCTGGTCGGCAATTTCGCCGAAAATCTTCGGCGCCTTCAAATCCTCGAGCGACAGGATCTTGGACGGGATGGTCCGCATGACGGCGGCAGCGCCCCGCTGCTGGACGAACGCGTTGACGCGGAAGCGCGCCAGATTGGGAATCGCAAACGAGAAATCGCACTCGAGATTTTCTTCGTAGAATTTGCGCTGGCCGTCGTTCATGATGTCGTACACCATGCCGTGAACGTCTTTGTGCTCCATCGCCGGCAGGTTGATGCGCCGGATGTCGCCGTGCACGCGGATCATCGGCGGCAACCCGGATGACAGGTGCAAGTCGGAGGCCTTGTTCTTGACGACAAACGCGAGCAGTTCGGAGATGTCCATTATAATTTCCTGGTTACCGCAATTGGGTAAGCACAACGCGTATGCTGCGACGCGGCATCATTCGGAATAAATCGCTCAATTTGCACGAAATTATGGCCACAATCGGGTTCAACATGCAAGCCGTAAGACAGCGCGTTGCCGACGCCGCGCGCGCTTGCGGACGCGATCCTGCCGCAGTCGGGCTCATCGCCGTCAGTAAAACGTTCGGCGCCGACGCCGTTGCTGCCGCGCACGCATGCGGGCAGCGTGTTTTCGGCGAAAACTACGTGCAGGAGGCGGTAGACAAGATCGTCGCGCTGGCGAGCCTCGGACTGGAGTGGCACTTTATCGGTCCGATCCAGAGCAACAAGACGCGCCAGATCGCGGAAAACTTTGCCTGGGTGCACAGCGTCGATCGCGCCAAAATCGCGGAACGACTGTCAGCGGCGCGTCCCGACGCGCTGGCGCCCCTGCAGGTCTGCATACAAATCAACATCGGCGATGAAAATACCAAGAGCGGCGTCGCGCCCGCCGATGCGCCCGCGCTCGCACGCGCGATCGCGGCGCTGCCCCGATTGAAACTGCGCGGACTGATGACGATCCCGCCGGCAAGCGATGACCCGGCGCAACAGCGCCGTTATTTCGCCGAGTTGCGTAAGCTCAAGGAACAATTGGCGACGGCTGGCGTTGCGCTCGACACGCTGTCGATGGGCATGTCGGCCGACCTCGAAGCGGCGATTGCGGAGGGTGCCACGCTGGTGCGCGTCGGCACCGCGATATTTGGACAACGGCAATGAGCGATGCGCAATAAGTAAAGGGTAAAATCCCTGCTCAGCGCATTTTCGATTCCCCATCACCCATCACCCATCACCCATTACCCATTACCCATTGCCCATCACCCGAAAATGAACATCACCTTCATCGGCGGCGGCAACATGGCGAACGCCATCATCGGCGGCCTGCTCAAGAAAGGCTATGCCGCGGATGCGCTGCGCGTCGTCGAAATCGACGCCACGGCGCGCGCCAAACTCGCGCAGCAATATTCAGTCGCCACCTGCGAGCGCATCGACGCGGCAGCAGTCGCCGGCGATTGCGTAGTGCTCGCGATCAAGCCGCAGAACATGCGTGAAGTCGCCACCGCATTGCGCCCCCACATCAAGCAGCAACTCATCATCAGCATCGCCGCCGGCATCCGCGGCACCGATCTCGCGCGCTGGCTCGGCGGTTATTCGCGGATCGTGCGCGCCATGCCCAACACGCCGGCGCTGGTTGGCGCGGGTTGCACTGGTCTATATGCGATGCCCGGCGCAACCAAAGAGGACGCCGCGAGAGCCGAAGCCGTCCTTGGCGCGGTCGGCACCACGCTCATCGTCCAGAGCGAAGAGCAACTTGACGCCATCACCGCGGTCTCTGGCAGCGGACCGGCCTACGTGTTTTATTTCATCGAAGCGTTGCAGCAGGCAGCGCTCGATCTCGGGCTCGCGCCGGACGCCGCGCGCCGCCTCGCCATCGAAACCTTTGCCGGCGCGGTAAAACTCGCCGCCGAAAGCCCCGAAGACGCCGCGACCCTGCGCGCACGCGTCACGTCGAAAGGCGGCACCACCGCGGCCGCGCTCGCCAGCATGCAGACCGCGCGCGTTAAAGAGGCGATCGTAGGCGCCGTTAAAGCTGCCAACGAGCGCAGCCGCGAACTCGGTATCGAATTGGGCAAAGACTAAACTCGTGGTGGCGCAAACCCTGATTTTCCTGCTGACGACGGTCGGCGACCTGTTCGTGCTGGCATTGCTGCTGCGGTTCGTCCTGCAATGGCTGCGTGCGCCGGCGCGCAACCAGCTGTCCGAATTCCTGGCGGCGCTTACCAATTTCATCGTGCTGCCGGCGCGCCGTGTGATTCCCGGCTGGTGGGGGCTAGACCTTGCAACGCTCGTCGTGGCGTGGCTGGTAGCGGCGCTGCAGCTGTGGCTGGTGCTGCAGATCAAGGGCTACGAACTGGGCTCGGCCGCCGGTGTTGCGCTGGCCGCGGTCGCCGCACTCGCCGCCATCGACATCGCGCGGCTCGCGGTCTACGTGGTGATGATCGCCGTCGTCCTCCAGGCGGTGCTGAGCTGGGTCAACCCGCACAGCGCGCTGGCGCCGGTGCTCACCGTCGTAACGCGTCCCTTCCTGCGGCCGTTGCAGAAGGTAGTGCCGACGGTCGCCAACGTCGACCTGTCGCCATTGATCGTGTTGCTTATCTGCCAGCTCCTGATCGCGGTCCCCCTGCTCTGGCTGGAAAAGACGGTCGGGCGCCTGCTTTAGGCGCGCCGCCTCCCCAGTGAGCTGGTACCGCTACGACCCGGAACTGCGCCGGGCCACCCTGACCCTGCACATCCAGCCCAACGCGCGGGCCAGCGCCGTGGCCGGGCGTTACGGTGACGCGTTGAAAGTGAAAGTGGCGGCGCCGGCCGTCGACGACAAGGCGAATTTTGCGTTGATTGACTTTTTACATCAATGGTTTAAGCTGCCTGTCAGGGATATAAAAATCAGACAAGGTGCGCGTGGCCGGCGCAAAATCGTTGAGCTGAACGAAGCCGGGTCCGCGATAATGGCCTTACTTGCAAGCGTAGACGCCGCATGCCAAACCAACTCGAACAACGCATAGCCCAGTTCACTTCCTGGCGCGAAAAACTGGTCGCCTCGATCGACGAGTTCCGCGTTTGGCAGGATTCGTACGGCCAGGCCGACATCGAGCAGACGCTGCGCATCTACGACCTCGTCGAAGGCCTGCGCAACGACCGCATACGCCTCGCGTTCATGGGCGAGTCGGCGGAAGACAAGATCGGGCTGATCAACGCGTTGCTGTTCGCCGATATGCCCGGCGGCCTGCTGCCGCTGGGCCCGGGCTGCGAATTCCTGTGCGCCACCGAGATCTTCCACGACCCCAGCGAGTCGCCGTACGTGCGCGTGCTGCCGATGGAAACGCGCAAGCGCGAAGACAGCATCGCCACCCTGCGGCGCAGCCCGGTCGACTGGATAACGATGCGGCTGAATCCGGAATCGCCCGAATCCATCGCGGAAGCCACGCGCAGCCTGATGGAGTCGCGCGCCGTCAGCGTCGACGAAGCGAAATCGCTGACGCTCACCAACGTCGAACGCAGCGGTGACGCCGTCATGATCCCGGCGTGGCGCTACGCGCTGATCAACCTGCCCCACCCGATGCTGAAAAGCGGCCTGATCGCCCTCTACAGCCCCGGCTCGCAAATGCTGGCCGCGGAACCAGAAGTCGCCATGCGCATCGCCGCTAGCGCGCAATCGCTCTTGATGGTGCTCGGCCGCGAACTGACGCCGGCTGCACGGGACGTGTGGAAACAGTTCGTGCAAAACTCGCAGGCGCATAAATTCACGGTGCTGGACAGTGGTTCGGGCGCCGACGCGACGGCTGAAGCCGCAGTGGTGCAGGCGTTCGGCATACCGGCGTCCAACGTGCTGTCGCTCCCGATCAAAGAGGCCGTGGCCGCACGGCTCGCGCATACCGACGCCGCCGACGCGGAAACGGGCTTCTCCAGACTCGAAAAAATGCATGCCGAAAAGCTGGTGCCGGAACGCCAGGCCCTGCTGCTGGCGGCCGTGGCAAAGGAAATCGGCCCGCTGGTGCAATCGGCGCGTCAGGCTGTAGCGGCGCGGTTCATCGCGACCATCAAGGAAATGCAGGATCTGACTTCGACCTCGGGCAAGAACCAGAGCGTTGCGCAGGACATGCTGACGCGCCTGGAGGCCGAGCGCAAAAACTATCAGAAAAGCGTGGCCGCGTTCAACGTCACTTACTCCGACCTGACGGCCAAGGGCCAGGAGCTGCTCGCCACCCTGCACGACGACCGCATCGAGGCAATTCTCTCCCATGACCGCGAATTCATCCAGGGCGCGTGGACCACGGCCGGCATGTGGAAAAGCATCCAGGGGCTGTTCGGCTATTTCACCACCCAGGTTGAGAAAATACTCAATTACGCGGTCAAGCTGCGCGCAGCCGTCGAAGGCATCTACCAGCAGTTTCACGAAAACTTCGGGCTCGCCAAACTGAGCCCGCCGCCGCTGACGCTCGAAAAGCACCTCGACTCCATGCGTGCGCTCGAAGCCAACGCGCGCGCGTTCTGCCACGACCCGATCAACATCGCGACCTACAAGGATTTCCTGGTCAAGAAGTTCTACGACGGGCTGGTCGAAGAGGCGCGCCAGACGTTCGAGTTGACGCGGCTCGACACCGAGCACTGGCTGCGCGGCGCGCTGGGCCCCTTGAACGGCCAGATCATGGAACGCCAGAAACTGATGCTGAAACGCGTCGAAAACCTGCGCGACCTGAAAGACAACCAGACCTCCGTGCAGGAACGCATCAAGACCCTTGATGCCCAGCGCCAGGCGCTGAAGAAACAGGGCGAACACCTCGACCAGTTGCGCTCCAATCTCGCGCTGACCGCGCCGCCGGCCGGCAAGCCTGCGGGCGCGGCCAAACCGGCGCTGTCGGGGTAATCGCGGTCAGTCCCGCCCAAGCCTTCCCCCGTGCCGGGCATGCGTGCCGCCCGAACCGGGTTATCATGTCGCGCGGTGAGCATAAGCGCCTGAAAAGGTTTGGCTTTTCCCGACCCTGGTCGCCAGAACGGATAGCGCTCGCGATTTTTGCCCAATTATGACGAGTCAACTCGAAAAAGAAGTCGCCCACTATCAAGAGTGGCGCGACCAGATGATTTCAGGGATCGAGTCCTACAAGGCCTGGCTCGATACCAACGGCTATGCCGACATCCAGCAGTCGCTGCGCATCTATGATTTGATCGAGAGCCTGCGCAACGACCGCATGACGCTGGCATTTCTCGCCGAGTTTTCGCGCGGCAAGACCGAACTCATCAACGCCATGTTCTTCTCCGACTTCAAGCAGCGCCTGCTGCCGTCGAACGTCGGCCGCACCACCATGTGCCCGACCGAGATCTTTTACGACGCGGCAGAAGAACCGTACATGCGCCTCTTGCCGATCGAGACGCGCAAGCGGCAGGAAACCGTCAGCGCGCTCAAACGCCAGCAGGTCGAGTGGATCAAGGTGCGGCTGAATGTCGATTCGCGCGAAGACATGGCCGAGGCGATGAAACACCTGGTCGAAGTCAAAATGGTCAGCATCGACGAGGCGCGCACGCTCGGCCTGTGGGACGACAACGATCCGATGATTTCGACCATGTTGAAAAAAGACGGCGACAAGGTGGAAATCCCCGCGTGGCGCCACGCCATGATCAGTTATCCGCACCCGCTCCTGAAAAGCGGCCTGATCGTGCTCGACACGCCGGGCCTCAACGCGCTCGGCACCGAGCCCGAACTCACGCTGTCGATGATCCCGAACGCGCATGCCGTGCTGTTCCTGCTCGCCATGGACACCGGCGTCACCAAGTCCGATCTCGACGTGTGGCAGAAATACGTGCAGCCGGCGGCCACGCGCCGCATCGCGGTGCTGAACAAGATCGACCTCATGTGGGACGACCTTAAAACCGACGCCGAAATCGCCGTCGACGTCGAGCGCCAGCTCGAACAGACCGCGACACTGCTCGCATTACCGCGCACCCACGTGATGGCAATTTCCGCGCAAAAAGCGCTGCTCGCGCGCGTGCGCGGCGACCATACATTGCTGGCGCGCACCGGCATCGAACAGCTCGAATACCTGCTCGCCTCCGAAATCATTCCCGCCAAGCAGGAAATCATGCGCGCCGCGGTACAGCGCGAAATCGGCAGCATGGTCGATGCTTCGCGCGTCGCCGTCGCCAACCAGCTGTCCGCCACCGAAACGGAACTGAAAGAACTCGCCGCGATGTCCGGCAAGAGCCGCAGCATGGCGCAGGCGATGGTGGCGCGCCTTGAAGTCGACCGTAAAAATTACCAGGACACCATTCAGACCTTCCGCAACACGTTCAACACCGTGACCAACCAGGGCGCGACGCTGTTAAAGCAACTCGACGACGACCGCCTCGACGATATCGTCAACAAGGACCGCAAGTTCATCGAAGACGCGTGGACGACGGCCGGGCTGTGGAAAAACATGCAGGCGCTGTTCCAGCACTTCACCGGGGTGTCGGCGAAAATACTCAATTTCGCCAACCAGATCAAAAACCTCGTCGACGCGACCTACGCCCACTTTCACGAGAAATTCGGGTTCGCGCGCCTCTCACCGCCGGCGCTCAACCTCGAAAAGCACACGCTGACCATGACCGGCATGCAGCAAACGGCCAGCCAGTTCTGCCATGACCCGGTCAACATGGCCAAGTACAAGGATTTCCTGGTCAAGCGGTTTTATGAAAGCCTGGTCGGCGAAGCGCGCCAGATTTTCGAGATGACGCGGCTCGACGCCGAGACGTGGCTGAAGTCGGCGTTGAGTCCGCTCAACCTGCAGATCAAGGAGCACGAAAAAGTGCTTGCCAAGCGCATCGACAACTTCAAGAAAATCCGCGACAACATCAGCTCGGTCGAGGACCGCATGAAGCACCTGCAAAAGCTGCAGGTTGCTTTACAGGACCAGGCGCGCGTGCTGACCGGCATCAAGACCAGCCTCGACGGCGAAGCGTCTGCCGTGAAGCCTGCCGCAAAACCGGCATTGCCGGAAGTCGCCTGAGCCCGCGCGCCGCCGCGCGCTAAACGACACCTGAAGCACGACACCTAGAGCGCGGCTTCGATGCGCTCACAAAGGGTTTTCAGGATAGCAATGCGGGCCGAGTATTTGTCGTTGGCCGGCACCAGGACCCACGGCGCGGACGCATTGCTGGTGCGCTCCACCATGTCGCACACTGCGCGCTCGTACTCGTCCCATTTCCTGCGGTTGCGCCAGTCTTCTGGGGTGATCTTGAAACTCTTGAACGGCGTCTTCTCGCGTTCGCGAAAACGCTTCAGCTGCTCGTCCTTGCTGATGGTGAGCCAGAACTTGGTCACGATACCGCCCGCCTCGACCATCTGCTCCTCGAAATCATTGATCTCGTGATAGGCGCGCATCCAGTCTTCTTCCGCGCACAATTTCTCGACCCGCTCGACCAGCACGCGACCGTACCATGAGCGGTCGAAAATCGTCGCGCGGCCGCGCCGCGGCAGGCTGCGCCAGAACCGCCATAAATAGGGTTGCGCGCGTTCATCTTCGGTGGGAGCCGCGGTCGGTATGACCCTGTAGTGCCGCGCGTCGAGCGCGCCCGTGATGCGCCGTATGCTGCCGCCCTTGCCCGCGGCGTCGGCGCCTTCGAACACGACGATCAGCGACTTGCGGCGGAATTTTTTGTGCCGCAATAAAAGATTGAGCTGCCCCTGGTATTTTTCGAGCTTGCGCCGGTATGCATCGCGCGGGAGCCGCTTTTCGTAGTCGAGGCCGGAAAGCACGGTGCGGCGGTCGAGCGCCGGCTTCGGCAATGCGGCGGCCCGGCTGATGGGGGGCCGGGCACCCGTCATGCGCGTGGTTACCGCATCGAGCAGCGTGCGGCCGGCCGTCAGGTAACGGTAGTTCGGGTCCGCGCCCTCAATCACGATCCATGGCGCGTGGGCCGCGCTCGTTTCACGCAACGCGTTTTCCGACACCTTGCGAAACTTGTCGTAAAGCCGGAAACGCGTCCACTCCTCGTCCGTCACGCGCCAGCGCGTCTTGGGGTCGGCGGCGAGCGCATTGAGGCGTTTTTTCTGCGCCTGCTTCGACAGGTGAAACCAGAACTTGAGGATCAATGCGCCTTCATCGACCAGCATGCGCTCGAAGTGCGAGATTTCCTCCATCGCGAGCTCGAGCTGGGCGTCATTGGTCTGGCCGAGCACGCGGTTGACGATCGGCTCGGTGTGCCACGCGCCGAACAGGATGCCGATGCGGCCTTTGGGCGGCAGCGCGCGCCAGTAGCGCCACATGCGCGGCCGCTCGCGTTCTTCGTCGGACATCTCGCCAAACGCGTGGGTGATGATGTGGCGCGGATCCATCCATTCGTTCAGGATGTTGACGGTTTCGCCTTTGCCCGCGCCGTCGACACCGCCGATGACGATGATGACCGGAAAGCTTTTTTTGCCGAGCAGGTCGTATTGCGCTTTGAGCAGCGCCTCGCGCAATCCGGGCTCCGCGCGGTCATATTCGCGGTCGGAGATGCTGTGGCCAAGCTCTGCGGATTCGAACATGATGGCTGCTCCGTGACTGCTGCTACATCAGCACGATATCGAACTGCTCCTGGTTGTACTGCGACTCGACCTGCAGAGAAACCGGCTTGCCGATGAAATCCGACAGCATGGCGAGGTTTTGCGATTCTTCGTCGAGAAACATGTCGATCACGTGCTGCGACGCGAGAATGCGGAATTCGCGCGCCTCGAACTGGCGCGCTTCACGCAGGAGTTCACGCAGCACCTGGTAGCACACGGTCTGCGCGGTCTTCAGCTCACCGCGCCCCTCGCATACCGGACAAGGTTCACACAGCACATGCGCGAGACTCTCGCGCGTGCGCTTGCGCGTCATCTCCACCAGGCCCAGCTGCGTAAAACCGTTTACCGTCATCCGCGTGCGGTCGCGCGCGAGCGCCTTGCGGAATTCGTTGAGCACCGCGTTCTTGTGCTCTTCGCTGTCCATGTCGATGAAATCGATGATGATGATGCCGCCCAGGTTGCGCAACCGCAGCTGCCGCGCGATGACCAGCGAGGCCTCGAGATTGGTCTTGAATATCGTCTCGTCGAAGCTGCGCCCGCCGACGAAGCCACCGGTATTCACGTCGACCGTGGTCAGCGCTTCGGTCTGGTCGATGATCAGGTAACCGCCGGACTTCAGGTCGACGCGGCGCGCCAGCGCTTTCTCGATTTCGTCCTCCACGCTGTAGAGATCGAAGATCGGCCGTTCACCGGCGTAATGTTCGAGTTTCGCGGCGACGTTCGGCATGAACTCGAGCGCGAACGCCTCGACTTTCTGGAATGTTTCGCGCGAGTCGATCAGGATGCGCGTGGTTTCCTCATTGGCGAAATCGCGCAGCACGCGCTGGCTGAGATTGAGATCCTGGTAGAGCAGTGCGGCCGGCGCCGCCGACTTCGCCTTGGCCTGGATGTCTTTCCACAGCTTGCCCAGGTATTCGACGTCGGCGCTAAACTCCTGGTCGCTCGCGGCCTCGGCCATGGTGCGTATGATGAAACCGCCCGTGGTCTCGGGCGGCAGCAGTTGCTGCAGTTTCTCGCGCAGATGGACACGTTCGCCCTCGTCGCCGATGCGCTGCGAAATGCCGATGTGGGATTCCTGCGGCAGGTAGACGAGCAGCCGTCCGGCGATGCTGATCTGGGTGGAAAGCCGCGCGCCCTTGGTGCCGATCGGGTCTTTCACCACCTGCACCATCAGGTTCTGCCCTTCCGCGAGCAGCTTCTCGATCGGCTTAGCCTCGCTGCCTTGCTGGCGGTGCCCCTGCCCCCAGATGTCGGCGACATGCAGAAAGGCCGCGCGCGCGCCGCCGATGTCGATAAACGCGGACTGCATGCCGGGCAGCACGCGCACCACGCGGCCCATGCAGACATTGCCGACCAGCCCGCGCGCTGACCCGCGTTCGACCTGCACTTCCTGCACCACGCCCTGCTGGACGACGGCGACGCGCGTCTCCTGCGGCGTAACGTTGATGAGGACTTCTTCGGTCACGCGGGCCTCGTTAAAATTTGGATGCGATGCCGAAACGCCGCAGCAGTTCGGCGGTCTCGATGAGCGGCAGGCCCATGATGCCTGAATAACTGCCGGTCAACGCGCGCACAAATATCGCGGCGTGACCCTGAATCGCGTAAGCCCCGGCCTTGTCGAGCGGCTCGCCGCCGGCGACATAGTCGCGGATTTCAGCATCCTCCAGCGGGCGAAACTCTACCGCGGAGGCCGACAACGCAGTTTCCACGTGGTCTTGTTGCGCGACCGCCACCGCGGTCAACACCTGGTGTGTTTTGCCGGACAGGCGCCGCAACAGGCGTTGCGCATGTTCCGCATCGTCTGGTTTGCCGATGATCCCGCCGTCGAGCACGACCGTCGTATCAGCGGCGAGCAGCGGATGCGCCGGCAGCTTGCGCGCCGTCAGTTGCCGCGCACCCAGCTCCGCCTTGGCGCGCGCGAGCCGCATGACATAAGCGTCCGGTGCTTCACCGGCGAGCGGTGTCTCGTCAACGTCCGCGCCCTGCAACTCCTCGAAGGCAACGCCGAGCTGCTGCAGCAATTCACGCCGCCGCGGGCTGCGCGAGGCAAGGTAAATTCGGGTGTCGCTTCGCATCATGAAAACCAGGATAGACGCCGGGCGATAGACGAAAGGGGGAAATTTCGATCTTCCGGCTCTCGTCTATCGTCTCTCCCCTCATTCCCTATGATATGGATGCCCTGCCAGCAGCGACACCGCGCGGTAGAGTTGCTCGGCGAGCAGGATGCGGCAAAGTCCGTGCGGCAGCGTCATTGGCGACAATGACAGCAATAGGTCGGCGTCCTGCTGCAGCTCGCGCGCCGTGCCGTCGGCGCCGCCGATGATGAATGCGACATCGTCGCCCTCCTGCTTCCAGCGCTCGATGTGGCGCGCGAGCTCAGCGGTAGACCAAGCCTTGCCGCGCTCGTCGAGCACGACTTTGTGGCTGCGCGCCGGCAGCGCTGCGCGTACGCGCTCCGCTTCGACTGCGCGCCATTGCTGGGTGGACTTTTCACCGCTGCCGGCGCGCGCGGCCGGCTTTATTTCGGTCAGTTCAATGCGCGCTTCCCGCGGCATGCGTTGCGCATATTCGGCAAACCCGGCGTTGATCCACGCCGGCATCTTGTGGCCGACCGCCAAGATGCGGATTTTCATGCGCGGAAATGGCGCTCAGCGCGCGCGACTGGCCGCGCGCTTCCTGGGCACGACGGCCGCAGCGCCCCACAGTTCTTCGAGATTGTAATGCAGGCGTATCGCCGGCTGCATGATATGAACGACGATAGAACCCAGATCGACCAGCACCCATTCGCCGGAGTCGGTGCCTTCGACCCCATGCACCGTGGCGCCGAGCGCCTTTGCTTTTTCCTGCACATTGTTGGCGAGCGCCTTGTTCTGCCGCGCCGAGTCGCCGCTCACGACGATCACCTTGTCGAACAGTGCCGTTATGCGGCGCACATCGAATACCACAATGTCGCGTCCCTTGATGTCCTCGAGCGCGTCCACGGTGGTCTTGGCCAGTTTATCGAGCCTCATTCACTTCCTGCGTAACGTAAAGATCATGGCTTCGAATATAGTCGAGAACCGGATCCGGAAGCAAATAGCGCGGGCTGACCCGGCGCGCGAGCGAGTCGCGGATCAGCGAGGCCGAAATATCGAGCGCGGCTATCGCCTGCGTCGCGATGCCGCCGGCCGGCGACAAATGCACGGCGAACGGCTGGTGAAGCTGGCGCGCCGCGTATTCGCGCGCGAGCGGCTCCGGCATGCGCGCCGGCCACGACTCCGGCGGAAAGCCCGGCCGGTGCGCGACAACGACGTGCGCCAGCGCGAACAACTCATGCCAGCGGTGCCACGTGGCAAGTTCCAGGAACGCGTCCGCCCCTAACAGCAAACATAGCGGACGCTTGGGGCCGATCTCCTGCCGCACTTCCATCAGGCTGTCGACGGTATAACCGGGGCCACTGCGCCTTACCTCGCGGTCATCGACGGTGAACAGCGGATTGCCATCGATCGCCAACCGCGCCATGGCGAGCCGCTGCTCCGCCGTGACCTGCGGCACCGCGCGATGCGGCGGCGTGCCGCCCGGCATGAACCGCACTTCAGCCATGTGCATGGACTCGGCCAGTTCCTGCGCCAGCCGCAAATGGCCGAAATGGATCGGATCGAAAGTGCCGCCGAAAATGCCGATAGGCGCGATTGACATGCGTCAATCGAGCCGGAGAGGCGAGAGGAGAGAGGAGAGAGGCGGAAGACCCGCCGAATCGCGCGCCAACTGCGTCTGCCCCTCTCGCCTCTCGCCTTTCGCCTCTCTTGTCATGTCACAGGACCAAACGGCGGATATCCGACAGCACGCTGGAGAGATAGGCGATGAAGCGCGCACCCTGCGCGCCGTCGACCACGCGGTGATCGTACGAGAGCGACAGCGGCAGCATGAGCCGGGGTGCAAATTGCTTGCCGTCCCACACCGGTTTTATGACCGCCTTGCCGACGCCGAGGATGGCGACTTCAGGCGCGTTGATGATGGGCGTGAAATAAGTGCCGCCGAGGCCGCCGAGGCTGGAAATCGAAAAGCAACCGCCCTGCAGGTCGGTGGGGTTGATTTTGCCGTCGCGCATGCGGCTGCTGATGGTGCCGAGTTCCTTGGCAAGTTCGAGCAAACCTTTTTTGTCGGCATCGCGTATCACGGGCACGACGAGGCCAAGCGGCGTATCGACCGCCACGCCAATATTGAAATACTGCTTCAATATCAGGTTTTCGCCATCGGGCGACAACGATGCGTTGAAGTTCGGATACTGCTTCAGCGCCACCACCGCCGCCTTCATCAGGAAAGCGAGCAGCGTGAAGCGTATGCCTTCTTTTTTCGCTGCATCGGACTGCGATTTGCGGAACGCTTCGAGTTCGGTGATATCGGCTTCGTCCTGCTGCGTGACGTGCGGGATCGCGACCCAGTTGCGGTGCAGGTTCGCACCCGACAGTTTCTTGATGCGCGACAGCGCCTGCTTCTGCACTGGCCCGAACTTGGCGAAATCGACCTGCGGCAGGGGCAGGAGATTGAAGCCGAGTCCGCCGCCGCTGCCGCCGCGCGGCCGCGTCAGCTCGGTCTTGACGTAAGCCTGCACGTCTTCACGCAGGATGCGGCCCTTGGGACCGCTGCCCGTCACTTTCGAGAGATCCGCGCCGAGCTCGCGCGCGAAGCCCCGCACCGACGGGCCTGCGTGCACGAGCTTCAATTTCGCTTCATCGATCGGCTCGAGCGAAGCAGTAGGACTTGAGGACGCCGAAGGCGCTGAAGCCGGCGCAGCAGGCTGCGGAGCCGATGCTGGCGACGGTGCTGCGGCCACGGGTTGTGCTGCAGCGGCCGGTTGTGGTGCGGGCGTTGCCGCCGCGGCAGGTTGCGCCGCCGCGTCGAGCATCAATACCAGCGTGCCCTCGGACACCTTGTCGCCGACCTTGACCTTGATCTCTTTGACCGTGCCCGCACTGGGCGCCGGCACTTCCAACGTCGCCTTGTCCGACTCGAGCGCGATCAGCGGGTCTTCAGCCTTGACGCTGTCGCCGGGCTTGACCAGGATCTCGATGATCGGGATGTTCTTGAAGTCCCCGATATCGGGGACTTTGACTTCGACGAGGCTCATCTGCAATTACACCGTTGTCGGGTTCGGTTTCTCGGGATCAATGCCGTACTTCTTGATCGCTTCGGTGACTTTCTTGCGCGGCACCAGTTCCATGTCGGCCAGCGCCTTTAACGCGGCGACCGCGACGTAATTGCGGTCGACTTCGAAAAAGCCGCGCAGCTTTTCACGCGTGTCCGAACGCCCGAAGCCGTCGGCGCCAAGCGCATGAAAATGATGCGTGGGCAGCATGCCGCGCACCTGGTCGGCGAACATTTTCATGTAATCGGTCGACGCGATCACCGGGCCTTCGCGGTCCTTGAGGCAGATTTCGATATGCGAGAGGCGCGGCGTGGCTTCCGGATGCAGCATGTTCCAGCGCTGCACGTCGAGGCCGTCGCGGCGCAGCTCGTTGAAGCTGGTGACGCTCCAGATGTCAGCGGCAACGCCGAAGTCTTTTTCCAGCATGTCGGCGCCGGCGATGACTTCGCGCAGAATGGTGCCGCTGCCGAGCAACTGCACCTTGGGCGCGTTCTTCTTCGCCTTGCCTTCGCGCAGCAGATACATGCCTTTCAGGATGCCTTTCTCGACGCCCTCGGGCATCGCCGGATGCTCGTAATTCTCGTTCATCACGGTGATGTAGTAATAAATGTCTTCCTGCTCCTGATACATGCGGCGCAGGCCGTCCTGGATGATCACCGCGAGTTCGTACGCATACGTCGGGTCGTAGGCCACGCAATTGGGGATGGTCGCCGCCAGCAGATGGCTGTGGCCGTCTTCGTGCTGCAGACCTTCGCCGTTCAGCGTGGTGCGCCCCGCGGTACCGCCCAGCAAAAAGCCGCGCGCGCGCATGTCGCCAGCCGCCCAGGCGAGATCGCCGATGCGCTGGAAGCCGAACATCGAATAAAAAATGTAGAAGGGAATCATCGAAATGCCGTGCGTGCTGTACGCAGTCGCCGCCGCGATCCAAGACGACATCGCGCCCGGCTCGTTGATGCCTTCCTGCAGCACCTGGCCCTTCTGATCTTCCTTGTAGAACATCAGCTGGTCGGCGTCCTGCGGCGTGTAGAGCTGGCCGACGTGCGAATAAATGCCGAGCTGGCGGAACATGCCTTCCATGCCGAACGTCCGTGACTCATCGGGCACAATGGGCACCACGTACTGGCCGATCTTCTTGTCGCGCACCAGGGTCGTGAGTATGCGCACGAACGCCATGGTCGTCGATAATTCGCGCCCTGCGCCGCTCGCTTTGAGCAGAGTTTCGAACGCCGACAATGCCGGCACTTCGAGGGCTGCGGCCTTGCGCCGCCGCGCCGGCAGATAACCGCCGAGCGTCTCGCGCTTTTCGCGCATGTAATTCAGCTCGGGCGAACCTTCCGGGAACGTCAGGTACGGCACTTCTTCCAGCTTGTCGTCCGGCACCGGGATCCCGAAGCGGTCGCGAAATGATTTGATCGACGACGTGCCCATCTTTTTCTGCTGGTGGGTGATGTTCTGCGACTCGCCGGCTTCACCCATGCCGTAGCCCTTGATGGTCTTGGCGAGTATCACGGTGGGCTGGCCGGTGTGCTTCATCGCCGCCGCGTACGCGGCATAGACTTTGTACGGGTCGTGACCGCCGCGATTGAGACGCCAGATGTCGTCGTCCGACATGGTGGCGACCATTTCGAGCAGTTCGGGATATTTTCCGAAGAAATGTTTGCGCACGTAAGCGCCGTCCTTCGACTTGAACGTTTGGTACTCGCCGTCGACGCACTCCGCCATGCGCTTCAGGAGTATGCCCTTGGTATCGCGCATGAACAGCTCGTCCCAATAGCCGCCCCAGATCACCTTGATCACGTTCCAGCCGGCGCCGCGGAAGTCGGACTCCAGTTCCTGGATGATCTTGCCGTTGCCGCGCACCGGTCCGTCGAGCCGCTGCAGGTTGCAGTTGATGACGAAAATCAGGTTGTCGAGCTTTTCGCGCCCGGCGAGTGAAATCGCGCCCAGCGATTCCGGCTCGTCCATCTCGCCGTCGCCCATGAACGCCCACACCTTGCGGCCCTGCGCCGGCAGGATGCTGCGGTCTTTCATATAGCGCATGAAGCGCGCCTGGTAGATCGCCATCAGCGGCCCCAGGCCCATCGACACGGTCGGGAACTGCCAGAAATCCGGCATCAGCCATGGATGCGGGTACGAAGACAGCCCTTTGCCATCGACTTCCTGGCGGAAATTGTCCATCTGCTCCGCGGTGAGCCGCCCCAGTATGAATGCGCGTGCATAGACGCCAGGCGCGGAATGGCCCTGTACGAACACGAGATCGCCGCCGAATTTTTCGCTTTGCGCTCGCCAGAAGTGATTGAACCCGACGTCGTAAAGCGTGGCCGCGGAAGCAAAGCTCGCGATGTGCCCGCCGACATTGGTGTCCTTGTTGGCGCGCAATACCATCGCCATCGCGTTCCAGCGCACGTACGAGCGGATACGGTGCTCGAGTGCGCCATCGCCGGGCATGTGCTCTTCGCTCTGCGGCGGAATGGTGTTCAGATAAGCGGTATTCGCGCTGAACGGAATATAGGCGCCGCTGCGGCGCGCTTTGTCGACGAGCTGTTCGAGCAGAAAGTGCACGCGCTGCGCGCCCTCGTGCTTGAGGACGCCGTCGAGGGCCTCCAACCACTCCTGGGTTTCCTGCGGGTCGGTATCAGGAATGTCCTGCATATCCATGGCATCGCCTTCGTGGGGTTTGCAGCGTCCGGTTTTACGGGGACTTGCCGATTGAGCCCGGGCGCTTGTGGCGCCGGGTTTGTCAGGAGGAATTATAACATCGGCGCCAAATAATCCGGCGCCACGGCACCCGGCTTGGTCATCCCTTGGGAACGCGTCCCATCAGGTAGAACTCGTCGTTGGGCCGCATGTTGATAAGGTTCGCCATGCGGTTGGAGAGCGCAAACAACGCCGCGATCGCGCCGATGTCCCAGATGTCCTCGTCGGAAAATCCGTGCGCGCGCAAAGGCGGAAAGTCGGTGTCCTGGATGGTATGGGACGCGAGCGCCACTTTGAGGGCGAAATCGAGCATCGCTTTCTGGCGCGGCGCGAGATCGGCCTTGCGGTAATTGACGGCAACCTGGTCGGCAATCAGCGGGTTCTTCGCGTACACGCGCAAAATCGCGCCGTGCGCGACCACGCAGTAATGGCATTGGTTGGCGGCACTGGTCGCCACGATGATCATTTCACGCTCGGCCTTGGTGAGCCCGCCCGTCTTCAGGAGCAGCGCGTCGTGATAATCGAAAAAAGCGCGGAATTCGGCGGGCCTGTGCGCGAGCGTAATGAACACATTGGGCACGAAACCGGCTTTCTCCTGCACTTTTTCGATGCGGCTGCGCACGTCCGCCGGCAAGTCGGCGAGTTTCGGCACCGGGTAGCGGCTGAGCGAATGATTTGACATATGCTTCTCCAAAACTTTTGCCGCAGAGGCGCAAAGACGCAGAGGAAATCAAGTTAACGGCAACCAGAAATCCGCTATGGGCCGATATTCAACAGGCGAGATTATTTGCCATTCGCCTTCTTAATTTCGTATTTCTTGGCGCCTTCGCGCCTTTGCGGCCAACTCATTTTCCTTCAAAGTTCGGTGCGCGTTTTTCGACGAACGCCGTCATGCCTTCCTGGCGGTCGGCAGTGCCGAAAGCAAACGCGAACAAACTGGTCTCCAGCACGCAGCCGTTGGCAAGGTCGAGATCGAGGCCACGCTGCACCGCCTGCTTTGAAACGCGCACGGCCACCGGCGCTTTCGCCGCGATCAGGCGCGCCGTCGCCAATCCTTTTCCCGTCAACTGCTCTGGCGGCACGACTTCGTTGACAAGTCCTATGCGCAACGCTTCGTCGGCTTTGATCTGGCGGCCGGTGATGACGAGTTCGAGCGCAAGTGAACGGCCGACAAGGCGCGACAGGCGCTGCGTGCCGCCGAAACCCGGTGGTATGCCGAGGTTCACCTCGGGCTGGCCGAACACGGCGCGTTCGGCGGCGATGATCCAGTCGCAGCTCATGGCGAGTTCGCAGCCGCCGCCGAGCGCGTAGCCGTTGACCAGCGCGATCACCGGAATCGGCAACGCTTCGATGGCCTGCATGACGCGCTGGCCTTTTTCGGAAAACGCCTGCGCTTCGAGCGCACTCATGCCCTGCATCGCCGTGATGTCGGCACCGGCGATGAACGCTTTCTCGCCCGCGCCGGTAATCAGCAGCACGCGCAATTCCGGATCTGCCGCGACACATGCCAGCACATTTGCGAGTTCGTCGAGGGTGGCCGCGTTGAGTGCGTTGAGCGCTTGCGGCCGGTTGACCGTCAGCACGGCGATTTTTCCCGCTTCAACGTGCTCGAGAATAATGTTTTGATAAGTCATGCGGAATGTCCTTTCTGGTGCGTTCCGCGCTGCTACTTCGCGGTCATGCGGATTGCGCCGTCAAGACGTATCACTTCGGCGTTCAGCATGGGATTCTCTATGATGAATGCCGCGAGCCGCGCGTATTCCTCAGGCTGGCCTAGCCGCGACGGAAACGGCACTTGCGCGCCGAGGGAAGCGCGTATCTCCTCGCTCATGCCCTGCAGCATGGGTGTATCGAAAATACCGGGTGCGATGGTCATGACGCGGATGCCGAGCTTCGCGAGTTCGCGCGCGATCGGCAGCGCCATCGCGACGATGCCGCCTTTTGAGGCGCTGTAGGCGGCCTGGCCGAGCTGGCCTTCGAATGCAGCGACCGACGCGGTATTGATGATGACACCGCGTTCGCCGTCACCGTTCGGCGTGTTTTTGGCCATTGCGCTGGCCGCCAGCCGCAGCGCATTGAAGCTGCCGACGAGATTGATGTTGATCACGCGGCTGAAAGTTTCAAGCCGGTGCGGGCCGTTTTTGCCAACCACTCTTTCGCCGGGCGCCACCCCCGCGCAATTGACGAGTCCGTGCACTGCGCCAAAAGCCTGCACCGCGGCATCGACCGCATTCTGCACCTGCGCTTCGTTGGTCACATCGGCAACCACGAATTTCGCGCTGCCGCCGAGACTCGCCGCGAATTTCTCGCCCGCCTCGCGGTTGAGGTCGGCGAGCAGCACTTTGCCGCCCGCGGCGACCAGGTTTTGCGCAGTGGCGGCGCCAAGGCCGGAGACACCGCCGGGAATCAGGAATACGCTGTTTTTGATTTGCATGAGAAATTAAATCCGATTTCAAAAAAATCAAACCGCAAGCAACCGCCGATGGATTCTTTTTAATACCCCCTTGAGGCTGATGTTACCCCGGCTTTTTGAATTGAAAAACTTTGCAAATCAAGATGATGAATGTAGGATGATGAGAAACGGCGTGTGCATGAACGGTTTTTTCTCTGGGTTGGGACCAACCAACTTGGAGATCTGTCATGCACACGCACGCGGCAAAGATTGTACAGAAGTTTGTTCACAAACACCTGAGTCTGATTCACGCAGCACGCCGCGAATTGCTGTGCGCAGCGGTTTGTGCCGTGATGGGCGGACACTTGCTGAGCTTGTCGCGGCTGGCCCGAGCGTTGATGGGTCAAAGCAATCAGCGGGCGGCACTCAAGCGAGTCGATCGGCTGATGGGCAACCAACGCATTGCTCAAGAAGCCCAAGTCGTGGGTGCAGCGCTGCTGCGCACGTTGTGCCGGGGCGCGCAACCATTGGTGATCGCGGTGGACTGGTCGGAGGTCGCCCCCGGCGGAGCGTTTGTGGAGTTGCGTGCAGTGACCACGTGTCTGGGCATGGGACGTGGGCTGACGATCTATCAGCAGGTCTATCCGGGGAAGAAGCTGGGCAATGCACGCGCGGAGCGCGCGCTGCTCAAGGCGCTGCACGAATGGGTGCCCGTCGGCGTTCCCGTGATCATCATCACCGATGCTGGGTTTCGCCGGCCATGGTTTGTCCAAGTCGAGCACCTGGGCTGGTCGTGGGTCGGGCGCATACGCTCTGGAGTCTGTGTTTCGCGCGACGCAACCCATTGGGAACAAGCCAGCGCATGGTTCGCCAAAGCCACCGGCCAAGCTTGTCGCTGGAACGACTGCTGGCTTACGCGCCAATTCCGCTTCGCCTGCGACATCGTGCTATATCGGCGCCGCGCGGTGGGTGGCAAGCGTTATGCTCGCGCCGGTCACCGACTGACACCAAAGGCTCAACGCGAAGCGAAAGCCAGCGCCCGCGAGCCGTGGCTGCTTTCTCACTCGCCGAAACTTCGCACCTTGCGGCCAGACGAAATTGTGGCCCTGTACAAACTGCGTATGCAGATCGAGGAGAATTTCCGCGACAGCAAGTCCACCCAATTGGGGATGGGACTCGAAGTCAGTCAATCGCGCTCGGCGCCACGATTGCATGCGCTGCTCCTTATCGGTACCTTGGCGGCATTTCTGCTCTGGCACATCGGACAGTTGGCAGAGACAGAAGGATTGCACCTGCGATTCAAAGCCACCAACCGCGTTGCCCGCGAACTGTCGATCATTACCTTGGCTAAACTCTTGTGTGCCCAACAGTCACTATTCTTAACCGATATCGCAAGACGGGCACTCAATGTGCGGCTCGGAATACCAACATGAAAAGCCGGGGTAACATCAGCCCCAAGGGGACTTCCTCCGGGGCGTAGCGCAGGCGACTCGCCTGCATTGAGGCCGGAGCAGGCGGGGTCGCGCAGAAGCGCTTGAACAAGCAATCGCCCGGCCCT
>CAMBSS010000051.1 GCA_945870465.1 Bordetella parapertussis | reverse complement strand
ATTCCGCGGCAAAAGCTACCGGCTCAAAGAAGCCGCCAACCGCCTTGCAAAGGCTAACCAATCCGAGTAACAATCCATCCATTCCTGTCGTTCCCCCTGGGGGAGTTTGACCTGGCCACAGATGGGGGAATTTGAAGTGGCCACCGGGGGCCACACAACGTGCATTCAAAATTGATGTTCATATTTTTCCGGCCAATCGAATACCAGGCAACACGATCTTGAATAAAAGAAGATGTTTTCAGGATTCATAAAATATGTCAGGCCGCATTATGCCTCCGCATTTCTGCACTTGAGCTGCGAATCAGACTAATATTTACGAATATGCCGCCGACTAAGCATGCAAATAAAGAATGAATTGCGGCCAGTAGCGAGCATGCAAGAATTTCCCTGGAACCGCTCAACCGACAGGAACCGGCCCAAATGCCAGGATCAATCTGTGCCGGCACTGCGGTGGCGCCAGAAAACTCCTACCGACATCCCGGCGACACGTCTAATAGACGCCGGATTGAAATGTAACAGTCAACGTCTGGTGTTGGCCGGAAGCAGGCGCCCGACCATCAGGTCAAGCTGCTATTCCCACTTCATTTTCGCCCGCTCGAGAAAAGCGCCGACCGCCGCGATCCACTCGTCGCGCGCGAACAAAACCCTTCGTTGTGCCCGCCGGCAAGTTCGAGGAACTGCTTGGGCTCGCGCGCTGCTCAACACAACGTTGGACCGCACGGCACGAGGGGTGCGCTGGCGTCAAGCAATTTGCTTTTTTGTATATACGTATATACACTAAATAAGTGGACAAAGACCCCAAGAAAGAAGACCGAAATATTGCAGAGCGCGGTCTTTCACTGGAACTTGCCGAGCAACTCGACTGGACGACGGCTTTGATCTGGGAAGACCAGCGTAAAGACTACGGAGAACACCGTTACTGCGTGCTTGGCTTCATCGAGGATCGGCTGCATAGCGTGGTTTTTACGCCGCGCAACGGGAAGCCCAGGGTGATCAGTCTGCGTAAAGCAAATAAACGCGAGGTGAATCGGTATGAAAAAGCAAGCCAAAGCTAAAAAGACCAGCTTCGAAAACCCGGAATGGACAGCGGCAATGATTGCGAAGTCTCGCCCGGCCAGGGAAGTTTTACCCAAGATCTTTGGTGCCCGTAGCGCGGCCGCTATGCTCAAGCCACGTGGCCGACCGAAGTCTTCGGAATCAAAAATAGCCATTAGTCTTCGGCTGACTCCTGACACGTTGGCTCGCTGGAAAGCTACCGGCCCGGGTTGGCAAACCCGCATGGCTGATATTTTGCGAGAGTCAGTCTAAGTGCGGTCCAACCTCCGCTTGGAACAGGCGCTTTGCGCTGTTCAAGCGGAACGTTGGCCCCAAGTGAGGTGACTGCATTGATTCCCGTTCTCGAACTCCTTGCCACACTCTCGGCAGCACTGTTCGCTGGTGCGGCTCTCTATATCAACGTCGTGGAGCATCCTGCACGGATGGGCCTTGAGACGCGCATGGCGGCGCTCCAGTGGGCACCCAGCTACAAGCGCGCCACGTGGCTACAAGCCCCCCTCGCGATTGTCAGCTTGCTCTGCGGGGCCGCTGTTTGGCTTCTCGGTGGCGTCGTCGGCTGGCTGGTTGCGGCCTTGCTGGTTGGCGCAGTTGTACCCGTCACGTTCGCCGTCATCATGCCGACGAATCACAAGTTGCTGACACCGGGCCGCGACCTCTCGAGTGCAGAAACCCGTGAGTTGCTGGTTCGCTGGGGACATCTGCACGCTGTTCGCACCATTCTCAGTCTCGCTGGCACCGTCATCTACATTTGGCTGCTGCTTGGGGCCTAACAACGCAATCGACAGAGACAATTATTCAGCGCAGCTGCGCGCGCCGGTCATTGTGCGTCATTGCGGACGTTAAACGACAGCTTTTCGAAAGCATGACCGGCCGGTTTGGCTCGAAAGCGGAAGCCCCGCCGTCAGGGCGCGTTTCAACCGCGAACCGCTATTCCTTCTTCGCTCCCACCCGATCGAGAAAAGCGCCGACCGCCGCAATCCACTCGTCGCGCGCGAACAAGAATCCTTCATTGTGTCCACCGGCAAGTTCGAGGAACTGCTTGGGCTCGCGCGCCGCAGCAAATAATGCCTGGCCGTGCGCAAAAGGAATGATGTCGTCGCCGCGGCTGTGCGCGATCATGAGCGGCACCTGAATCTCGCGGATGCGCGCAATATTGTCGTAAACAATACGCGCCAGCAGCCGCACCGGCAGCCACGGATAGACTTGCGCGCCCATATCGGGCACCGAGGTAAAAGTCGATGCCAGCACCAGCGCGCGCGGTGGATATTTGAGTGCCAGCCAGGTCGCCACGCCGCCGCCGAGCGATTCGCCGACGATCACGATGTCCTGCGATTTGAGGTTGCGCGCCTCGGTCAGATGCTGCCACGCTGCTTCGGCATCAAGATAGGTGCCCTCCTCGCCCGGGCTGCCGCCGCTTTTGCCGTAGCCGCGATAGTCGAACAGCAGCACTGAGTAGCCGAGACGATTGAACATCGTCAGATAGCCAAGGCGATGCGAAATATTGCCTGCGTTACCGTGCATCAGTAGCACAGTCCCGCGCGCGTCGCGTGCCGCCACCCACCAGCCGTGCAGCTTTATGCCATCGGCGGTGTGCAGCGCCACGTCTTCGAAATCGAGGTCGGCGGCGCGCGGCGTCGCAGTATGCTCGCGCTCGACCTGCGGAAAGTAAATCAGCCGCGGCTGGAACAGGAACACCAGCAGCAGCACCGCGCCATACGCGACCGCCGCCGCCATCAGCATGTTGATGATCACGCGCATCTTTCGATGACCCATCTAAAAATATACAACACCGACCAGCAACCGCCGATAGACGCCGATTAACGCCGATACAATTCCGGCCCTACCGCCAACCAACGCTCGGTCTTTTGAGCTTATCTGCGTTCATCGGCGTCCATCGGCGGTTTCAAAATTCTTTTAGGACCGCTTCTAATAATCCAGTTCCAGCGGTGGCTCGTCCATGGCCGAGCATTGCTCGCGCAGCGCGAGTATCTGGTCCTGCCAATAGCGCTGCGTGTTGAACCACGGAAAATTCGCCGGAAACGCCGGATCGTGCCAGCGGCTGGCGAGCCAGCCCGAATAATGAATCATGCGCAGCGTGCGCAGGGCCTCGATAAGCGCCACCTCGCCCGCATTGAAATCGCAGAACTCCCGGTAACCGGCCATCACGTGCGAAAACTGCGCGCTCATCGCCGCCGTGTCACCCGACAGCAGCATCCATAAATCCTGCACCGCCGGCCCGCTGCGGCAATCGTCGAGATCGACGAAGTGCGGCCCGTCCTCCGCCCACAGGATATTGCCGGCATGGCAATCGCCGTGCAACCGTATATTGCGCACCGGTCCGGCGCGTTCGTAACACTGCTCTATGCGGTCCAGCGCATCATTCACGACGGCTTCATATGAGTCCGTCAGGTCCTCCGGCACGAACTCGTGCTCGATGACAAAGGCCGCAGGCGCCTCGCCGAATCCCTCGATATCGATCAGCGGCCGGTGCTTGAAGTCCTGCAAACGACCGACTGCGTGTATACGCCCAAGGAACCGCCCGATCCAGCCTAGCGTATCGGAATTCTCGAGTTCGGGCGCGCGCCCCGCTTGTTTGGGAAACAGAGCAAAGCGAAATCCCCCGAACTCGTGCAGAGTCTCGCCCTTCGCATCGGCAAGCGGCGCCACCACGGGAACTTCCCGCGCGGCCAGCTCACGCGCGTAAGCATGCTCTTCCAGTATTGCGTCGTCGCTCCAGCGGTGTGGACGGTAGAACTTGGCAACCAGTATCGTGCCGTCATCGAGCCACGCCTGATAAACGCGATTTTCGAAACTGTTCAGCGGGTACTGGCGCCCGTCGCAGCGATAGCCGCAACTTTCGACGGCGTCGAGGATGAGGTCGGGGGTGAGTGTCTGGTAGGGAAGTTCGTCCGGCATGGCATGGGCAAGCGCAAGGCCTACCATACCATTAACCGGCCGCTATTTCAGGAATGGCGGCGACAGCAGGCGCATGCCGATTGAAATCCAGCGGCTGCCGCCGTAATCGCCGGCCTGCGTGCCGACCGTGGCGTCGACCTGCACGCGGTTCGGCACTATCCAGACACGCACGCCACCCTGGTACGAGTGGCGATGGTGATTGTCGCCGTAGGTCTCGAACATCAGGAATACCCGCGGCACGATGCTGTATTCGGCCCCTATGCCCCAGGTCGTGCCGTTCACCGGAGATTCGCCGCTGCGCTGCACGCCGAGATTGGCGTGCACGAACATCCTGTCGTCCAGCAGCGAGCGCGTAAAGGGCATGTAAGCATAATAGTTCGGCACCTGTTCGGCCGCCCCGCGCGAGCGCACGACGCCCCCCACTGCCAGGCCATACGAATAACCGTTGGTTTCCAGTTGCTGGAACAGCGTCTTGCCCTGCATTTGCACCGTGCGCGTGTAGCTGCGCAATCCGAGGTCAGCGACCGGCAGTTCAGCGCTGCCCAGGGTAAATTCGACGTTGCCACCCGGATTGCATCCCGGCAGCGCCCAGTTCTCCTGGCTGTCGCGATTAAAGCGCCGCCACGTTTCCACCTGGCAGGCTCCCGGGTCGACGATGCGCGCGTCGTCGACGATCATCGGACGCGCGGCGTACGCGCCGGTGGCGGCCAGCGCCGAGATCAGGACTGCCGCACTATACCGCTGTAGTATCGGACTCAAAGCAGGGGTCATTGACGCAAATAGCAGAAATTTGTCATGACCAGACTAGCATGAAATAGTTAAAATTCGTTGACGTTTATCGCGCCCTCCACAACTTTTGAACCCACATGCTGACCGGATACACCATCGCCAGCGCCGCTCTCACCAAGGTGACCGTCAACCAGTACGCCGACCTCAAGCCGGAAATGGTGTGGCTCGACCTGCTCAATCCGACCGAGCAGGAACCCCAGTGGATCAAGCAGGCCTATACCCAGGAGCTCCAGCTCATGGAGGAGTTGGGCGAAATCGAAGCCAGCGCGCCTATCCCAACCTCGCGCGCAGAACGTCGAAGCCAACAATGAAATCCTGCGAGATGTCGAGTCGCTGACGACGCACTCGGGCTTTCTTGCCGACCGCGCGAAATTCCTCATGGACGCCGCGATGGGCATCATCAACATCTCGTTCAACCGCCGGCTCAACATCTTTACCGTGCTATCGGTCATCCTGATGCCGCCGACGTTGATCGCCAGTATTTATGGCATGAACTTCCGCCACATGCCCGAGCTCGACTGGTATTATGGCTAACCGCTCGCGCTACTGCTGATGGTGGCGGTCGCCATGGGCCCACTCCTGTACCTGAAGCGCAAGGACTGGCTGTAATCATGCTGATCAGCTGTGTCGCATACGAAGACGGCAAAAAACTCGCCGCTATCGGCAAGGAAGACATCGGCAAATACGTCAGCCGCCCGGAATGCTTCGTGTGGGTGGCACTGTACGAACCTTCGTCCGACGAGCTCGCTGAAATGCGGGGTCAGTTCGGGCTGCATGAACTGGCGGTCGAAGACGCCCAGCACGGCCATCAGCGCCCCAAGATAGAGGAATACGGCGATTCCCTGTTCGCCGTTCTGCACACAGTCGAGATGGTGGACGGCGACCTGCAGATCGGTGAAGTCGATGTCTTCGTCGGCCGCAACTACGTGCTGTCGGTGCGCAGCCGCACCGAGCAGGGATTCCGCAACGTGCGCGAACGCTGCGAGCGCGAGCCGGAGCTGCTAAAACAGGGCTCGAGCTTCGTTCTGTACGCGCTCATGGACACCGTGGTCGACCGTTATTTTCCGGTGCTCGACGCACTCGAGATAGAGCTCGAAAAAGTCGAGGAAAAAATGTTCGCCGGAAAAACCGACAGCCGCTTCAATATCGAGGCGCTCTACCAGCTGAAACAGAAGCTCATGACGCTCAAGCACGCCGTGGGGCCGTTGCTTGAAGCCACCGGCAAGCTGTGGGGCGGCCGCGTGCCGGCGCTATGCGCGAGGACGCAGGAGTATTTTCGCGACGTCTACGACCACCTTTTCCGCATCAATCAGTCGATCGACAGCCTGCGCGACATGGTGGTCACCGCCGTTTCGGTCAACCTGTCGCTGACCGCCGTGCAGGAAAACGAGACCACCAAGCGCCTGGCGGCCTACGCCGCGCTGGTGGCGGTGCCGACCATGATCGCCGGGGTTTACGGCATGAATTTCGAGCACATGCCCGAACTCAAATGGGCTTACGGCTATCCGCTGACAGTGGCCGCGATGGTCGTCATCGACGTTTATCTGTATTTCCGCTTCCGCAAATCAGGCTGGCTTTAGCCGAGCGGCCGCCACGGCATCCGCCCCGTTGCGTCAATGACGCGACGGCGCAGCAGCGGCCGCGCCAATATCGCGGGCACGCGCGTACCAAACTTTTCCTTGCGCATCCAAAGCAGGCAGCACCTGGCCCGCGCATTGCACGTTGTTGATGCGGCATTCGGCAAGCAGCCCGGAAACGGCATCGAGAACGCGCGACATATCGTCGAGCGGATGCAGCGGCCAGCGGAAGCCGTCCGCGAGAGTATCGTCGAACTGGGAGTTCACCCCGATCCGGATGTCGCCGTCGTCGTGCGAGCTGATGACTACGGCAGGATCTCCGGTCGCGCCGCGCTGACGCCGCACCGCGTTGCTCATGAACAGGCTGAACGCCGTGTCGAGCTGCGCGAATCGTCCGGCCTGGCCCGCGCGCAACACGTCTAGCGGCGGGCGCGCCAACGGCAATACCTCGACGTCGGCCTGAGCGAGCTGTGCTGCGAGCAAGCGCGTCAACGGCATACCCCAGACGCCGATATTAGATGCGGTCTCGATAAACGATGGTTCGGCCGCCGGCGCAATGCCGGCGCCGATCAGAAAACGCAGATGAACCTGCTCGCCCGGTTCGGGGATCGTGATAGCGCTCGGCGGCAATTCGCGCCGCGTTGCGCCCGCGTCGCGTGTCCACGCGTAGATTTCGCCGGGCGTGATGCTTTCGATGGTATCCAGCGAGCACAACGCGTTGCCGAACCCGAAATTGCGCGTCGGCCCCAGCGCGCCATGCTGCTCGAACAGCGCCTGGACTGCGGCGATATCGGGAACCACGCCCGGCAAACTCGCCGGCCGGCGGCTGCCGGTGACCATGACCAGCGGCAACGCGAAAACGCGTGCCACGACTCCGGCATTGCCTGACTGCGCGTTTACGTGATTGGCCGCGTCGCACACGGCGTTCCACAACTTTGCATAAGCTGCCTGCGACGGCGCCGCGCGCAAAGCCGCGCTGAGCTCGGCATCAGCGCCGCGTTCGAGCACGTTCAGCAATGCCGCGGGATCGGCAAACCGCGCCAGCTCATGCTCCGCCGCACCAAGCGGGTAGCGGCGCGGATCGGGAGTCTGCAGGTTCAATCGAGACGTATGCCGAGTGATTTGATCAACTGGTCCCACTTTGCGACGTCGGTCTTGATGTCGGCCGCAAATTGCTGCGGCGTGGTTGGCGCGAAGTCGACGCCCAGATTGCCGATGCGTTCTTTCACATCGGGCAATTGCAGTGCGCGATTGAGTTCGGCATTGATCTTCGTTACGACATCGGCAGGCGTTCCGGCCGGCGCAATGAAACCCTGCCATTGCGCCGCCTCATAACCCGGCAGCCCCCCCGACTCGGCGAGCGTGGGAATCTCCGGGGCCGCACCCGCGCGTTTTGCGCTCGTCACCGCCAACGCTTTGAGACGTCCCGCGCGCACATGCGGCAACCCTGCTGCAAGTATCGGCAGATTCATCACGATCTGTCCGCCGATCACGTCGGTCAGCGCCTGCGCAGTAATCTTGTAGGGGACTTCCACGATGTCCACCTTGGCCATCGCCTTGAAGTATTCGACGAACAAATGGCTGGGAGCCCCTTTGCCCGACGACGAGTAGTCCAACTTGCCGGGCTGGGCCTTGGCGAGTTTGATCAGCGCTTTCACATCGTTGACTGGCAGGGCGGGATGCACGACGAGCACGCTGGGAACGGACCCGATGCGGCCAACCGGCACAAAATCCCTGAACGCGTCGTACGGCGGCTTCGCGTAAAGGCTGGGCGCGACGGCCCAGGAAGTCGCTCCCAGCAACAGCGTATAACCGTCGGGCGCGGCCTTCGCGACGAGTTGCGCGCCGATGGCGCCGCCCGCGCCTTCGCGGTTTTCGACGACGACCTGCTGGCCCCACGTCTCGGTGAATTTCGGTCCGAGCGTGCGCGCGAAAACGTCGCTGCCGCTGCCCGCCGAAAACGGCACGATGATGCGCACGGGTTTGTTTGGAAAACCCTGTGCCATGACAACTGCGGACGCGAATCCACACAATACGCTGCACCACTTGATAGCAATTTTCATTTTCGAGCCCCCTTCACCCTTCGCCCTTCACACCGCGCACTGCGCGGTTCAGTCAACTCTCGCGCCCGAAGCTTTCACGACTTTTTCCCACTTGGCGAGGTCGCGCCTGATCAGCGCGCCGAATTCATCCGGCGTGCCGCCTGCCGGCTCTGCACCCTGCGCGCCGAGCAAATCCTTCAGCGCCGCAGTCTTCAGCGCCTGGTTTATCTCGGCATTGATGCGCGTGACGATGGCTTTCGGCGTGCCATGAGGCGCTGCGATACCAAACCAGTTCGTCACTTCGTAACCCATCACGGTCTCGCCTATGGTCGGCAAATCCGGCATCGCCGAAGAGCGTTTTGCACCAGTCACCGCCAGCCCTCGCAGCCTGCCGGCTTTGACCTGTGGAATCAATGGCACCGCGCTGGCGATGGTGGCATTCAATTGCCCGCCAATCAGCTCCGAAAACATCGGGCCTGTGCCCTTGTATGGAATATGCACGAGATCGACACCCGCCATGGTCTTGAACAATTCCATCGCGAGGTGACTCGACGACCCGCTGCCTCCCGAGCCGTAATTCATTTGTCCCGGCCTTGCTTTGGCGAGCGCGATGAACTCTTTGACTGATTTGACCTCCACTTTCACGTTGATAGCCAGGAGTAGCGGCGCGGCTACGAACTGCACCGCCGCATCGAAATCCTTGATCGGATCGTAATCGACTTTTTTGTAGAGAAAAGGATTGATCACGTGGGGAATCGACGCAAACAACAGCGTGTAACCATCGGCGACCGAGTGGGCGACGATTTCGGTCGCGACCAATCCACCCGCCCCGCCCCGATTGTCGACGACAACCTGTTCTTTCAAACCGGCCGACAACGCCTGCGCCGCCAGACGACCAAGGATATCGCCCGCGCCGCCCGGCGGAAAGCCGACCACCAGCCGCACCGGTTTGTCCGGATATTTCTGCGCCCATGCCGTGCCTGCACAAAGCAAAATCGCCGACACCAACAATACCCAACGTAATCTCATTCCCTGTCCTTCATCTTTCGTTAACTATTCCGGTTTGGCACCGGACGCCTTGACTGCCTTGCCCCACTTCGCAACTTCTGCCGCGAAAAAAGCAGTGAACTGCTCCGGCGTGTCACCGACAAAAGCGGCGCCTTCCGACGCGATGCGGTCGGTGACTTCCGGGATCTTGATGATGCGCGTGACTTCCGCATGCAGCTTGGCCACGATGTCGCGCGAAGTGCCGGTCGGCACGGCCACGCCGAACCACGAGCCGGTCTCGAAACCCTTCAAGCCCTGCTCGTCTATGGTCGGAATTTCGGGCGTCACCGCCACCCGCTTCAGGCTGGTCACGCCGAGAGCGCGCACACGCGTGCTTTTTACGTGCGGCAGCGTCGAAACAAAGGCGCCAAAATAAACCTCGATATGGCCGGCCACCACGTCGACCAGCGCGGGCGATGCCCCTTTATACGGCACGTGGATCATTTTGATACCTGCCATGGTCTTGAACAGTTCGCCGGCGAGGTGATGCGGGCTGCCGATGCCGGTCGAGCCGTGGCGCAACTGGTTCGGGTGCGCGCGCGCCAGCGCGATCAGGTCCTTGGTGTTTTTAGCCGGAACCGATGGATGCACGACGACTATGCCCGGCACCGTTGCGATGTTGGTGACAAAAGTAAAATCCTTGAACGGGTCATAAGCGAGCTTCGGATAGAGCGACACGTTAATGGCGTTGGCGACCGTCGGCATGAACAGCGTGTAACCGTCCGGCGGCGATTTGGCAGCAATTTCAGAGGCAATATTGGTGCCCGCACCCGCGCGGTTCTCCACTATCACCGACTGCCCCCACGCTTCGGTCATGCGCGCACCAACCGCACGCGCCAGAATGTCTGCCGCGCCGCCGGGGGTGTAGCCAACGAGGAAACGCATGGTCTTGGCGGGATAGGACTGCGCAAACGCGGCGGGACAACTCAGCGCTAACGCGACTGCCCCGCCAAGGATGAGGGATAAAGGATGAAGGATGAAAAAAAGCGAATTCCGTTTATTTGCCATGTACATTGTCCTTGCCGTTGTATTTCCATTCATCCTTCATCCTTCCGCCTTCATCCTTTTTCAGGCATGCATCGATACCCGCAGCGACCCCAGTCACAATGCTATTCCGGACAGTACCGTCCCGCATCCTGATTTCCTCCTCGCGATTGACGATGACGCCAGCCTCGAACAGTAGTGCCGGCATGCTGGCGTGCCGCAAGGCAGCCAGGTGATCGTAGTAGTGCACGCCATTGACCTTGTCCGCAAACTGGCGGTTTTCGCCCAATACCGGATCAGCATGATACAGCGACGGCGTGAACCCCGCCTTGACCAGCGCGCCGCCGATTGCCGACGCGCATCGCAGGCCCGTGCGCCAACCGGGGTTTTCGCGCGATACGAACGACGAGAAACCTGCGAACCTGTCGCTGTAACGCTGCGCTGCCCCCTCGTGAACCCACGTGCTCTGATAGCGCGCCTGCGTTGAGTCGTGATGCACCGAAATGAACAGGTCTGCGCCGCGTGCCGCGCGCGGACGGCGCCATAAGTCGCGCATTCCGCCGTCAGCGCCGATCAATTGCGTTGCATGGCCGCGCGCCCGCAACGCCGTTTCAAGTTCGCGCGCCAGATCGAGATTGAATGCAAACTCCGGTCGGCCGCGCGCGCTGGTGGCCCCCGGCTCTTCGCGGTAATGCCCGACGTCGATCGCGATGGTGGCGGCACTTGCCGGGTTGAATACTGCCGAGACTGCCAATCCCCACACCAACACCAGGCCTGCAATCATGGCACGCGGTAACGCTCCACCACGTCCGGGTCGGGATCGCGGCCGAGCCCCGGTCCAGTGGGCAGTGCAATGCGGCCGTTCTTCACCGCTATCGCATCGCCCAGCGGATTCGCTCCCAGTTCGGTGTACGAATACTCGATCATCGTTTCGTGCTCGAACGCCGCCGCCATGTGCAGGGTCGCCAGCAGGCCGGGGCCGAAATACGGCGAATGCGGCACCAGCGTCACGCTGCGCTCGCGCGCGAGCTGCGCGATGCGCATCATTTCAGTGATGCCGCCGATCTTGGTCACACTCGGCTGCGCGTAATCGACTGCACCAGAGTCAAACATCACCTGGAAATCCGTGAGGCTTACCGCGTTCTCACCGGCGGATACTGCGATTCCACAGTCACGGCGCACGCGCGCCAGGCCTGCATAGTCTTCAGGCGGCCACACCGGCTCCTCGAACCAGAACAAATCGTATTCGCGCACCTTCGCGGCAATCGCTATTGCCTCAGCCGGTGTCCACGGGCAATTAGTGTCCATCATCAGCTTCACATCCGGACCGATGGCTTCGCGCGCCGCGCGCACTTGTTCGACGCCGATTTCATGCAATTTGATGGCGCGATAACCGCGTTCGACCGCCGCCTTGGCGTTGCGCGCGATCAGCGCCGGGTCGGTATAGCGCACGAGACTCGCGTACGCGGAGAAATCCTTGCGCCGCGCGCCACCCAGCAATTCCGCCACCGGCTTGCCGGCTGCTTTGCCGGCAATGTCCCACAGCGCAATGTCGAGGCCCGACATCGCATACATGACGGGACCGGTGCGTCCGAGCAAATGCAGTTTGCGCTGCAGGTCCAGCATCAGCGCCGTGATATCACGCTCGTCGCGGCCGATTGCCAGTGGCGCAATCAGCGCCTCAATCGCCGTGCGTGTCGCCGGCCACACCGCGTAACCGAATGCCTCACCCCAACCGACGATGCCGCTGTCGGTTTCGACCCGCAGCAGCAGCATTTCCATATTACGCGGCTTGCCCGCGAACAGCGGCTTGGGCCCGCCCACGTCGAACGGCAGATTGAGCGCGATTGGTGTGACGGACTTGATCGTCATGGCGACTTAAAGCCCTTCAGCCCTGGCGCCGGAATCCTTGACGACCTTGGCCCACTTCACGATTTCCGTGCGTATCCAGGTGGCGAATTCCTCCGGCGTGCCGCCGGCGACTTCGAACCCGAGATCGATCAACTTGGACTGCATCTCCGGCTTTTTCAGCGCGCCGTTCACGACCTTGTTCACGCGCTGCACGTAATCTTTCGGCGTATTGGCGGGCGCCAGTATGCCGTTGATGGTGACGGCGTCGATTGCCGCGTAACCCGCTTCGGCAAACGTCATGACGTCAGGCATGGCCTGAGTGCGCTTCGGGCTCGTAATCGCCAGCGCGCGCAGCCGGCCGGACGCAACATGCGGCCGGATGCCGCTTTGCGTGGCGAACACCATGGTAATCTGCCCGCCCAGCAATTCGGTCAGCGACTGGCCCGCGCCTTTGTACGGAATATGCCGGATGTCGACACCGCCCACCGCGCGCAGCTGCTCGCCGGCGAGATGCACCGCCGTGCCATTGCCTGCCGAACCGAAATTCAATTTTCCCGGCTCTGACTTTGCGAGCGCCACGAGTTCACGCACGCTTTTCGCCGCCACCGCAGGATGCACGACCAGCACCAGCGGCGCGGTGGCCACCAGCACGGCCGGCGTGAAATCCTTCAGCGTGTCGTACGGCAATTTTCCCAGCAAACTCGGATTGACGACGAACGCCGCGTCTATCATGCCTATGGTGTGGCCATCGGGCGCCGCGCGCGCGACTATCAGCGTGCCTATGGTGCTGCTGCCGCCCGCTCGATTGTCGATCACGACCTGCTGGCCGAACTCATCGCTGATGAAAGGTCCGAGCAGACGCGACAGCGTATCGGTACCACCGCCGGGCACGTACGGCACGATGAAACGGATCGGCCGTGTGATCTGGGTTTGCGCAGCGACGGTATTGCACGGTGCGGACGCGACGATGACCAATGCTGCGGCGAAAAGACGCTTCATGCTTCCCCCATTACCTCAAAATCGAAATGGAACCGCCGATACACGCCGATGAACGCCGAATGAATGCGGATGAAAAACAAATCGAATAGCGGACAGAATTAGGCTGGATAAGTGCTCTGTCAAACTGGAATTTATCGGCGTTCACCGGCGTTTATCGGCGGTTGCTTTTGTTTTTAACATCCATCACCACCCCAGCACATAAGCGGGCCGGCGCGGATCGGCCCCGCCGTGCAATATCCCCGTCTTGTGATCGACGACGATGGTGCACGGCGCACCGGCGAGCCAGGTGTAATCGTCCCACCAATGCACTTTGTGGCCGAGTTGCTTCAGCACTTTACCGGTGGCGGCGGGAATGCGTCCTTCCATATAGAGGCGGCCCGGATAGTACGCATGCGGCTCGAACGAGCCCGGGAAACTGTAATTGGCGAAGCGCGGCGCTTCGATTGCCGCCTGCGCATCCATACCGAATGCATTGACGTTGAGGAACACCTGCAGCATCGCCTGCGGCTGCACGTCGCCGCCCGGCGTGCCAAAAGGCATCAACACTTTACCGTTCTTGAATGCGAGCGCGGGATTCGGCGTCAGGCGCGGTCGCTTGCCCGGCGCAACCGAACAAGGGTGGGTCGGGTCCGACCACGACTGCGTGCCACGTCCCGAGCATACCAGGCCGACGCCGGGGATGACGGGCGAATTATTGGAACCGTCCGACGGCGTCGCCGAAAACGCGTTGCCGTGACGGTCGATGCAGCAGGTATAGGTTGTGTCGCCGGGCCCCGGGGCTTCGTCAGCTTGCGCCGGCGTCATCCACCGGCCCGGCAGATTGGCCAGTGTTGCCGGGTCGCCCGCGGGTGGCATGCCGGGCCACGCGCGGTCGGCGTTGATCATGCCGCGGCGATGCTCGGAGTACTTGTCCGACATCAACCCCTTCATCGGCACCTTGATGAAATTCGGATCGCCGAAATGCTGGTGGCGGTCGGCAAACGCGAGCTTCAGCGCTTCGGTCACGACGTGGATGTACTCGGGCGAATTATGTCCAAGCGCCTGCAAGTTGTCGTTCTTCAGGATATTGAGCGCCATCGGCAACACCGGCCCCTGCGACCACGGGCCGCAGGCGTGCACTTCGACGCCGTTGAACTTCGCTTTCACCGTCGGTTCGAATTTAATGCTGAACTCGGCGAAATCCTCCATGCGCATCAGGCCGCCGACTTTCTTGTGATGCTTGACGATGGCTGCCGCGATGTCGCCCTTGTAGAACGCGTCGCGCGCGGCGCGCAGTGCCAGCCGGCGTCCCTTGCGGCGGTTCGCTTTCTCGACGTCGGCCATGTACTGCAGCGTGCGGCCGAGATCGGCCTGCACGAACATTTCGCCGGGCAACGGCGGCTTGCCTTTGGGCAGGAATATTTTTTTGCTCGCCGGATAGCTTTCGTAAGAAGCCTGGTTGATGGTGATAAATTCCGACATCAATGGATACATCGGAAAACCTTCACTGGCGAAACGAATCGCCGCCGACGCCACTTCGCCGAAGCTCATGGTGCCGAAGCGCTCGAGCGCCGTGATCCACGAATCGGGCGCCGCCGGTACTACGCTGCGCAATTCGTTCGCAGGTATTTTCCCGCCGTGAAATTTCTGGAAAAAATCCGGCGTGATCGCTTTCGGCCATACACCGAGGCCGTCGATGCAGTGGATTTCCTTTTTCTTCGCCAGGTACACGATCAGCGGCGCGACGCCGCCAAAACTCACCTTGTCGGTCTGCAGCACGCCCATAGCGATGCCTGACGCAACGCCGGCGTCGATCGCGTTGCCGCCGGCTTCGAGAATCTGAAAACCCGCATGCGCGGCAAGATAATGGCCTGCGGCGATAACGTGGCGGGTGCCCATGATGGTCGGTCTATTTGCCATGCGAGTCGTCTTTATGCTGATTGCCGTTGGAATACTTCAGCCAGGCCAACAGCACTTGGCGGAGTAAAGCGGGGATGCGATTATTTTACCGCTTGTCGGCATCCCGTTGTTCGAATTGTCGCCGCTTGATACCATCAGAGACAGTAGTTCCCCGCGCGCCGTGCATTTCATCCCTGTCACCCGGAGCCCCATGTATTCACGAATCGCACCTGCGTTGTTGCTGCTCGCCGTTGGCGGCAATCTCGCGTCAACTGCAGCCTTTGCCCAAACTTATCCCGTCAAACCCATACGCCTGATCGTCCCGTGGCCCGCGGGAGGCGGCGCGGACATCATAGGCCGCACGCTCGCCGTCAAGCTGGGCGAAGCGTTCGGACAGCAAATCGTCGTCGAAAACCGCCCCGGCGCCGCCGGCATCATCGGCACGGAGGCGGCTGCCAAAGCAGCACCGGACGGATATACGATTTACCAGGGCAATAGCGCAACCCTCGGCATCAATCCCGCGCTGCACGCCAAGCTGCCGTACGACGCGATCAAGGACTTCGCGCCGATCTCGCTGATCAACACCGGCACCCTGATTGTCGTCGTGCATCCGTCGTTGCCGGTGACCAACGTGCGCGAATTGATTGCCCTCGCCAAAACGCAGCCCGCCAAAATCAACTATGCATCCGCCGGTCCCGGCAGCCCCGCCCATCTGGTCGCCGAGATGTTCAAGAGCGAAGCGAAGGTGAACTTTACGCACATTCCGTATAAAGGCGCGGCGCCTGCGGCAATCGATCTGATTGCCGGCCAGGTTGATCTGATGTTCGGCGATTTCATTACGTGCTTTCCCTACATTAAAGCAGGCCGGCTGCGCGCGCTCGCAGTCACCGCAGGCAAGCGTTCGCCCCTGGCGCCCGAAATTCCGACCGTCAAGGAAGCGGGAGGCCCCGACCTGCAGGCAGTGTCATGGTCGGCGATATTGGCGCCGGCCGGCACGCCGGCGGCGATAGTGCAGCGCCTCAACAGCGAGATAGTGCGAATTGCGACTTCCGCCGACTTCAACGAAAAAATGCGCGCCAATGGCGGCACGCCGATTACGAGCACGCCCGAAGAACTGGCGACTTACATGCGCGCCGAAATCGTGCGGTATACGCGGGCAGTGAAAGACTCGGGAACGAAAATCGAATAATCAGGCGCGCGGCTCCAGCATCTCGGGCTTCGCGTACGATTTCACAAAGCGCTCCGCTGCCGCATCGTAACTTTCGCGTTCGAGCAGATCCTCAAGCCGCCGGCCGTAAAGGTGCAGATGGCAGATCGCGCGCTCGCCGCGAATATGGATGCTGTGAAAATCGTCCGGCAGATAGGCAGCCGCCTGACCGGGCCCCACCGCAAACTCCCGCTGCAACTTCAGAGTTGCCGTTGCACCCGGCCCGATACGCTCGTAGAACCGCGTCGGTTCCTCGCCTTCGATGCCGGCGACCACTGCCCATGTCGTGTGATTGTGCGGTGGCGTTTCCTTGCCCGGCTTGGGCCGGTACACATAAAGCGCATAGCTGCCGTCGGCATCCTCGGTGACCCGGTACAGCGTGGCTTCTTCGCTGTCTCCCGGCGGCGGAAAATGACTGTCGGGAAACAAGCCGCGCTGCTGCGCCAATGTAATGAGTTCCGCTCTGACGCGTTCGAGCGATTCGCGATTGGCGCCCGCTTCGCCGACTATCTTGCGCACTCGCGCCAACGTCGCACTCACCGCTGCCGTTCTATCCGCCGTAATCGTATCCATCATTTGTCCTGAATCGGCGATTTTTTTCCCTGCTTGCCCAGCCATTCTTCCTCGCGACCGAAAGCTTCCGGGTCGCCCGGACGCCCGTAGTAATAATCGGCAAGCGGCGTATACAGTTCGAACACGCGGCGCAGTTCGCCCACCGGCTCATCGTGCGCATCGACCCGCAGGTCGTAATAGGGATAGATTTCTCGGTCGTAAATGACGAGGCCAGCGGAATTCTGCCCGCCGTTTTGCCCGCCCGCGTCGCGCCCTGCTTCCAGCGCCGTCAGCAACCGTTCGGCGAAAGCGAGTTTGGCCCCGCTACGCCACACCTTGGCCATATCGCCGGCGGTTTTCTCGCTTTTCAGATTGTTGCCCATGGCGACGAGGTTCTTGTCGGTGACCGCGCCCGACCACGTTTTATTCGAACTGCCGGTGCGTGCCACGCCGTTGCCATCGCGGTCGATCACGCACAGTTGCCGCCATTCAACGTGCGGATCGCTCGCCGCAACCTCGTCGAGCGTGCGTTGAGCCGAGTAACCAAGCTTGAGCAGATTGATGCCGAGCGGACCCAGCCGCGGATCGGTGCGCGCCATGGTGACGACGAGGCCGACGCCCGGTGCGATAAAAGGACAACGCGCGGTGACGCCGAGCGCGCGCGTTGAAATGGCCACGCCCAGGCGCCCGCTTTCGGCGCAGCGCGCGGCAATTGCAAAAGTCATTGCTGAAACTCCTCAGGTTTTACTGCGGTGGAATGCCCGCGACTTTCACTATCTTCACGTACTTTGCGATGTCCTGCCGGATGAACGCCGCGAACTGCTCGGGTGTGCCGCCGACTGCGTCCAGCCCCAGCTCGGTCAGCCTCTGCCGGATATCAGCAGCGAGCATCTTGTTCACTTCGCCGTTCAGGCGATCGACGATTTCGCGCGGCGTGCCGGCCGGACCGAGCAAGCCTATCCAACCCAGCAGTTCGAATCCCTGCAAACCCGACTCGTTCATCGTCGGCAATTCGGGCAGTGCGCTCGAGCGCTTGAGGCTGGTGACCGCGATGCCGCGGATCTTGCCGCTCTGCACGAAAGCAATCGCATTGGGCGCGGGCGTGAACATGAAATCGATCTGACCGCTGATGAGGTCGGTCATCGCCGGTGTGCCGCCTTTGTATGGGATGTGCTCGATCTTGACCCCGGTCAGCATTGCGAACAACTCCGCGGTCATGTGCTGCGATGCGCCTATGCCCGACGAGCCGTAATTGAACTTGCCGGGATTGGCCTTGGCCAGCGCGATGAATTCCTTCAGCGTTTTCGCCGGCACGGACGGGTGCGCAGTGAGAACGTTGGGCTGGTTGGCGACCTGCATTATGGGTGCGAGATCGCGCACCGGATCGTACGGCAGCTTTGCATATACCGCGGGCGCCGAAGAAATCGAAGCCGCACTGCCCATCAGCAGCACGTAACCATCGGCAGTGGCCTTGGCGACGTAGTCGGTGCCGATGTTGCCGGCGGCACCGGCGCGGTTCTCGACGATGAACTGCTGGCCCAGCGCCGACGTCAGCCGCTGGTTGACGAGACGCGAGACGACATCGATGCTGCCGCCGGCAGGATACGCGACCACCATGCGCACCAGGCGCGACGGATAGGATTGCGCCGAAACTACCGCGGCAGCGAAGGCAAGAACGGCGAATGCAATAGCTTGCTTCATCGAAGAAGACCCCTGAGCGTATGGTGAGAGAAGTCGGATATAACGCAGAAGCGATGCCAGTACGCTCAAAACCTCACTCCTGCTCGATATTCGCCGCGCGTATCACCCTGTTCCACTTCGCAACGTCGTTGCGTATGAATTCGGTGAAATCCGCCGGGCTGCCGGTTGCCAGCTCGCCGCCCTGCGCCAGCAATTTCGCCTTGATGTCGGGGAGATTGAATATGCGCACCAGCTCGTGGTTAAGCCGCATGACGATTTCCTGCGGTGTGCCGGCGGGCGCGAGCACGCCATACCATACGTAGACATCATAACCGGCGACCCCCGCCTCTATCATGGTCGGGACGTCCGGGAGCTCGGTCATGCGTTTGAGTCCGGTAGTAGCCAGCACGCGTATGCGGCCGGACTGCAGATGTTGCAGAGTAGACACTGCGCTTTGTATGATCATGTGCGAACGGCCCGTCAGCAATTCGGTGGTCGCCTCGGCCGGCCCTTTGAACGGTATGTGCACGGTCTTGATACCCGCCACCGAATTAAAAAACTCCATCGCCAGGTGGCTGGGCGAACCAATACCCGACGATGCGTAATTGAGATCGCCCGGATGCGCACGCGCAAAGGCGATCAACTGCTTGACAGTGGTGACCGGCAGCGACGGATGAATGACCAATGCGCTTGCGGCACGTACACCGAGCGTGATCGGTGCGAAATCCTTCAGCGGGTCGTACGGAGGATTTTTGCGCAGCCCTATCGTGCCGAGACTGCCGACCGATCCCATCAGCAGCGTGTAGCCGTCTGGTGCTGCCTTCGCCACGAACGTCGCACCGACGATGCCGCCGGCGCCGGGCCGGTTCTCGACGATGACGGTTTGCCCCCAGCTTTCGGTCAGCTTCGCCGCCAGCAGGCGCCCGACAATGTCGGTGCTGGCGCCCGCTGAAAACGGCGCGATGATGCGTATCGGCTTCGCCGGATAAGTCTGCGCATGCGCGGCGCCGGAAAACAATAAAACAGTCGCGATCAATACGGTGCGGCGAATACGTTGGTTCACGTGCATCTCCCCGTAAATTTTCCCCGGTCAGCCGATATTTTTTGCGATGGCGCGCACCCAGCTTTCGCCGAGCACCCAGCGCATATTTTTCTCGTCGTAGCCGCGTTCCACCATGCCCTGGGTCAGGTTGGGTGTCTTGCGGATGTCTTCCAGCCCGCGCGGATAATTCTGGTTCAGGAAATCATCCACGCTGCCGAAAATATCCGGCCGCAGCGTGCGGTTGCGTACCGATTGCGGCAAGACGACGCCCGCGTCCTTGTAACCTTCAACGTAATCGAGCCCCATACCGACGTGCTCGGCGCCCATGAATTTAACCAGGTAATCGAGATGGTCGAGCATGTGGGCAAGCGTCGGGTCGGGATGATGCACGGAGCGCGGCAACCCGCACAAGCCAATTACGCCGCCTTTGGCCGCGACGATTTTCAGCACCTCGTCTTTTTTGTTGCGGTCGTTGGCCGTCACCGCATACGCATTGCCGTGCGTGACACAAGGCGCGCGCGCCAGCTCAACGGCTTCGAGCGACGTCAGATGCCCCGAGTGCGACACGTCGAGCATCATCGGCAATTCGTTGACCGCTGCAATCAACTCGCGGCCGAGAAAGCTCACGCCGGCGTTGCGCCGCTCGCCGCAGCCGTCGCCGACCAGGTTGGCGAACGTATAGCAGAGCCCGAGAATGCGAAAGCCCAGCCGGTGCATGATGCCGACGCGCTTGAGGTCGTTGCCTATCATGTCGACAGCCTGCGTGATCAGCATCATCGCGATCTTGCCCTGAGCCTTGGCGGTCTTGAAGTCGGCCGCCTTGGTGGCGAGCATCAGGTGCGGGCTCTTTTCAATCTTCTCCAGCGCTGTCTCGGTACGCTGCAAGGTCACGTCCCACGTTGCATCCGACACGACGCTCAACAGAGCGCCGCTGATGCCGCCTTCGATCAGGCTCGCGGTATACGGTTCGTCCAGCGTGTAAAAAGGCGTCAGCCCGTCGAGCACGATCGACTTCCCATGCAACGCGCGTGCCTCAGGAGAAACAGTTGCAGATTTTTCGGCCATCGGAATACCTTTCAGCTATTGGGGCTCGATGCGCGCCGCTTTGGCGAGCTTCGCCCACTTGTCGAACTCGCTGGCCATATAGGCGCTGAGCTGAGCGGCGTTGAGCGGCAGCAATTCGAAACCCAGCGGCGCCAGCCGGGTGCGGAAATCTGGCACGGCAGTAACCGCAAGCACTTCCTTGCTGAGCGCTTCGACGATTTCACGCGGCACGCCGCGCGGGCCGACTACGCCCTGCCACGAGCGGATTTCTGGAAAATCACCCGCCGATTCTTTCAGCGTCGGCACATTCGGCAGTTCGGACGAACGCTTGTCAGTCGTCATCGCCAGTGCGCGGACTTTGCCGGATGCAATATGCGTGGCCGCAGTCGCGAAGTCCGAGCAGATCGAAGTGATCTGCCCGGCAATGAGTTCGGTCACTGCCTGCGGGCTGCTCTTGTACGAAACCTGCGCCAGGTCGATGCCGGTCTTGAGCTTGAGAGTTTCCATGCAGATCGTCGCGGTACCGCTCGGCGTGCCGTAAGTCAGCTGGCCGGGACGCGCTTTGGCAAACGCGATCAGTTCACGCACGTTCTTCACCGGCAGCGACGGGTGCACCACGATCACGAACGGCACACCGCCGACGCCGGCGATCGGCGTGAAATCCTTGAGCCCGTCGTACGTCACGCCTTTCATCATCAACGACGCCTGCGAATGCGAGCTGGTGGTCGCCACCATCAGCGTATAGCCGTCGGCAGCGGCTTTTGCCACGTATTCTGCGGCGATCGAGCCGTTTGCACCCGCGCGGTTTTCCACCACGAAAGTCGCTTTCATGCGCTCGGACAGGCCTTGCGCCAGCAGGCGCGCAACGATATCGGTCGCGCTGCCCGCCGCGAACGGCACCACCAGGCGCACCGGTTTTTGCGGATAGCTCTGCGCAATCGCGCCCGCCGCGCCCAGCAAAGAAATCAACACCATTAACCAACGGCACATTTCTCTATCTCCCGATCGTGAATAATTTTAAATCATCTTAAAAAAACGGAAAGCAACCGCCGATAGACGCCGATTCACGCCGACAAAAACCAGAGTCACTGCAGTTTCATTTTGGGGCATTTAGAACTTATCTGCGTTCATCTGCGTTCATCTGCGTCCATCGGCGGTTGCGTATCGTCTTTAACTTTTTTTCGACGGTTGCGGCGACCTCGCCACGGATCATGAAACGTACGCGGCCGGCTGCGCCGGTCAGATCATTCTTCTTTCGCGCCGGCTATCTTCACCACTTTCGCCATGCGCTCGAAATCGACCACCAGCATCTTGTTCATGTTCTCGGGCGTCATCGCGCGGGTCTCTATGCCCTGCTTGGCCAGACGCTCCGCCACCTCCGGGTTGCGCAACTGCCTGCCGATTTCAGCATTCATGCGCTCGACGATTTCGCGCGGCGTGGCTGCGGGCGCCAGCAATCCCAGCCAGCTGTCGAACTCGTAGCCGCGCAGGCCGCTTTCAGACAGCGTCGGCACCTCGGGCAGAAACTTGCTGCGCGCCGTGGTAGTGACACCCAGGAGGCGCACGCGGCTGTCGTTCGCATATGGCATCACCGCGATATTCGCGCCTATCATCGCTGCGCCGCGGCCTGCCATCACTTCAAGCACTGCGTCGCCGGTGCTCTTGTATGGCACGTGCAGCATGTCGATGCCTGCCATGTTCACCAGGTACGCCATCGACAAATGCGTGGCACTGCCTTTGCCGGCCGACGGATAAACCATGCCGGGCTTCGCCTTGGCGAGCTGGATGAACTCGCCGATGTTTTTTGCCGCCAACGATGCCGGCACCATCATGATGTAGCCAGTGATACCGACCGAGGCTGCCGCCGTAAAATCCTTCAGCGGATCGTAGGCAAGGTTCGAATACACCGAACCGTTGATGTTGTGGCTGTTGGCCGCGATCAGGAAGGTGTAACCGTCCGCCGGGCCCTTGGCAACACCCAGAGTGCCCACGGTGCCGCCAGCGCCCGGTCGCGATTCGATGATGACCGGCTGGCCGAGTGCGGCCGACAATTCGTTCTGCATCGCGCGCATCATGGTGTCGAGCACTGAACCGGCACCGAAGGGCGCAACGAGTCTCACCGGCTTGGAGGGCCACGCCTGCGCGAGAGCCTGCATGGGTGCCAGCGCTGCAAACGCCATGGCAAGACAACATTTTGATAGCGGATTCATCGTCATCACCCCACGAATTTTTTGAAAGTGCGGAGCCAGTTGCCGCCCATGATGCCGGCGATCTGGTCCTCGCTGTATTTGCGGTCAAATAAGGTCTGCGTGAGATTCGGCAATTCGCGGATCTGCGTCAGCCCTTCGGGATAGCTCAAGGTCAGGAACTCATCGACCGTACCGAACACATCCGGGCGCAGCGTGCGCCAGCGTTTCGATGCAGGCAGAATCACGCCCGACGCTTTATAGGCTGCGACGAAATCACAGCCGAAGCCGACATTCTCTGGCCCGATGAGTTTGCTGTAGTAATCGATGTGGTTGGCAATGTGAGCCAGCGTCGCATCCTGCGGCCACACGGTTTTCGCCAGTCCGCACACGCCGAACATGCCGCCTTTGGCGACAATAGCCTTGGCGGTTTCGTCGGTCGTGTTGCGATCGTTGGCATTCAGGCCGTAAGCATTCGAATGCGTGCACACTGGCGCGCGCGCCAGCACCACCGCCTCCGCGCGCGTGCGGTGCCCGCAATGCGAAATGTCGAGCCACATCGGCAAACCGTTCACGATGTCGATCAAGTCGCGGCCGAGGTACGACACGCCGGCATCGCGGCGCTCGCCACAGCCGTCGGCGTGCAAAGTGCCGCCGGTGTAGGCCAGTCCGCAGATTCGCATGCCGAGCCGGTACAGCAATTCGACGCGATACAGCTCTTTTTCGATGAAAGACGAGCCCTGCGTGCCGATCACGATGGCGAGCTTGCCCTCCTTCTGCGCCTGCAGAATGTCGTCAGCGCAGAGTGCGAGTTTCAGCAGCGGGCTTTTTTCGATTCTCTGCAGGCCCTTCTCAAAATTGCGCAGAACCGTTTCCCAGTCGTCCTCGGTGCCGAACGTGGCATTCACTACGTTGACGCCGCCGTCGAGTGACTGCTGCGCGTAGTGTTCTTCGAGTATGTAATAGAGCGACAGGCAGTCCCACACCAGGGTTTTCTGGTGGAACTGTTTTGCCTGTTCGCCCGCAAAAACTTTCGGCTCGGGTTGCGCTACTTTGCTCATCTGGGAGTCCCTAACATGGTAAAACGCGTGATGCGCTGTCACGATTTTGGCTCAGGGCTAGAAGAAAGTCCCGCGGCTTAGTCATTCTAAGCAAGGGACTTTCGACAACGCCATGGGCCAAAACTCGTGGCAGCCCGAAGGGTTGCAGCCAGAATCGGCGGTGGCCGCGTTGCTCGTCTTGCCAATACAGTAAGTATTGGCTTCACCGGGCCCCTTGCCCTCACCAATTCTGGTTGCAACGCACACGTGTTTCATTATGTTAGGCACTCTAAGGTAAAGTAACGAGAATTCACAATCAGGCATCACATCATGGCAGACAACGACAACAGCAAGATCATGCGCACGGCGACGGATGCCGGCGGCGGCTCCGCGCTGG
>CAMBSS010000050.1 GCA_945870465.1 Bordetella parapertussis | reverse complement strand
CCTTCTGCAAATCGCTGACCGGAATCGAAAGATGGAACGGCAACAGTTCAGAATTGTCCATGTGGGGGCGCTCGTCAGATACGGGGGATGCGTATAGGTTAAAGTCGTACTGCCGATTATGCAAGGCAGCAGGCGGCGATGGTTTGTGTCGCGGGTTTGTTGACACCCCATTTTGCGTCGGTCAGTATAGGCAGGCATTTCAAGTCTAAACGAGCGCGGACGCCCGGCATGCCGGTTCACCGCCCACAGGCATGGAGGAGACCCGGATGAACAACGCGCAAAACCGCATCCTTGCAGCAGTAACTGGTTTGGTCTTGCATGCCGCTGCCGGTATGGCCGCCGCGCAAAACTACCCCGACCGTCCAATCCGCATCATCGTTGCATTTCCGCCGGGGGCCTCGACCGACGTGGTGGGCCGTATCGTCGGGCAGAAGATGACCGAGGCGTGGGGCCAGAATGTAGTGATCGAAAACCGCCCTGGCGCAGGCGGCAATCTGGGCACGCAGGTTGCCGTGCGCGCCAATCCCGACGGTCACACCCTGCTCTTCAACAGTTCGGCAATCGCGGTCAACGTCAGTCTCTACGGCAACCCGGGCTACACGATGCGGGATCTCGTGCCGGTGATTCAGGGCCCGACAACGCCCAACCTGATCTCCGTGCATCCTTCAGTCAAGGCGGTCACGCTGCAGCAACTGATCGCGCTGACGAAAACTACACCGATGAGCTATGGCTCTTCTGGCACGGGTACGACGCCTCATCTGGACATGGAACTGCTGTTCAAGTCGATGAGCAAGGTAGACATCACGCACGTGCCGATTGGACCCGCGCAAGCGGTCACTGCGGTGGTAGGCAACCAGGTACCGATCGGCAGCACGTCGATGCCGCCGGCGGTGCCGCAGGTCAAGGCCGGCCGCCTGCGCCCGGTCGCCGTCACCAGCGCCCAGCGCTCGGGCGTGCTGCCGGACACGCCGACCGTCGCCGAGTCCGGGTTTCCGGGATTTGCCGATTACACGTGGTTCTCGCTGTTCGCGCCGGCGGGGACCCCGCCCGCGATCGTGAAAAAACTCAACGCCGAGATCAATCGCATCCTGCAACTGCCCGACGTGAAAGAGCGGCTCGCCGTGCTGTCGCTCGAGTACACGCCTAACTCACCCGCGGAGTTTGCGGCGACGTTCAAAGAGGAGGTCGCAAAGTACGCGAAGATGGTGAAGGAATCCGGCGCCAAGGCCGACTGAAAAGCCTGCATGCGCGACATTACCCGCGACAACATTACCGCTGCCGTTATCGCATCGTTCGGCGGCGCGCACGACGAACGGTTCAGACTCATCGTGTCGCGCCTGGTGCATCATCTGCACGAATTCTCGCGCGAAACCGCATTGACTCACGAGGAATGGCGGGCCGGCATCGATTTTTTGTATCGCGCCGGCAAGATTTCAGATGACGGCAGAAACGAGTTTGTATTGATTTCCGATGTGCTGGGCCTGTCGTCGCTGGTGGATTTGCTGCAGACCAGCGCGGGCGCGACCGACCACAGCGCGCTCGGGCCGTTTCACGCTGCGGGCTCGCCCGCGCTGCCTGTCGGCGGCGATCTCGTCCGGAACAACGCGGGCGAGCCGGTACTGATACGCGGGCGCGTGCTCGACGACGCCGGCGCGCCGGTGAGCGGCGCCACGCTCGATTTCTGGCAGGCCGCGGCCAACGGCCTGTACTGGCAGCAGGACCCGGTCCAGGACAAGCACAACCTGCGCTGCACGATGACCACCGGCGTCGATGGCCGCTACGCTTTTACCACGGTGCGTCCCGGTCCTTATACCGTGCCCTACGATGGACCGGTCGGCGACCTCTTGCGCGCCGGCGGGCGGCATGCGTGGCGTCCGGCGCACTTTCATTTCATCGTGGCCGCGGCGGGGCACCTGCCGCTGACCACCGAATTGTTCTGCGCCGGCGATGAGTATCTCGAACAGGATGCGGTGTTCGGCGTGCGTACAGGCCTGGTGCTCGAACTGAAAAAAACCGGCAGCGCGGAGGATGCGCGCGGGCTCGAACGGAATCTAGAGCCGCCCTTTTATCGCGTTGAATTCGATTTCCGGCTCAAGCGCGACGCGTGATCGCGACACCCTTGAGGCGATTCCGCAGATAGTTGTTTCCGTCCTGCGCTGCGCCAAGCGGCGCGGTGTTTGAATTTCACGTATGACAACACAATAGGACATTCACCGTGTTTATCGCCGTGCACCGCGTCATCCTTGCTGCACTTTTCATATTCGCGGGTTTCACTACGCCACACGCCCTCGGCGCCGACTATCCGGCGAAGGCAATCCGCTTCCTCGTTCCTTTCCCCCCGGGCGGCGGCACCGACATCGGCACGCGCATCATCGCCATGAAAATGGCCGAGCGGTTCGGTCAGCAAGTCATCGTCGATAACCGCGGGGGCGCTGCCGGCATCATCGGTACGGAAGTCGCCGCGAAGGCCGCGCCCGACGGCTACACGATCATGATGGGCAACATCGGCACGCATGCGATCAACATCAGTCTTTACGCCAAGCTCCCTTACGACCCGGTACGCGATTTCATCCCCGTCACGCAAGCGGCGGGGTTACCACTATTCGTGTTGACGCACCCCTCGCTGCCGGTGAAGAACGTGAAGGAACTGATCGCGCTCGCCAAGGCGCAGCCGGGCAAGCTCAACTATTCTTCGTCGGGCGCGGGCGGCTCGATGCACGTCGCCGCCGAATTGTTCCAGAGCATGGCGCAGGTCAAGCTGGTGCATGTCCCCTACAAAGGCGGCGGCCCGGCGATCGTCGATTTGCTCGCGGGGCAGGTGCCGCTCTCATTCGCCACCGTGCTCGAAACCTCGCAGCACGTAAAAGCCGGCCGCCTGCGCGCATTGGCAGTGACCTCGGCCAAACGCTCGGTCGCGTCGCCGGACATACTTACTGTCGCGGAAGCCGCGTTGCCGGGTTATGAGTCGATCTCGTGGCTGGGCGTGTTCGCTCCGACAGGCACGCCGCGCGAAATCATTGCCGTGCTCAATACCGAAATCGTGAAGATACTGCAGCAACCCGACGTCAAGCAGCGCCTGCTCGAACAGGGCGGCGAGCCGATCGGCAATACGCAGGAGCAGTTTACGGCGGTGCTGAAATCCGACATCGCAAAATACGCGAAGATCATGCGGGAATCCGGCACCAAGGTGGAATAGGGTCGCGCGCTTAACGCGCAAAGCACCAATGCTTAAACCGTAACCACTTTCGCGCCGTTCGCCAGCAATCCGTTTTCCTTCATTGCGCGCTGCGACTTGCGCTAAGCGTCGACCTTACGGGCAGCCATTCACTTCGCCGCAGGCGACTCCAGCCCCTTCGCGCTCATGGCCCGGATTGAGTTTCATTGCGGCCACGCGGAATTCTTCAGGCAGTCACGGCCTTCGCACCTTTAGCTCCCGCGATCAAACCCTCGTCCTTCAGCGCGCGCAGCGACTTGCGCCAGGCGTCGAGCGTGAAATCCACGTCCGCCTGCGTATGCGCAGCGGACACGATGCCGCCGCGCCAGCCCTTGAGATCGACGCCGTTGTTGAGCATCGCGATGCGCAGCTTGCCGAGCATGGCTTCGTTGCGGCCTTTCATCGACTCCATGGTCAGCGTGCTCGCATCGAACGCAGTCGGCTTGAGCGCGTGGCCCTGCGGGTTCGAATAGATGTTGAAAAATGAATGCACGCCGTAAACCGCCCACGGCACGCCTTCCGCCTCCAGCACTTCGTTCAGGCCTTTGCGCAACGTCACCGTGATCGCCGACGCTTTGGTGCAGGCATCGGACCCGCGGATGATATTGAGCGTCGCGATGCCCGCCGCCGCGCTGATCGGATGCGCGTTGTGCGTGCCGTGATGGTTGATGTGCTCGCGTCCGGCCGCATGTGTGGCCTCGTGGTCCAGCCAGTCGAGTATGTCCTTGGGACCGCCGATGGCGCCGCCCGGCATGCCGCCGGCAAGTATCTTCGCCATCGTCGTGAGGTCGGGCGTGACGCCATAAAACGCCTGCGCGCCGCCGGGTGCGACGCGAAAGCCCGTCACCACTTCGTCGAATATCAACAGCACGCCGTGCTTTTTGGTGATCTCGCGCAGCGCGCCCAGCACTTCCGGCGGCGTCGGAATCGCGCCGGAGCTGCTGCCGACCGGTTCCAGCATCACGGCCGCGACGTCTTTGCTGCTGGTGATGGCTTTTTCGACGGCGGCAATATCGTTCGGCGTGACCAGCGTCGTGTTGCCGGCGACCTGATCCAATACGCCCGCGTTCGCAGAGCCGTCGTAATGATCGTGCACGCCGCCCGCCACTTGATCATGCCAGCCATGGAAGTGGGTGAGAAAACGCACGACGCGGCGCTTGCCCGTCGCCGCGCGGGCGAGCCGCATCGCGAGCTGGGTGGCTTCCGTTCCAGACGACGTAAACCGCACGCGCTCGGCGGACGGTATCATCTTCTGGATCAGCTCCGCCCACTCGACCTCGAGTTCGTGCGCCGCGGCTAGGTGCATGCCTTTGCCGAGCTGTTTCTGGATTGCCGCCAGCACTTCCGGATGCTGGTGACCAAGCAGCAGCGACCCGTGGCCGCCGTAGTAATCGACGTATTCGTTACCGTCGACGTCCCATTTGTGCGACCCCAGCGCGTGATCGCCGTAAATGCCGTACGGCGACATGCGCCGCGAATCGTGCACGATGCCGCCAGGCAGCGCGCCGCGCGCCCTGCGATTGAGTTCCGCCGCGCGCGGCGTGCGCGCGCGATACGTCGCCAGAATTTTCGATTCGCCTGCTTGGTTGTCTGCCATGATTGCGCCTTCGGTTATTGTTGAATTGTCCTGCAGCAAACCCTGTCAAGCATGCGCCAGCGGGCGCACTCCGCGCAACTGCGTGCGAATCGCCCGCTGCGCTGTCTTGAGATCGTACGCCGCCTGCAGGTTCAGCCAGTATTGCGGCGACTGTTTGAACGCCCGTCCGAACAACAGCGCGAGCTCAGCGGTCACCGGCCGCGAACCATTGATAACGTGTGAAACCCGCATCGCCGAAACGCCTATGGCGCGCGCGAATTGTGCCTGGCTAAAAGCAAGCTCTTCCAGGGCTTCCTTCAGAAACTCCCCCGGATGGATCGGGGATAGTCCGTTAGTGGTCATGTCCTGTTTTCCTTAGTGATAATCCACGATTTCGACATCGAACGCATCGCCATCCATGAAGCGAAAGCACAGGCGCCATTGACTGTCGATGCGAATGCTCCATTGACCCTTGCGGTCACCCTTCAATATCTCAAGCCTGTTGGACGGCGGAAATCGGACATCTTCGGCTGCCGTTGCCGCATTAAGCTGCGTCAGGCGCATGGTCGCCCGTTTCAGAATCTCCGTCGGCAATCGGCGCGATTTACCGGTGGCGAAAAACCGCTCCGTCTCGGCGTTGGCGAACGAGCGTATCATCGATGCTTATTATAAACAATATGTTTACGATGGTCAAGGTGGCGTCTGGCAAAACACCTCTCAATTGCGATGTCCCTATTCCGCCTTGATCCCCGCCTCGCGCACCGGCTTCGCCCACTTCGCGATATCGGACTTCAGGAAAACGCCGAATTCCTGAGGCGAGCAGACGCGTCATGATTGAAGTGTTGTCCCCCTGACTCCCTGCGTGGCCTCGGGCCATCACGCCTCACCCCTCACGGTTTCTCGAATGGTTTCTCGAATTGACACCATTTTTTGTGTCCGTCAGTATACGGCGCCAGTCTCGCTGCATGCGGCAGCGTAAAAACTACCCGTGTGTTGTTGCGAAGGAAATCGCCATGTCAACCGTCTTGCGGCCCAGCCCGCGTAAATTGAATGCGCTGCATTGCGTGCTGCTCGCTATGCTCGGCGCGCTCGCCACACTGCCGGCATTGGCACAAAAATTCCCGTGGAAACCGGTGCGGCTCATCGTGCCGTACCCGCCGGGCGGCGCCAACGACACGGCGGCGCGCATGCTGGCGCCGGGCCTGACCGAACTCTTGGGCCAGACGTTCGTCATCGACAATCGCGGCGGGGGCAACACCATCATCGGCTCGGACCTCGCGGCGAAAGCGGTGCCTGACGGCCATACGATTTTGATGGTCGCGGCGGGCCACGCTATCAATCCCAGCCTTTACCCAAAGTTGCCGTATGACTCTGTGCGCGACTTTGCACCGGTTGCGCTGATCGGCGACGGCGCCTACGTGCTGGTCGCGCATCCGGCGCTCGGCGTCGCAGCGGTGTCCGAACTCATTACGCTGGCGCGCGGCAAACCGGGACAGATCACGTACGCATCGTCGAGCATAGGCAATTTCACTCATCTCGCCGCCGAGCTTTTCTGTTCGATGGCCGGCGTCAAGATGCTGCACGTGCCCTACAAAGGGGGCGGCCCCGCGATCATCGATCTGCTGGGTGGCAGAGTATCGATCTTTTTCTCGACGATTGCCGTGGCGCGGCCGCATCTGCAAAGCGGCAGGATCAAGGGGCTGGGCGTGACCACGGCGCGGCGCAGCGTCGCGCTGCCCGACACGCCGACGATTGCGGAGGCGGGGCTGCCCGGTTTCGCGGCCAGCGGATGGTATGGATTCATCGTCCCGGCGAAAACGCCCATGGCCGCGATCGCGCGGCTGAACGGCGCGGTGCGCGACGCCATGCGACCGCCCGACATCCGCGATAAACTTGCCGCCGTCGGCATCGAAGTCGTCGATTCCACCGCGGCCCAGTTCGGCGAACTGATCAACACCGACATCGCGAAGTGGGAAAAAATCGTCAAGCCGCTGAACATTTCGCCGGAATAAGACGCCGCGCCGTCTTCGGGCAGCCGCGTTATTGACACCCGTATCTTCGTCGGTCAGGATACGGCGGCGCGGCGCCACAGCAGTAAATTCGATGGCGCGCCACCGGAGGAACCCGCATGAAACAACCATATTCCGTTCTTGTCTTCGCCACCGCATTGCTGACGGCAGCGTCCGCCACCGCCAGCGAATTTCCGGCGAAGCCGATCCACATCATCGTGCAGTTCACGCCTGGCACATCGACCGACATACTCGCGCGCATCATCGCGCAGAAAATGAGCCAGGACTGGGGCCAGCAGGTCATCGTCGACAACCGGCCCGGTGCTGGCGCCGTGCTCGGCACCGAGATGGGCGCCAAGGCGAATCCCGACGGCTATACACTGACGATGGCGGTATCGAGCGCGTTCGGCATCAATCCGACTCTGTATCCGAACACCTCTTACAACATCCTCAGGGATTTTGCGCCGATTTCCAATCTCGGCCTGACGCCGCAAACGCTGGTGGTGAATCCATCGACCGCTTACAAGACCGTCAAAGAATTTGTCGCGGCGGCCAAAGACAAACCCGGCCAGATCAATTACGCGTCGCTAGGCGCCGGCTCGACCAGCCATTTGACAATGGAAATGTTCCGCTCGACCGCCGATATCAAACTGAACCACGTGCCGTTCAAAGGCAGCGCCGATGCGCACACACAATTGATCGGCGGCCAGATCCCGGCCATGTTCGACGCCATACCGGCGACTCTGCCGCACATAAAGTCCGGCAAGCTGCGCGGGCTCGGTATCGCAACGCTCAAGCGCTCGCAGTTTCTGCCTGACTTGCCGACCATCGCCGAGTCGGGCTACGCGGGCTTCGAAGCCGTAGGCTGGATCGGCATTGCCGCGCCGGCGAAAACACCGGCGGAGATACTCGACAAGCTGAACGCCGAAATGGTAAAGATCATCAACCAACCCGACGTGCAGGAGCGCCTTGCTGCGCTGGCATTCACGCCGGTTGGCGACACGCGCGCGCAATTCGCCGCCTATATGGAAGCCGAAATCGCCAAGTGGGGCAAAGCAGTCAAAGAATCCGGCGCCAAAGCGGATTAAGCAGTCGCTCAATGTAAAATGCCGCGACCATTCTGTTTCTGTCATTCCCGCGCAGGCGGCTATCCCCTTCCCCCCTTGCGGGGGAAGGTAGGATGGCGGGTCTGGACTCCCGCCTGCGCGGGAGTGACGAGTATTTTTCCATCAGGCTTCTAGTACAACATGACAGATAAAACCATTACCGGGCGACTCGTCGACAAAGTTCTCGCTGTCGACTATCCATCACTGCCGCTGGAAGCCATCGACATGGCCAAGGCGGTGACGCTCGACGGCCTCGCTGTCATGCTCGCCGGCGCGGACGAGCCGCTGGGGTTGGGCCGCATATCCATCGAGTACGTGCGCGAGATGGGCGGGACGCCGCAGGCCAGCGTGATCACCGGCGGTTTCAAGACTTCCATGATCAATGCTGCTTACGCGAACGGCACGATGGCGCACGCGCTCGATTTCGACAACACCTGGTATCCGCTCAATCACCCGACGTCGCCGACACTTCCCGCCATTCTCGCGATCGCGGAAAACTACAAGATGTCCGGCAAGAAAATCATCACCGCCATCGCCGCCGCATTCGAAGTGCAGGGGCGGCTGCGTCTCGCGGCAACGGGCCTCAAGACCGGTGCGGGCTTTCACAAGCCGGGCACCACAGGTATGTTTGGCGCGGTGACCGCGGCAGCAAAAATGCTCGACCTCGACCGTCAGCAAACGCTGATGGCGTTCGGGCTCGCCGGCTCGCGCGCGGGCAGCATTTCGATCAACACCGGCACCATGACCAAGTCGTCGCACTCGGGACACGCGGCGCGCATGGGCGTCGAATGCGGCGTGCTCGCCAAAATGGGCTGGACCGCAAGCGCCGATGTGTTCGGGCCGAAAGGTTTCTTTGACACCTTCTTCAACGGCGACGCAAAACCCGAATTGCTGATCGAAGGGTTCGCGGATCCGCTGCGCATGGTCAAGCCGGGCGTCGGCTTCAAGAAACATCCGAGCAATTATTTCACCCACCGGCCGATAGACGCGGCTCTCGCGCTGCGCGAAGAGTTCAGCATCAAGGCAGGTGAAATCGTGCGCGTCGAAGTCATCTTCCCGCGCTTCGACTACGTGAACCGCCCGCAGCCCGCGACCGGCCTCGACGGCAAGTTCAGCGTGCAGTACGCAACGCTGGTGGCGCTGCTGGACGGCGAGATCACCATCGACTCGTTCACCAACGAGCGGCGCTTTGCAGCCGACGTGGTGGCGCTGCTGCCACAAGTGACACTGTCCATCGACGACACGATTCCGGCGGACTTCGACCAGATGCATGCCATCGTTCATGTCTGGCTGAAAGACGGGCAGCAACTGACCAAGCGCGTGGACAAGCTCTCCGGCTGGATCGGCATGCCGCTGACGCGCGCGCAGCGGTTGAAGAAGTTTTTCGGCTGCACGCGGCGCACGCTAGATGACGCGAAAGCCAAACGCATGCTCGAACTGGTCGAACAACTCGAAACGCTTACCGACGTCACCGAAATCATGAACATCGCGCGCTGCGATCGCTGACCTGCCCGCGTTTCGCTATTCGTGGGAACTCGGCGCTGGCGCTCCTCGCGCGCGGCGTCGCGGCGTTCGCGGCGGAGGCCCCGCAGCAAGGCGCCTTCATGCTCATGAAGCGCGTAAACATTGCTAGAATCACGCCTCCGCAGGCTCATAACAGCATCCCGGCAGGAGGCAGTAACCGTGGCGCAGGACCTCGAAAAACTCAAAGACTGGATAGGCGAGCGGGAAACCGACGTCGATTACGTGACCATCCCCGCCGTGCATCGCCTGGCGGCGACACTAGACCGCGACGACCCGGTGCCCAAGTTCGGCGATCCGCTGCCCGCGGGCTGGCAGGTGATGCTGTTTCCGCGCGTGGTGCGTCAGTCGCAGGTCGGCCACGACGGGCATCCGACGCGCGGCGACTTTTTGCCGCCGGTGCCGCTGCCGCGCCGCATGAACGCCGGCCGCCGCACCTGGATGCACGACGCGCTGCGCGTCGGCGACGAAGTAAAGAAGGAAGCGACCATCAAGGAAGTCACCATCAAGCAGGGCCGCACGGGACAAATGGTGTTCGTCACCGTCAAGACCGACATGATCAGCCCGCGCGGGCTCGCGATTACGGAAGAAATGGACGTGGTCTATCGCGAGGAACCCGCGCCGAATGCGCCGAAATCCGCGCCGAAAACGCCGCCCGGCAATGCCGCGTGGAGCAAAGTATTCAATCCCGATCCCGTCGTGCTGTTCCGCTATTCGGCGCTGACCTTCAACGGGCATCGCATCCATTACGATTACCCTTATGTGACAGAGAAGGAAGGCTATCCCGGACTCGTGCAGAACGGCGGCCTGACCAATCTGCTGCTGTTCGAGCTCGCGCGAGCGCATGCGAAAACGCCGATCAAATACATTGCGGTGCGTAACCTGCGTCCAATGTTCGCCGATCAGCCGTTCACGCTGTGCGGCGCGCCGTCCGCTGACGGCAAGAGCGCGCAACTGTGGACGGTAGACACCACCGGTGCACAGGCGACCGACGCCAGCGCGGAGTTTGTATGAAAGCCGGCATAGTAACGGCCGGCAGTGCAATGAAGGCCGGCATAGTAACTGCCGGCAAGGCAATGAAAGCCGACGTGATGCTTGCCGGCAGGAGGCAATAATGGCCGGCGGACCTCTCGCGGGAGTAAAAGTCATCGACCTGACTTCGGTCGTGGTCGGTCCCATGGTCTCGCTGATGCTCGCCGACTACGGCGCCGACATCATCAAGATCGAGCCGCCGTCGGGCGACATCGTGCGCAATCTCGCGGGGCGCGCGATCTCGCCCAATATGTCGCCGAAATTCCTGCATCTGAATCGCAATAAAAGATCGCTGGCGATCGATCTCAAGAAACCCGAAGCCTACAGCGCGCTGAAGAAATTGCTGGCTGAGGCCGACATCCTGCTGTGGAACGTGCGCCCGTCGGCGATGGCGCGGCTGAAGCTTTCGTATGAAGACGTCAAGGCGATCAACCCGAAAATCATTTACTGCGGCATTGTCGGTTTCGGACAAACAGGCCCCTACCGCAACAAGCCCGCTTACGACTCCATCATCCAGGGCTCCGCTGGCATTGCAGCCCTGCATCATCGTGCGACTGGCGAACCGCGCTACGTGCCCATCGTGATGGCCGACAAGACCACCGGGCTCATTGCCACGCAAATGGTGCTGATGGCGCTTTATCATCGCGAGCGCACCGGCGAAGGCCAGTCGATCGAAGTGCCGATGTTCGAGAACATTGCGCGCTACGTGCTTGAAGAACATATGTATCACCAGACGTTCGATCCGCCGATCGGCACCACGGGCGATCCGCGCATTTTCGATCCGTGGGCGCGCCCGGCACCGACCAAGGACGGCTTTATCTGCATATCGGCGAATACCAACGCCCAGGCCTTCGCGGTGTTCGACGCCATCGGCAAACCCGAGTACAAGACCGATCCGCGTTTTAGTTCGGTCGCCGCGCGCTTCAAGCACGTGCCTGAATATTTCGCGGCGCGCGCCGCGGGGCTCGCGCAAAAGACCACCGCCGAATGGGTCGAGATATTTGACAAGGCGGACGTGCCCGCCATGCAGTACCACACGCTCGAATCGCTGATGGAAGACCCGCACCTGAAAGACGTCGGGTTTTTCCGCAAGTTCGACCACCCGACCGAAGGCCGCATGATCGATATGAAGCTGGTGAACGTATCCACCGCCGGCGCGCGCACCGACTTCATGCCGGCGCCGAAAATCGGCCAGCACACCGTCGAAATCCTGCGCGAAGCGGGATGCGACGACGCGGCCATCGCTGCAATGGTGACCGCGGGTGTCGCGGTCGATGGCCGGCTTGATAAAAAGTGAGGGGTGAGACGTGAGGAGTGAGGCGAAAATGACTGGCACCATCGTCAAGTGGCTGGCGTTCGTGCTGGTCGCTGGCAGCGTGAGCATTGCGTGTGCGCAAAATTATCCGGTGAAACCGGTCCGTTTCATCGCGCCGTTCCCGCCCGGCGGCAGCACCGATTTTCTGGCGCGCATCGTCGCGCTCAAAATGTCCGAGGCTATGGGCCAGCAGGTCGTCGTCGAGAATCGCGGCGGTGCCGGGGGCACCATAGGCGTTGAAGCTGCCGCGCGCGCGGCACCCGACGGCTACACCATCGTGATGGGCCATATCGGTACGTTCGGCGTCAACCCGACGCTGTACCCGAAACTGCCGTACGACGCGATCAAGGACTTTGCGCCGATCACCCTGCTCGCGATGGTGCCCAACGGCATGGTGGTGCACCCCGCGCTGCCGGTGCGGTCGGTGAAGGATTTCCTCGCCATCGCCCGCGCCAAACCAAAAGCGCTGCTCTACGGCTCTGGCGGCAACGGCAGCGCCGCGCACCTCGCGGCCGCTTATTTCGAATGGCTGGCAAAAATCCAGCTCACGCATGTGCCGTACAAAGGCACCGGGCCGGCGTTGATCGACCTGGTCGCGGGCCAGACCTCGATGATGATCACCGGCATGCCGGCCGTCATGCCGCATACGCGCTCGAACCGGCTGCGGCTTCTCGCCGTCGGCAATACCAAACGCCTGGCGTTATTGCCCGACGTGCCGACGATTGCGGAATCCGGCGTGCCGGGCTACGACGCAACGCAGTGGTACGGGGTGCTGGCACCCGCCGGCACGCCGCGCGAGCTCGTGATGCGGCTTAACGCCGAAATGACCAAGGCGCTGGCGCGGCCGGACGTCCGCGAGAAACTCGCCGCCGACGGCGCCATACCGGTCGGCAATACGCCAGAAGAGTTCGGCGCGCTCATCAAGGCCGAAATCGCGCGTTGGGCGCCGGTAGTCAAGGCATCGGGCGCGCAACCGGAATAGAATAATAGAAATCGGAACAACCGCTGGACTCGATAACAGGGAGATCGATGATGCACGCACCAAGCTTTGTACGTCCGTTGCTCACCGCCGTTGCGCTGCTGCTGCCCGCCGTTGCTCTCGCGCAACCCGCGCAAAAGCCGTTCGAGCCTTCCTCGGGTCAGCCGGGCAAAGACGTCGTCTGGGTGCCGACCCCACAGGCGCTGGTCGACAAGATGCTCGACATCGCAAAACTGACGTCTACCGATGTTCACATGGATCTCGGCTCCGGAGACGGCCGCACCGTAATCACCGCCGCCAAGCGCGGTGCTCGCTCGACCGGCATCGAATACAACCCTGACATGGTCGAACTGTCGAAGGCGAACGCCATCAAGGCGGGCGTCACCGACAAGGCGACTTTCGTTAAAGCCGATTTGTTCGAAACCGATTTCTCGCAGGCCACCGTCATCACGCTGTTCCTGCTGCCCGACATCAATCTCAAGCTGCGGCCGAAAATCCTCGATTTGAAACCCGGCACGCGCATCGTGTCCAACACGTTCACCATGGGCGAGTGGAAGGACGACGAGACCGCGACGGTCACTGACAAGGAGGGCTGCAGTTACTATTGCACCGCGCATATGTGGATAGTGCCCGCCAAAGTTGCCGGCACCTGGCATTCCACGCAGGGCGACCTGACGCTTAAACAGGAGTTCCAGATGGTGCAGGGCTCGCTCAAGTCCGGCGCCAGTACGGCGGCGATTTCGAATGCGAAGCTGCGCGCCGATCAGTTCAGTTTCAGCGCGGGCGGCGCCAATTACTCTGGCCGTGTCAGCGGCAATACCATCGAAGGCACGGTCACGACGGGCGGCAACACCACCAAGTGGAGTACCGCGCGCCGTTGATCCGTCATACCCGGTTATTCAATGAATCCATAGAAGGAGTATCGGCATGCCCGCTGCACAATTTTTACGTCGTTCGTGGTTGACCTTCGCGTTGTGCGTGCTGGCCGCGGGCGTCTGCGCACAGCCGGCCAAGAAAGGGTTCGAGCCGCAGGTCGGCCAGGAAGGCAAGGACGTCATCTGGGTGCCGACGCCGCAGGGTCTGATAGACAAGATGCTCGACATGGCGAAAGTCACGTCCGTCGATTACGTGATGGACCTCGGCTCCGGCGACGGCCGCACCGTGATTGCAGCCGCCAAGCGCGGCGCGCGCGCGACCGGCATCGAGTACAACCCGGACATGGTCGAACTTTCCAAGCGCAATGCGGAAAAGGAAGGCGTTGCCGGCAAAGCCAACTTCATGAAGGCCGATCTCTTCGAAAGCGACTTTTCCCAGGCGACCGTCATTACCATGTATCTGCTGCCCACTATCAATATGAAGCTGCGCCCGAAAATCCTTGATTTGAAACCCGGCACGCGCATCGTGTCGCATGCGTTCACGATGGACGAATGGTCGGCTGACCAGACCGATTCGTTCGATGGCCGCACCGCCTATCTGTGGATAGTGCCGGCCAAAGTCGAAGGCGCCTGGCAGTTTGCGCAGGGCGAACTGTCGCTCACGCAAACCTTCCAGGTGGTCACGGGCACGCTCAAAGCCAGTGGCAATACCATCAAAATCACCAACGGCAAACTGCGCGGCGACCAGCTTTCCTTCAGCGCGGGCAATTCGGAATACACCGGCCGCGTCAACGGCAGCACCATCGAAGGCACCTCGAAAGGCGCGAGCGCCGGCCCGTGGAGCGCGAACCGCACGAGCACCAAACCCGCGAAATAGCACCGACAGATCCTCAGGAGTTAATTGCATGGCGAAGCAGCAAAGCGTAGTCATCATCGGCGGCGGCATCATGGGCGGTGACATCGCCATCATTTTCGCCGCCGGCAACTGGAACGTGCACGTGATGAGCCCGTCGGAAAAAACGCGCAGCTCGCTGCCCGTGCGCGTCAAGACCGGCCTGAAAAAACTGGACGCGCCGGACGGCGCGGCCGCCCTCGTCAAGGCATACGCGACGCTTGAAGAAATTCCGTGGCAGGAAATCGATCTCGTCGTCGAAGCCGCGACCGAGGATCTCGCGCTCAAGCAGAAACTTTTCTCGCAGCTCGAAACTTTGGCGCGGCCCGATATTCCACTCGCCAGCAATACGTCGACTTTCCCGATCGGCGATATCGGCCGCCACCTCAAAACGCGTTCGCGCGTGGTCGGCCTGCACTACTTCATGCCGGCCCACCTCGTGCCTCTGGTCGAAATCATCCAGGCCGACTTCACCGACAAAGCGGTGGCCGACAAACTCGAAACGCAGCAGATGGCGCTCGGCAAGGCGCCGGTGCGCGTCAACAAGGACATCCCCGGCTTTATCGGCAACCGCCTGCAGCACGCGATGATGCGCGAGGCGCTGTATCTCGTCGCCGACGGCGTGGTATCGCCCGAAGGCATAGACACCGCGGTGCGTTACGGTTTCGGCTTCCGCTTTCTCGCCTGCGGTCCGATGACGCAAAAGGAAATGTCGGGCTGGGACACCAATCTCTATGCCGGCACTTCGCTGTATCCGAGCCTGCATAATGAAAAGGAACCGCCGCAGTTCCTCAAAGACATGATCGCCAAAGGCCATATCGGCATGAAGACCAAGCGCGGCATCTGGGAATGGACCGACGAGAGCGTGGCCAAGGAAAAAACGCGTATCGAGAAAGTCCTGCAGCAGGCGTTTACAGTACTGAAGGCCGACGGCAAATAGCGGCCGAATGAACGATGAAGGATAAGAACTTAAGAGCGGGGACAGTTGCCTTCGCCACTATTGCGGCACTGACGCATGGTATAACCCCGGCAGCAGCACAGGCTTACCCAAGCAAACCGATTCGCATGGTGGTGCCGTTTCCCGCCGGCGGCGGCATCGATACCGTCGCGCGCGTCATCGCCCCCAAACTCGCCGAAAGCCTCGGCCAGCCGGTGATCATCGACAATCGTGTCGGCGCCAGCGGTACCGTCGGCACCGAGGCAGTCGCCAAAGCAGCACCCGATGGTTACACGCTGCTCGCGACTTTCGCGAGCCACGCGCAGAATGCTTCGCTCTATCCCAAGCTCGGCTACGACACGGTGAAGGACTTCGCGCCCATCACGCTGATTGCAACGGTGCCCAATATCCTCGTCATCAATCCGTCGCTGCCCGTTAAAACCGTCAAGGAACTCGTCGCGCTGGCGAAAAAGCATCCGGATGAAATTCTGTATGCGTCGATCGGCAATGGCACCCCGGCGCATTTGTCGGCGGAACTCTTCAACAGCATGGCCGGCATCCGTATGACCCACGTCCCCTACAAAGGCGCGGCAGCGTCTATCGTTGCTCTAATCAGCGGCGAAACCCAACTCACGTTTACGACGGTGCTGGTCGCCATGCCGCATATCAAATCAGGACGCCTGCGCGCACTTGGCGTCGCTTCGCTCAAACGTTCAACCGTATTGCCGGACGTGCCGACGATAGACGAAGCCGGTGTGCGAGGCTATGAATCGAACGCATGGTACGGGCTGCTGGCGCCCGCCAGGACGCCGCAACCGATACTCGATCAACTGCACCGCGAGACCGTCAAAACGCTACAGAACAATGACGTGCGCGACAACCTGAAAGGTCAGGGCGCGGAGCCCGTCGGCAACGCGCCGCGCGAATTCGCGGTCATCATCGCGGACGAAATCGAGAAATGGCGCAGGGTCGTGCTGGCGACCGGTGCCCGGGCGGATTAAACCTCGATTTCCATTTCGAGCAGCCCTTACGACAGTCCCTGTCGTAAGCATTCCTGACGCCATCCCTCAACGGCTGCGCCCACGTCCGATTTTATTCACACGCCCTGTTCTACCAGAGGTTGTAGTACGCCGAGCATTTAACTACCGGCGATAGTAGAACCCGCGCGCGCCTGGTGAATGCCCTCCAATCATCGTGTGTAAACCTGCTTGCAGTCTCCGCGTTACTGGACATATACTGTATATGCTTACAGTATCGTTCCGCGGCCCACGAGAGCGCCGCAAAGCGCATCACTACAGGAGACGCAAATGGAAAAAGCAGACGCACTGAAGATCATCCAGCAACTCGCCGACGGCATCGATCCGCACACCGGCAAAGCGTTCGGCGCCGACAGTCCCTACCAGCATCCCGACACCGTGCGCGCGCTGTTCGTCGCGCTGCGCGCGCTCGATGCGCCGCCGGCCGCGTCCAAACCGCGCGCTGCCGCGGCAGCCGAAAACGCGCCGTCGAATTCCGGCAAGCCGTGGACGGACGATGAAGATAAGGCGCTCGCCGCCGCCTTCGACGCCGGCAAGAAAATCCTCGAACTGGCCACCGCGCACCAGCGCTCGCGTTTCGCGATCGAAGTGCGCCTCGCCAAGCTCGGCAAAATCGAGCAGCCCGCCAATATGCACGGGCGCAAAGTCGCCTCCGACACCGCGACTTACTCGGCACAACATTAAGAGTACTTACGAGTGGGCGAAACGGGAGGCCGGCCGGAAAGGGAGCTTCCGCCGGTCTCTTGCCAGCCTTTACCCGAACCTATTGGAAAACCGCGATGGATGAACTGACCAAACGCCAGCAGGAAATCCTGCGCATGATCCGCGAGTTCATCGCGGATTCCGGCTTTCCGCCGACGCGCGCCGACATCTGCCGCGCAATGGGTTTCAACTCGCCCAACGCCGCGGAGGAACATCTGCGCACGCTGGTACGCAAAGGCGCCATCGAAATGCTGGCCGGCGCTTCGCGCGGGATTCGCCTGATAGAAGAGGATTTGGGATTGCCGCTGATCGGGCGCGTGGCCGCCGGCAGCCCGTTGCTTGCGGTCGAGAACATCGAAATGCATTGTCAGGTCGATGCGCAGCTCTTCAAGCCGCGCGCCGATTACCTGTTGAAAGTGCGCGGCTTGAGCATGCGCGATGCCGGCATCCTCGACGGCGACTTGCTCGCCGTGCATCGCGTGCAGGAAGCACGTTCAGGCCAGGTGGTGGTCGCGCGGCTGCACGACGAAGTCACGGTCAAGCGTTTCCGCCGCCGCGGCAACCAGGTGCAATTGATACCCGAGAACCCGGATTTCAAAATCATCGAGGTCGATCTCAACCGCACCCCGCTCGAAATCGAAGGCATTGCGGTCGGCGTCATCCGCAACGGCACGCTGTGAACGCCCTCGCTGCGGTACTCGCCCACTCCGCGATCTGGCGCGGCAACCAGTTGAGCCGCGTTACGAGTTCGAGCATACCGACCGGTTTTGCCGAACTCGACGCGGAGCTGCCCGGCGGCGGCTGGCCAACCGCGGCGCTGACCGAAATCCTGCCGCGGCATACCGGCATAGGCGAGCTGCGCATATTGGGAACAGCACTGGCCGCGCTGTCGGCGCAAAAACGCACTCTGGTGTGGATCGCGCCGCCTCACATGCCGTACGCACCGGCGCTGGCCGCCATCGGCATCGATCTCGAGCGCGTCGTCATCGTCACCACCCGCGCGCCGCGTGAAACTTTATGGGCCACAGAACAGGCGCTGCGTTCCAAGGCCTGCGGCGCGGTACTGGCGTGGCCCGGCGCCATCAAATATCCCGAACTGCGGCGCCTGCAGCTGGCTGCCGAAGACAACCCCGTGCTCGCCGTGCTGTTCCGCGCGCGGCAAGCGGCCGCCGAAACATCATGCGCAGTGCTACGCATCGATCTCCAGACTTATCACGGTCAGCTTGCCGTGCGCATATTGAAACGCCGCGGCGCCGCCCTCAACGCCCCCATCCTGCTCCATTCACCTGCCGTCACACCCGGACGCGTAATCGTCGAGCATTTCGCAACGTCATCACGCTCGATGCCCTCACCCCGCGCCCGCGAAGGGCGGAACAGTTTCCATGCCCAAGTGTAATGATGTGACCCCGCAACGGGATGCAACGTACCGGACATCCGCGTGCTTATGCGCGCCTGCGCCGTCGCATCCCGTAAACGGGTCCCTGCTTCGCGCTCCGGCGTGCCCTCTCCCTCAGCGAGGGAGAGGGGAGCTTCGAGCAAAACCGCTCTGTCGAGCGGTTTCGTAACTAACAAACCTGGACCAATCATCATGCTATGGATAGCACTCGACTTTCCCTGTCTGCCGCTTGAAACGTTTGCGTTAGCTTCCGCGCACTCCGAACCGTGGGCGATCGCCGACGGCACCGATGTGCTGGTCTGCAACCAGCCAGCACACGCCCTCGGTGTGCGCGCCGGCATGCGCCTGTCGGCGGCATGCGCGCTCTCCCCGCGGCTCAATTACCGGTTGCGCGATGCGTCCGCCGAAACCGCAACGCTGGCCACGCTCGCCGCGTGGGCCGGACAGTTCACGCCCAACGTTTCTCTGGAGTCGCCGCGCGCGCTTTTGCTCGATATCGAGGGCAGCCTGCGCTTCTTCGGCGGCATCCGTCCTATCCTGCAAACGTTAAAGCGCGGCCTCGATGACATGGGCTATACCGCGACGATGGCCTGCGCACCCACGGCCACGGCGGCCCTGTTGCTTGCGCGCGCCCGCATGCAAAAAATCATTAATTGCAAGCGCGCGCTCGAAGCAGTCGTCGCCACGCTGCCGCTCTCTGCACTCGAATGCGATGCGCGCACGGCACAAACGCTGCACGCGGTCGGCGTCAGGCGCGTCGGCGATCTGCTGGCGCTGCCGCGCGATGGCCTCGCCCGCCGCTGCGGTCAACCGCTGCTCGACACCGTGGACCGCGCACTGGGCCGGCTGCCGGCGCCGCGTCAGTTTTTCACCCCGCCCGAGCAATTCGACGCCCGGCTCGAACTCGCCGTGCCAATCTCAAACAGCGAAGCCCTGCTGTTCGCGGCCAACCGCCTGCTCAATCAACTCACGGGTTTTCTGGCGACACGTAACGGCGGTGTGCAGCGTTTCACTCTTACCCTCATGCATGAACGCTGTGCCCCCACGCGTATCGAGATCGGACTGGTTACGCCGACGCGCGACGTGAAGCACCTGACGCTGCTCGCACGCGAACGGCTGGCGGCACTGGTGTTGCCGGCGCCCGCGCTTGCGCTGCGCATCGAAGCCAACGACATCCTCGTGCTGGCGGAAGAAAACCGCGAGCTTTTCCCGAGCCGCGATGGCGCGCAAGGCGAATGGCAAAAACTGGTCGAGCGCCTGCGCGCGCGGCTGGGTTCAAATGCGGTGCACGGCCTGGCAACACAGGCTGAACACCGCCCCGAACGCGCTTGGCGTACGGCCCCGCCCGGCACCGCGAGCTCAGCACCCGCGTCCGGCGCGCGCCCGCTGTGGCTGCTCTCCGCTCCGCAACCGCTGCCCGAAATCGCCACGCGGCCGCAGTACCGTGAAAACGCGCTGGCGTTTCTCGCCGGGCCCGAACGCATCGAATCCGGCTGGTGGGACGACGACGACGTCAAACGCGATTACTTTGTCGCGCAAACACCCGATCACGCGACGTTATGGATATACCGCGAACGCCGCGCGCCCGGCGGCTGGTATCTGCACGGCGTGTTCAGCTGAGTTGATGCGCAGCTGATGCACCATGCTTCCCGCACCGCCGGCGCAGTTACCCGAATACGCCGAGTTGCACTGCGTCAGCAATTTCACTTTTTTGCGCGGCGCCTCGCGCCCTGAAGAACTTGCCGCGCGCGCGGCGCAACTCAATTACACGGCGCTCGCCATCACCGACGAGTGCTCGCTTGCAGGCGCAGTGCGCGCGCATTTCGCGGCCAAAGAGCACAAATTAAAACTCATCATTGGTGCCGAGTTCCGGATTGCCGGCGGACCTCGCATCGTGCTGCTCGCGACCGATCGCGCGGCCTACGGCGATTTGTCGCAACTCATCACCACCGCGCGCGGGCGCAGCGCGAAAGGCAGTTACCGCCTCGACTGGGCCGATCTTGATCGCGGCGCCGGCGGTTGCCTCGCGCTGTTGATTCCCGATCAGGAACCGGACGCTCAAGCGGCACGCCACATCGCCGACCGCTTTGCCGGCCGCGCCTGGTTAGCGGCGGAGCTCCTGTGCGGGCCCGACGACCGCACCCGGCTCGACCGCCTGCGCGAACTCGGCCTTGCCTGCGGTTTGCCGCTGGTCGCGGCAGGCGACGTGCACATGCACGTGCGTTCGCGCCGCCCCTTGCAGGACCTGCTGACCGCGGTGCGCCTTAACACCACCGTCGCCGACGCCAGACACGCGCTGTATGCCAACGCCGAACGTCATCTGCGCCTGCGCGTGAGGCTGGCGCAGATTTATCCCGCTGAGCTCCTCGCTGAGAGCGTGCGCATCGCCGAGCGCTGCGACTTCTCGCTCGCCAGTCTGCGCTACGAATATCCGGAGGAACTGGTGCCCGCCGGCCACACGCCGGCTTCTTACCTGCGCCTGCTGACCGAAGAAGGTTTGCGCGAGCGTTTTCCTGGCGGGACTTCCGACAAGGTACGCAAACTCATAGAGCACGAACTCGCACTGATAACGGAATTGGCATACGAGCCATTTTTTCTCACCGTCCACGACATCGTCAGGTTCGCGCGCAGCGAAAATATCCTGTGCCAGGGCCGCGGCTCCGCCGCCAACTCGGCGGTGTGCTACGCACTGGGCATCACCGCGGTCGATCCCGCGCGCATGAGCGTATTGTTCGAGCGTTTCGTTTCGCGGGAACGCGACGAGCCGCCCGATATCGACGTCGATTTCGAGCACCAGCGCCGCGAAGAGGTGATCCAGTACATCTATAAAAAATACGGCCGCGACCGCGCTGCCCTCGCCGCCGCCGTCATCAGCTATCGCTCGAAGAGCGCGCTGCGTGACGTCGGCAAAGCACTCGGCTTCGATCCCGCGCAACTCGACCGGCTCGCCAAATCGCTGGCGTGGTGGGACGACCGGGAAGCGCTGCCGCAGCGGCTCACGGAAGCCGGGTTCGATCCCGCGAGTCCGCAGATCGCACGCCTGATTTCCCTCGTCGACACACTCATCGGTTTCCCGCGCCATTTGTCGCAGCACGTCGGCGGTTTCGTGATTTCGCGCGGGCCATTGTCGCGGTTGGTGCCGATCGAAAACGCCGCGATGCCGGACCGCAGCGTGATCCAATGGGACAAGGACGATCTCGAAGCGCTCGGTTTGCTGAAAGTCGACGTGCTGGCTCTTGGCATGCTGTCCGCCATCCGCCGCGCCCTCGACATGATCAGCGCGCGGCGCGGCGCGCAGTTCAAAATGGCCGCTATTCCGTCCGAAGATCCCGAGGTTTATGCCATGATCAGGCGCGCCGATACGGTCGGCGTGTTCCAGATCGAGTCGCGCGCGCAGATGAGCATGTTGCCGCGCTTGCGGCCGGATAAATTCTACGACCTCGTGATCGAGGTCGCGATCGTGCGTCCCGGCCCGATCCAGGGCGGCATGGTGCATCCCTATTTGCGCCGCAAGCAGGGGCTCGAGAAAGAAAGTTATCCGAGCGAAGCCGTACGGGGCGTGCTCGAGCGCACGCTCGGCGTGCCGATATTCCAGGAACAGGTCATGCAGCTCGCGGTGGTCGCCGCCGGTTTTACGCCGGGCGAAGCCGACCTGCTGCGGCGCTCGATGGCGGCATGGAAGCGCAAAGGCGGGCTGCAGCACCTGCAGCAACGCCTCATTTCCGGAATGCTCGCGCACGGCTACCAGCGCGAGTTCGCGGAACAAATCTATCGCCAGATACTCGGCTTCGGCGAATACGGTTTTCCCGAATCGCACGCGGTCAGTTTCGCGCTGCTTGCTTATGTCTCGGCATGGCTGAAATGCCATGAGCCGGCGGCATTTCTCGCCGCACTCCTCAACAGCCAGCCAATGGGTTTTTACGGGCCTTCGCAACTCGTGCAGGACGCGCGCCGCCACGGCGTCGAGGTGCGGCCGGTGGACGTCACGATAAGCGCATGGGAATGCACGCTCGAATACGGCATGGATGACAAACCGGCGGTGCGTTTGGGTTTCAGCCGGATCATCGGTTTCGCCGAAAAGTCGGCCGCGCGGCGGGCCGCCATGCGCGCGCAGCACTGTTTCGATTCGATCGACGATCTGGCACGGCGCGCGCAACTCGATGCACGCGATCTGAAATTGCTTGCCGGCGCGAACGCGCTTGCCGCGCTTGCCGGGCACCGGCGCATGGCGCACTGGCAAGTCGCGGGCGTCGAGCCGGCCGCGCCTTTGCTTGCGTCCGCACCGGTCATGGAAACAATTCCAGCGCTCGCGGCGCCGGGCGAAGGCGAAAGCATAGTCGTCGATTACGCGAGCACCGGGCTCACTCTCGGCCGCCATCCGCTGGCGCTGTTGCGCAGCCGGTTGAAAGGCCTGCGGCTTTCCACTGCGGCGGAACTGAGCGGCTTTCCGCATGGCCGGCTCGCGCGCGCTGCCGGCATCGTGACTGGCCGCCAGCGTCCGGGCACCGCGTCCGGCGTCGTCTTCGTCACACTCGAAGACGAAACCGGCAACGTCAACGTCGTGGTGTGGAACAACCTCGTGGAAAAGCAGCGCCGCGAACTGCTCGGCGCGCGCTTATTGGGTGTTTACGGGGTATTGGAGCGGCAGGGCGAAGTCGTGCATCTCATCGCCCAGCGGCTTGTCGACTACAGCGCGTTACTGGGACAGCTCGCAACCACGAGCCGGGATTTTCATTGACGCGCAAAACTGCCGGCGGACAGCCTCATTGATGCATCGACCATGAAGTCCGGCTCAGCGTCTGCGCGGTTTCTATGGTTAACGGGGCAAATTTCTTTTCGAAGTCGGCTGGCCGCCAGTCGCTGGTGGACGCCGCAATCTGAATGGCCGCGATCGGCTGCCCGTCCCCATCGAGAATAGCGGCCCCGACGACAAGCTCGCCGATCGTGGTTTCCTCAACCGAGACTGCATAGCCTTTCGCGCGCGCCTCCTCGATCTTGGCGTAGATGATCTTCGGATCAACTATGGTCTTGGGAGTCAGGGGCTGCAACTTCGAACGCGAGATGATATCGACTACCTGCGCTTTGGGCAGGCGGGCCAGTATGGCCCGGCCGGCCGCGGTACAGAAAACCGGCGTACGCCGTCCGGTCAGCGCACCGTAGAAGAACTCACGCTTGTTCTGCTGCCTGATCGCATACAAAATGGAAGTGTCGTCGAACAAGCTCAAGTTGATTCGCTCGCCACAGGTCTTGCGCAGCTCGATCAGCGTCGGCGTGGCGGCCTCTATAAGCGGATGCGTGCGCAAAAAGTTGTAACTGAATTCGAGGACTTTCTTGCCGAGCGCGAACTGGCGGGTCTTGGGCGACTTCTCGAGCAAACCCAGCCGCAGCAGCGTGTGCGTAAAGCGCTGCGCTGCGCTCTTGTCGAGCTCGCAGCGCTGCGCGATTTCGGTGAGGCTCATGAACTGAATCCCGTTGCTGAAAGTGTCGAGCACCCGGAATGCCTTCTCGAGCGATTTAACGTAAAGCGGGTCGGCTTTCACAGGCATGCCTGGCTTTCTGTCAGGGGCTGAACTACGGCCGGAAACGATAGAAACTATGTTATCGTATTAACATACTTAGTATTGCATTGTAATACGTCAGAACCATACCGTGGAACCATACCGTGTGCGTCCACCAGCACCGCGCTGGCGTGCCCGCGCGCGGGATAACAACAAGTCCCGGACCGGACGCATTGCTAAACAGTGGGGTATTCCATGAAAATGCCGTGGTGCGGGCTGCTCTTGATCTCTTGCGCAACCGCGTGTTGCGCGCCGTTGGCTGCGATGGCGCAAGCGTACCCTTCGAAACCCATACGCTTCGTGGTACAGGCGTCGGCCGGCGGGCAGACCGACATCATGGCGCGCATCGTCGCGCAGAAACTCAGCCAGAGCTGGGGCCAGCAGGTGGTCGTGGACAACCGGCCCGGCGCGGGCGGCACCATCGCCATGGA
>CAMBSS010000049.1 GCA_945870465.1 Bordetella parapertussis | reverse complement strand
ATGTCCCGATTGTCACAAATGGGCGATCCTCGAACGCGATCCACTGCCGCGCTGGAGCGTGGGCCGCGTTGCTCTGCTGGGCGATGCCTGTCACCCGATGACACCTTATATGGCGCAGGGTGCGGCGACTTCAATCGAAGACGCCGCGGTAGTCGCGCGCTGCCTTGCGGAAACCGCAGGCGACGATATCGAAGGGGCTTTCAAACGCTACGAAGCGCACCGCAAGCCGCGCACTTCGCGCATCCAGGCGATTTCGAGCGCCAATACCTGGATGCAAAAACCCGGCGACAATCCGGACTGGCTGTATGGCTACGACGCGTGGACAGTTCCGCTGACGGAAACGGTCGCGAGTTAAAGCAACCACCAGATCGTCGCTGCCGCGCGGTCGGCAGCCCGGGAAATAAATGCCTGACAAAATAAGCTCTCTGGATTCCCGCCCGCGCGGGAATGACGGCGAGTACAACGGGAGGTGGCAACATGAATAAGACGCCAATCGCAGCGCTGCGGACAGCCGCCTGCTTTTCAATTGCCGTTCTATCGAGCTTCGCTTACGGACAAGCGGGTTATCCCGCCAAGCCGATACGCCTGCTCGTGCCCTTCGGCCCCGGCGGCGTCGGCGACATCACCTCGCGCGCGGTCATGCAAAAAATGAGCGAAGCAATAGGCCAGCAGATCATCATCGACAACCGGCCGAGCGCCGGCGGCATCGTCGCCACGGAAACCGTGGCGAAATCGGAGCCCGACGGTTACACGCTCTACCTGATGAACAACACCAATGCGGTGAGCGCCGCGATGTTCAAGAAACTGCCTTACGACACGGTCAAGGACTTTTCCATGGTGTCGACCATAGGCGCATTCAGTCTCGGCGTGCTGGTGAGCCCCGAATCGCCGGTCAAAAGCGTGAAAGAACTGATTGCGCAGGCGAAAGCCGGTGCCGGCAAATTCAATATAGGCACCATCAACATCGGCACCACGCAGTTTCTGTCGGCCGAGCTGCTCAAATCGATGACCGGCATCGACTCGACTACGGTGCCGTTCAACAACACCGCCGGCGTCCTCACAGCGTTGCGGGGCAACAACGTGCAGGCAGCGATAGAATTTCTGCCGCCGGTATTGGGTCAGGTGCGCGCCAACAGCCTGCGCGCAATCGCAGTGACTTCAAAATCGCGCTTCGCACTGCTGCCCGACGTTCCGACACTCACTGAAAGCGGAGTGCCCGGCTACGAAGTCTCGTCGTGGAACGGCATTGCGGTCGCCGCCAAAACACCAAAGGCCGTCGTCGAGCGGCTGAACCGCGAAATCCACGCCGCGGTAAATTCACCGCAGATCAGGGCGCGTTTCCAGGAGCTCGGCGTCGAGCAGAACACGAGCACCGCCGACGGCATGCGCAAATTCCTGGTCGATGAAATCGCCAAGTGGAACGCGCTGATCGACAAAGCGAACATTCCGCGACTGTGAGCGCGTGAAGGAAGCTCGCAACGCGGTATCATTGGGGCTCCTGCCTTCGCTGCGAAATTTTCCCCATGAATTTGTTTCACCGTTGGCTTTTCTCACTGGGCGCCTGCGCACTGGCCGCACCGCCCGTCTGGCCGCAGAATTTCCCGTCGCATCCGATTAGATTCGTCATTCCGTTCGCGCCCGGCGGTCCGGCCGATGTGTCGGCGCGCACACTGGCCGTCAAACTGACGGAAACACTGGGACAGAACATCGTGATCGACAACCGTCCCGGCGGCGGCGGCATCGTCGCCGCGGAGATCGTCGCCCGCGCGCGGCCCGACGGACACACGATATTGCTGTGCAGTACGAGCGTGATGGTCATCAATCCCATCGTGACACCTGATGTGCCCTATAACGCACTGCGCGATTTCGCGCCGGTCTCGCTGGTTTCGTCGTCGCCTTACCTGCTGCTCACCCACGCCACATTTCCCGCGACCTCGGTGAAAGAACTCGTCGCCATCGCGAAAGCCAAGCCCGGCACGCTCAATTTCGGCTCCGCCGGCATCGGTTCGACATCGCATCTGGTCGCGGAGATTTTCCGCTCCATGGCCGGCATAGCCATGACGCACGTTCCGTATAAAGGGTCTGCGCTCGCCGCGACAGATCTGATGGCAGGCCAGTTGCAGGTCCTGTTCGAATCGGTGTCGTCCGCCCTGCCCAATGTCAACTCAGGACGTTTGCGCGCGCTGGGCATTTCGACATTGAAACGCTTCGCGCTCACGCCGCAGGTGCCGCCGATCGCCGAATCCGGCGTGCCGGGTTACCAGGCGGCAACGTGGCAAGGTGTCTGCGCGCCTGCCGGCACGCCGAAGCCGGTGCTTGCCGTGCTCAATCGTACCGTGGTCGATGCCGCACGCGCGCCGGCAACCGTGCAGCGTTACGCGGCACTCGGCGCAGAAGCCGTAGGCAGTACGCCGGAAGAATTTACGGCCTTCGTCAAAGCGGAGATTCCGCGCTGGACCAAAGCGATACGCGACAGCGGCGCGCGGCCGCAGTAATCAGCGCAGCACGACCAACGCGTCGGCAGCGACCGCGCCTTTGGGCCCGACGATCAGCGGATTGATGTCCATTTCGGCAAGCCGCTCGCGCATCTGCCAGGCGAGTTCGGACACGCGCACCAGAATGCCGGCAAGCGCATCGATGTCGCAGGCAGGCCGCCCGCGCCCGCCATCCAGCAAAGCGCGCAGCCTGATCTCGTCTATCATCGCGCGCGCATCATCGGGGCCGAACGGCGCCACGCGGTAAGACATGTCCCGGATGGCTTCGGCCATTACACCGCCGATGCCGAAGGCGACGACCGGCCCGAAGCCCGCATCGTTGACCACGCCGACGATGGTTTCGACGCCGCCCGCCACCATCTCGGAAACCAATACCCCCGCGAGCTGCGCAGCCGGTGCAGCACGGCGCGCGTTGGCCGTGACTCCGGCAACCGCCTCCTTAAGCTCCTGTGCATTTGCGACGTTCAGGCGCACGCCGCCGATATCCGATTTGTGCGCGATGTCGCGCGACACGATTTTCACCGCCAGCGGAAATTTCATCGTGTCGTCGACTGCCTCTCTGCCAAGAGGCAGCAGCACGTCGCGGGTCACGGGGACGCCCGCCGCTGCCAGCACTGCCTTGCTTGCGTGCTCGTCCAATGTTGCCGCGCCGGCAGGCAGCGCGGGCAGAACGATGGCCGGCGCTGGCGCGTCCGTTCCAGGCTTCGGGATGCGCGCAAGCGCTTCGGCGTAATCTGCGAGCATCGCCATCGCGCGCGCAACGCGTGCCGGCGACGGCAGCACCGGCACGCCGATTTCGCGCAGCTTGGCGAAACCTTCGGGTGCGATCTCTGCCGTCATCGCCGAAAACGCCAGCACCGGCTTGTTGAATTTGGGCATTGCCTGTTCCAACAGGTCGCCGGCAAGCTGCAATTGGGCGCGCCCGGCCGAGGCAAACATGAAAGTCAGTTGGTCGATGCCGGGGTCGGCCAGCACGGCGCTGTAGGCGCGCAAAAAACTGTCCGCGGTTTCCGGACGCGGATAGCCGGCGGTGTAATCGATGGGGTTTTTCAGCGAGCCCATGGTCGGCAGCGATTTTTCGAGCAGCGCGGTCGTTTCCGCGGTTAGCGGCGGCAGCGTGAGGCCGACGGCATCGGCGGCGTCGCCGAACACCGCGGCTGAGCCGCCGGAGCCGCCCATCAATGCAACGTTGCGCCCCTTGGGCAGCCTGCCGGCGAGCAATGCGAGCGCGAAATCGGCGGCTTCATGGATATCGGTGACTTCGATGATGCCGCTCTGGCGGAACGCCGCGCGATAGATGTCGTACTGCCCGGTCAGATTCGCGGTGTGCGAGGCGGCGGCGCGTTTGCCCTGCTCGGTGTTGCCCGCTTTCAATATCAATATCGGCTTGCGCACCGCGAGCGCGCGGCGCCCGATTTCCATCAGCCCACGGCCGTCGGTGACGCCCTCGAGATAGGCAAGTATCACCTTCGTATGCGGATCATCGACAAAGGCGCTCATCAGTTCGGGCGCGGTGATGTCCGACTCGTTGCCGCTGGCGACTATATAGCGAAAACCGACGCCCGCCAGCGAGCATTGCAGGACCAAGCCATTGCCGAAGCCGCCGCTCTGGATCACCGCCGATACGCCGCCCGGCGTGTGCGCGGGGTCGCGCGCGATGCTGCCGAATGCGGCAAACACATGCGCATGCACATTGACCAGCCCGAGACAATTGGGCCCGATGACGCGTACCTTGCTTTCTTTCGCGGCAGCGAGCATCTCGGCCTCTATTCTCGCGCCCTCTTCGCCGGTTTCGCGAAAACCGCCGCCGAGTATCACCGCGAACCCGATACCCTTCGCCCCGCATTCACGCAACAAGACGGGCGTCTGCGCTGCCGGCAGCGCAATGACAACGAGGTCGCAGGCGCCGTCGATGGCGGAAATCGACGGATAGCATTTATGCCCCGCCAGCTCCGAATAGCGCGGGTTGATCGGATAAATGCCGCCCTGGTAGCCGTACTGGTTCAGCGCGCGCACCGTCTGGCCGCCCGGACGCGTGGGGTCGCCGCTGGCACCCGCGATAGCGATACCGCGCGGATTGAAAAGTTTTTCCAGGCTCATGCGGATGGCTTCCGCCGCAGCAGAATAATTTTGTCGTTGCAGAACACTTCGGCACCATGCTGGTTGTAAACGTGGTCGCGGAACACCACCACGCCGCGATCAGGCTTCGAGCTCGGCCTTTTCTCGATGACTTCCACCTCAGTGCGCAGGGTGTCGCCGGGGTATACGGGTGCCAGGAACTTCGCGCGCTCAAGCCCGACCAATGCAATCAGGCTTTCGCTGAACAGATCACCCGTCATCGCGCTGGAAAAAGACATGATGAGATGGCTCGGGCAAAGGCGGCCTGCGAGCCCCAAGCTTTTGGCGTAGGCGTCGTCGAGAAAAAGTGGCACGTCGTAAGCGGTCAGCCGGCAGAACGCGAGCTGGTCTTCGTCGCTGATCCTGCGGGTGCGCGTCGGGTAACGCACGCCGACTTCGAATTCGTCGAAATAGCGGTTCATGTCAGGGTCTTTGTATTGGCACTGAGTGCGCGTATGAACAGATCGGCGTACTGCTGCGCGATGGTAGCCGCATCGAGTTCGCCGCCGGGCTTGTACCACTTGGGTATCCAGTTAATGGCGCCCAGCATCGCGAAGCCTGCAGTGCGCACGTTGGCGGTCGCGAACTCGCCTGCTGTGACGCCCTGCCTGATCAGCGCGCGCACACCGGCTTCGAATTCGTCGCGGAGTTTCACGTAATTGCGGCGTTGCGCCGCGTTCATGCCGTCGATGTCGGCGAGCAGGACCGCGCCGTAATCGCCCTCGGTCATCGCCATGATGTGCTCGATCAGCAGCGCGTGCAGGCGCGCGGTTGCGGTGCCGCCGGACTTTTCCACGCGCGCGAGCGCGGCTAGGCTGGCCTGCGCGCATTTCACGTGGCAATGGTAGATCAGGTCTTCCTTGTTCTTGAAGTAGTAATAGAGATTTCCCTTCACCAGCCCCAGGTGGTCGGCGACGTCTTTCATGCGCAGTGCCTGCGTGCGGCGGCGTTTGCGCAGCACGCTGTTGAGCCCGCGCATGATCACGTCGCGCCGCTCGCTCGCGTTGCCGCGGGCTTTCCACTCCGGCGCCGGCTTCGCGCTGCTCATTGCGCCTTCCCGCTGCCCAGCACGGCAACAGCGGTGATTTCGATCAGCGCCTCCTTGCGCAACAAACCCGCGACCAGCACGCCGGTGGACGTCGGCCGGTTATACCGCATGAATTCGCGGCGCACGGCGGCAGTCTTGCCGTAGTTCTCGGTCGTCGTGAAGTGATCGGTGGTGGAAACGATGTCCTCGCAACTGCTGCCGATCGAGCGCAGGAGAGCGTCGAACTTGCGGAAGATCTGCCGCGTCTGTTCGACGATGTCGCCGGGCGCGGTGATCTTGCCGTCGTCGCCGGTGCCGGTGGTGCCCGACAGGTAAACCGTGTCGCCGACGCGGATCGCAGGTACATAGGTGTAATGGTCCGGCCACGGCTTGTCGCCGCAGACCTCGGTGCGCGCATTCTGCGTCATGCTGTTTTGTGTCATGCTGCCTCCGGCGGTTTGTTCTCGAGCACGCGATAGACGTGGAAACCTTCGAGCAATATCTGCCCGTCCTGGTTGGCAAGCGAAGTCTTGAAGCGGCAATACAGCTTGTGCCCGTCGCGCCAGACGCGTTCTACTTCGAGGCGCGGCTTGAGCGTGTCGCCGACGAAGGCCGGCTTCAGGTAGCGGCATCCCTGCTCGTGAAAGACGAAACCGTCGCAACGCTCGCGGCCGGTAGAAGCACCGAGCGCAGTCAGCGAGACGAGCAGCAGCCCATGCGCCACCGGTTTGCCGAAACGCGTTTTTTTTGCGTACTCGATGTCGTAATGCGACGGATGCACGTCGCCGGTGATGCCGGAAAAAAGCAGAAAATGCGCGTCGGTGAGCGTCTTCGACGGCCCGTCGAAAATCTCCCCTTCGCGCAAAGGTTCGCGGTTGTCCATTCTTGTTCTCCTCCTGCCCGTTGCGTGCCCGGCTAGCGCACGACCTGCTCGCCGCGTATGTCCATTTCTTTCAGCAGCTTCTTCCACCTGACGACTTCGGACTTGACGTATGCATCGAAAACTTCCGGTGTGTTGCTGGTCGGCTCCACGCCCTGCGCCGTATAACGGTCTTTCACTTCCTGCAGCGCGAGGATGGTGGTCAGCTCGCGGTTGAGTTTCGCGATGAGGGGCTTGGGCGTACCCGCCGGCACGAACACGCCGAACCATTGCGCGACCTCGTAACCCGGCAATCCCCCTTCCGCGATGGTTGGCACGTCGGGCGCCGCAGTGAGACGCTTCTTGCTCGTGACGCCGAGCGCGCGCAGCCTGCCGGTCTTCATGTGCGGCAATGCCGTCGAAACCGCGCCGAAAGACATCTGCACGTGCGAACCGAGCACTGCCGCAACCGCCTCGCCGCCGCCTTTATAAGGGATGTGCACGAGATTGATGCCGGCCATGCGGCGGAACAACTCGCCCGAAATATGCGGCGTCGCCCCCGCCCCGCTCGATGCGTAACTCAGTTGCCCCGGCCGCGCTTTCGCGTACTGGATCAGTTCGTCCAGCGTCCGCACCGGCACCGACGGATGCACCACCAATATGATCGGCACGTTGGCTGCTTCGGTCACGCCCGCATAATTTTTGACGGGGTCGTAACTCAAATCGGAATAAAGCGCGGGGCCGATCGCCATGTTGCTCGACGATCCCATGAGCAGCGTATAGCCGTCCGCCGGCGCATTCGCCGCGATCTGCATGCCGATCACCCCGCCCGCGCCGGCGCGGTTGTCGATGACGACCTGCTGGTTCCAGCGTTCAGAAAGCTTCTGGCCGAGCGTGCGCGCCAGCAGATCCGCCGCGCCGCCGGCCGAAAACGCCACAATGAACCGCAGCGGGCGGTTCGGGTAGTCCTGCGCAACCGCCGGCAGACCAGCCGAAGCGGCGATTAGCAGCGCTGCAAAGCAGCGGACAGCAGCGGGGAGATAATTCACGGCAGGCGATCCTAAAAATTTTTGACTCCGGGGTCAAATCATATGACTGCGCGGTATTGCGGTCAAGCCGGCGTTGACCGGCCGCGCGCCGCGGCTTACCATTTGACCCAATGGTCAAACTGCTTCTCGCCTGCTGCGCAGTGCTCTGCTTGCGCTCTGCAATCGCCGCCGATGCTTATCCGGAACGCCCGGTGCGCATGCTGGTGCCGTTCGCGCCGGGCGGCCCGACCGACCTGATCGGCCGCGTGCTCGCGCAGCAACTCACCGACCTCTGGGGCAAAAGCGTGGTCGTCGACAACCGCGCCGGCGCCGGCGGCACGATTGCCGTTGAAACCGCGGTCAAGGCCGCGCCTGACGGTTACACCCTGCTGTTCGGCTCGACCAGCACTTTCGCGGTAAACCCGGCGCTGTACGAAAAACTGTCCTATGACATAGCACGCGATCTGCCGGTCGTCGGTTTCGTCGCCTACGCGCCGCAGCTGCTGGTGGTGCGCGCCGGCATACCGGCAGCCACCGTGAATGAACTGGTGGCGCTCGCCAAAAAACAACCCGGCAAATTCACTTTCGCGTCCTCCGGTGCAGGCACGACGATCCATCTCGCAGGCGAATTGTTCAAGCACGTGGCAGGCATCGACATACTCCACATCCCGTACAAAGGCGGCGGACAGGCGGTGACGGCGCTGCTGAGCGGTGAAGCCGACATGCTGTTCAACAATCCGGGCGCGCTACTGCCGCACATCCAGACCGGACGGCTGCGCGCCCTCGCGGTAGCAGGCCCCGTGCGCTCAGCGTTCCTGCCCAAGCTGCCGACTTTCGCCGAAGCCGGACTGCCGCAGGTCGAATCCGGCTCTGCATTCGGGGTCGCCGTGCCCAGGGGTACGCCAGCAGGTATCGTGAAAACGATTGCCGCAGTACTCGCCGGTATCGCAGCGAAACCCGATTTCAGGGAGCGTCTCGCCAGCCTCGGCACCGAACCGCTGTTCATGGACAGCGCCAAATCGGCTGCCTATGTGCAGCGCGAGACCGTAAAATGGGCGCAGATCGTCAAGGCCGCCAACGTTAAAACCGAATAGCTCACGGGAAAAATATGAACGACATGTCACGCGTTGCAGCGGAACAGGAAACCGTCTCCATCTCGCATCGTCTCGCCAGTCACGCCGCAACTACGCCATATGCGGCCATTCCGGCAGACGTGCGCGATACGGCCAAGCTCTACATGCTGGACACGCTCGCCGTGGCATGGGCAGGGTCCGATGCGCCGGGCTGTCCGGAAGCGCATGCGCTGCAAGTCGACGAAGGCGGACGCGCCGACAGTACGGCGTGGGCATACGGCGGCAAACTCTCCGCATCGTCCGCCGCATTCATCAACGGCATGTCGTCTTCCGCGCTCGATTACGATTCGCTCGGGCGCGATGCGCCGGTGCACGTCAACATCGCGGTCCTGCCAGCGGCGCTGGCGGTCGCGGAAAAAGAACACGCATCCGGCGCGGATTTCCTTGCCGCGCTCGTCGTCGGCTCGGACATCGTGTGCCGCCTTGGCGCGGCGGCCAAGCATCCGCCGCGTGGATTTCATTACACAGCGGCCTTCGGCATCTTCGGCGCCGCGGCTGCGGCAGCAAGGTTGATGCGGCTGGATGCCGTCACCACCCGCCACGCATTGGGTCTCGCGTTCATCCAGGCTGGCGGCACGCAACAGGCCAACATCGAGCCTTCGTTGGCGAAACGCCTGTTGTCCGCATTTGCCGCGCGCTCCGGCGTCTATGCCGCCCTGCTCGCCCAGCGCGGCATCACCGCACCGGCGCACGCCATCGAAGGCGAGTTCGGACTTTACAAGCTCTATCAGGACGGCAGTCCCGAGCGCCTGCTCGACGCGCTGGGCAGCCGCTTCGACAGCGCCGCCCTCAGCATCAAGCAGTTTCCAAGCTGCGGCTGCAATCACACCACAATCGCCGGCATGCTCGATCTCGTGCGCAAATACGACCTGCAGCCGGATGACGTCGAAGCCATCGACATCACGGTGTCGCCGTACATGGACCGCATCGTCGGCATGCCCTACGACCCCAGCGGCGACGCGCAGGTCGCAGCACAGTTCAGCATCCGCTACTCGGCGGCCTGCGTGCTGGTGCGCCGCCGCCTCGGCCTCGCCGAAATCCAGGAAGCCGCCGCGCGCGATCCCGAAATCAACCGCCACGTCGGTAAAGTTACGCTGCAGATCGATCCGACGCTGACGAGCAGCCGCGGACCGGTGGTGATACGCCTGCGCTCGAAGCGGCACGGCGAGCTTGCAACCACGGTGGCACATGTGCCCGGCAGCCGCGAAGCGCCGCTGACCGAAGCTCAGGTCAATGAAAAATTCGACGAGTGCTTCCGACTAGGAACGCGCCCACTCAGCAAAGAACAGATTGCAACGCTGACCGCGCGCGTGCACGGGTTGGAGCAATTCCCCGACATGGCGTCGTTCTTCAGCGGCATTTGCTGATCGATGAAATCGCCAAGCGGAATACGCTGATCGGCAAAGCGAAGATTCCGCGGCTTTGAAAACCGGCAATGGGTAATGAGTGATGGGCAATGGGAATTTGCGCACTTCTAATGTCCTCATCCGTTGCTCACCACCCATCGCTCATCACTCGTTACTCATCACCGAAAAATGAAAACCATCCTCGCCCCTGATCCCAATCCGATCAAGCCGAAGTACGTGCCGCCACCCGGCGCATGCGACGCGCATTGCCATGTGTTCGGGCCAGGCGCGAAATTTCCGTACGCGCCCAACCGCAGCTACACGCCCCCGGATGCACCGAAAGAACAACTCGCGGCATTGCATAAGCATCTCGGCTTCTCGCGCGCGGTGCTGGTGCAGGCGAGTTGCCACGGCACTGATAACGCGGCAGTAATCGATGCGCTGAACTGGTCGCGGGGCGCGTGGCGCGGCGTCTGCATGATCAACGATCTGGTCACCGATGAGGAACTGCGCGCGCTGCATACGGCCGGTGTGCGTGGCGCGCGCTTCAATTTCGTTGCGCATCTCGGCGGCGCGCCCGATCTCAGGGTGATCGAGGCGGTCGTCACGCGCATCAAACCGCTCGGCTGGCATCTGCAGGTGCACCTCGACGCGCAGGACATCGCAGCTTACCGCGACTTTCTGCTCGGGCTCGACATCGTGTTCATCATCGATCACATGGGCCGCGTCGTCGCAAAGAATGGAATGGAACAAAAGCCGTTCAAGCTGCTGCTCGACCTGATGAAGGACGAGCGCGTGTGGGTGAAGGTCAGCGGTTCCGAGCGCGTGTCGTCGACCGGCCGGCCGTTTCACGACGCCATGCCTTATGCGCGCGCCCTCTTTGCGGCCGCCCCTGACCGCGTGCTGTGGGGCACCGACTACCCGCACCCGAACGTGAAGGAAATGCCGAACGACGGCGAACAGGTCGACCTGTTTGCGCGAACCTTTGAAGACGAAGTGATGCGCCGCAAAATCCTCGTCGACAATCCGGACCGGCTGTACTGGGCCTGAACCGCGCGCCTTACTGCACGCGTCATTCCGGCTTGATGCCGATTTCCTTGAATATCTTGGCCCAGTTCGCCATGTCCTCGACGACCAGCTTCGTGTATTGCTCTGGCGTGCTGCCGACCGGCTCGAATCCCAAATCGACAAGCTTGGTGCGGATGTCCGGCAATTTGAGTATGCGCAAAAACTCCGCATTCAGTTTGTCGATGATGGCGCGCGGCATCTTCGGCGGCGCGAGGATGCCGTACGCGCCCTCAAGCGCGTAACCCGGCAACGTTTCCGCGATGGTCGGCACCTCGGGCAGACTGGTGACCCGCTTCGTGCTCGTAACGCCGAGCGCGCGCAAGCGTCCGCTGCGGATATGCGGAATCGCCGGACCCGGTGCCGTGAACAGCATCTGCACCTGGCCGCCGACGATGGCCGCAGTCGAATCGCCAGCACCCTTGTACGGAATCAGCGTGAGGTCTATGCCCGCCATGCGCTTGAACAGGATCACCGACAAATAACCGCTGGTGCCTATGCCCGATGTCGCGCAGTTGAGGCCGCCCGGTTTGGCTTTCGCCATGCTGATGAGTTCGGGCACCGACTTCGCGGGCACGCTGGCGTGCACTACAAGCACGGTCGGCGCGTTGGCGAGGTGGGTGACGCGCGAAAAATCCTTCAGCGTGTCGTACGGCAGCTTTGCGTAAAGCAGCGAGTTGTACGAATAGCCGGGAGCGACGGTCAGTATCGTGTAGCCATCGGGCGCCGACTGCGCGACGATTTCAGAGCCTATGATGCCGCCCGCGCCGGAGCGGTTGTCGATCACCACCTGCTGCCCCCAGTTCTCGGTCATCTTCTGCGCGAACATGCGCGCGAGCACGTCGCTGCCGCCGCCCGCCGACGACGGCACGACGAAGCGGATCGGCTTGGCCGGATAGGTGTCGGCAGCCGCGGCCACCGCGCACGAACACAGTGCCAGCGCCAGTGCTACATTTTCAAATTTCAAGTGCGTCCTCCGGATTTCATGCCACGCTTTATTGCGCTGTTTCGACGCTGATGCCCGCGTCCTTGATCACCTTGCGCCAGCGCGCGAGTTCATTGGCTATCATGTCGCGCATGCCCTGCGGCGTGCTGGTTACCGGTTCCACGCCCTGCAGCAACAGCCGCTGGCCAAACTCCGGGGACGCCAGCACCTTGTTCATGTCGGCGTTGATGCGGTTGACGATCGCCGGCGGCGTGCTGACGGGCGCAAGCAAACCGTACCACGAGGTATTGTTGAAACCCGGCAGCGTGTCGGCAACTGGCGGGGCGTCCGGCAGCGATTTGATGCGCGTCGGATGGCCGATCGCCACCGCTTTCAACCTGCCCGCTTTCAGATGCTGCAGGATCTGCGGCACGCCGGAAAATGTCATCTGCACCTGTCCGCTGATCAGGTCGACCAGCGCGGGGCCGCCGCCCTTATACGGCACGTGTACGATGTTGATGCCGCCTAGCGCTTTCAGCAGCTCGCCGCCCAGGTGGTTTGGCGTGCCGGTGCCCGGGGAGGAGAAATTGATCTTGCCCGGATTCGCTTTCGCGTAGTCGATGAATTCCTTCGTGCTGTTCGCCGGCACCCCGGGATGCAGCGTCAACGCAAACGGCGCGTATACGGCGAGCCCGATCGGCGCGTAATCCTTGAGCGAATCGTAGCTGACCTTGCTGCCGAGAGCGGGACTCACGACCAGCCCCGCCGATGTACCGAGTAGTAGCGTATAACCATCGGGCGTCGCTTTCGCACCCAAGCCATGCCCGAGCGTCGAACCCGCGCCACCGCGATTGTCGAGCACCACCTGCTGGCCCCAGACCTCGCTCAATTTCGCCGCGAGTTCGCGCCCGGTGAAGTCGACCGAACCGCCCGGCGGATACGGCACGATGAGGCGTACGGGTTTGTTCGGATAGGTCTGTGCCGCAGCGTGCGCCGCCAACCACGCGCCTATCAAAACAACCAACCATTTTATGCAACCGCCGATAAACGCCGATGAACGCCGATGAAAAACAAACCAATTGGCAGCTGAAAATAGACAATTGGCCACGAACTGCCCCTCTCTCGCTTTAACGTTGTGCATATCAATTATCAATTTTCTATTCCAATTGAATCGGCGTTCATCGGCGTTCATCGACGGTTAAATTTTGCCTGAATGACTTAAAGCCTTCCGCCCAGGCGTTCGGCCAGCCAATCCGCGACGAGATTGGAGCCGACTTGCCGGTTGTCTTCCTGGCAATGATCGCTGCCGCCGTCGAGCGTGGTCAGTATTTTTAACGTCTTGTCCGGAGATCCACAGGCATCATACAGGCGCTGCGCGAATTCGAGCGGCACGATATTGTCGTTCTCGCCGTGGATACAGTAAAACGGGCAGCGCATTTTTTCGGCAACGCCGGCCAGCCGGTAGTTCTCCAGCTTTTTCATGCAGGCGTCCATGTCGGGCATGCCGAGCACCCACGGCAACTGAAACGACGGCGCGGAGAGCTTGGTGCCGCCCGCTTCCATGATCTTGCGCCGCCGCACCCACGACTCGTGATAATCCCAGTGCCCGCCCCACGCGACGCACGCCGCGAAGCGCGGCTCCATAGCCGCTGCGCGCGGCGCGTAATACCCGCCCATACTGAAGCCCATCACTGCCATGCGCTTGGCGTCGACTTCGGGACGCTGCGCCAGGTACTCGTATGCGGCGCGCGCCGGCACTTCGTAATCAAAACGGCTAGGTATGCCCTGCAGACGCAGCGCCTCGCCTTGCCCCGGCCCGTCGATCGCCAGAGTATGAATGCCGCGGCGACCGATCTCTACGCCGCCGAATAAAACGGAGAGTTCCTTCGCGTTGTCTAGCCCGTCGAACATCACGACCGTCGGCGCGGGGCCCTGCACGTCGGCCTTGTAGAACCACGCCGGCAAAGTCGTGTCTTCGTACGGGACCTGTACGCGTTCGATATTCGGATAGCGCGTCGCGATGCCCTTCTGAAAGCAGCGCAGACAGCTGCGATAAGTGTCCCATTTGCGTTCTGACGGCGCGATAAAACGCTCGCCGCAGAAATAGTAAGTGGCCGCGCGCAGGTAATAACTGCCTGCCGTCAGCTCAAAACCGTCCTCCGCCGCCTTGTCTGCGTAGCCCTCGATGCGTTTTGCCATCGCGGTCCACTCCTGCCACCAGCGCTCGTTGTCGCCGACGTGCGGCTTCAACTGCTGCCCGATCTGGTCGATTTCGCCTAGCGCCGCCGCGCCCTGCGCCGCCATCTCGATGCCGAACATCATGCCCTGTGACCACATGTGATGGCCGGGAAAATACTCGAACCAGTGACTCATGGCGTGCTTTCTCTATCTCGTCGCAGGCAATGCGGGATTGCGGATTATACGTCTTGCCACGCGGCCGACAGCGCAGGTAACCTAGCTGCCTGTCTGACCGGGGAGCGATTCGATGACTGCGCCAATGAACACGAATTTCCTTTGCCGGCACGCGGCATGCGCTGCCGTGCTGCTGTTCGGAGCAGGCGCCGCACTGAGCGCACCTGCCGCGCCGTTCGAGCCCGTCATGTTGCTCGCGAAAAAGGAAAAAGCGCCGCTGCTCGAACTGACGCCCGCCAACGCGGCGCTCGCCAAGCATGCGCAGACCATCTACGCCGAACTCGGCAAGGAACTCGTCATCGGCGACGTCGCCGAAGGCGGCGGCACGGATGCGGCTTTCGCGGCGCTCAAAACCAAAGCGCCCGTGATCGAGCGTTTCGGCCTGCAGGGCTTCGGCGCGCACTCAAATGATACGGAATACGTCTATATCGACTTTATCGAGCCGCGGCTCTATTTGCTTTCACGCATGCTCATGGACGTGTCGCAAAGCAAAAACCGTTAGCCGTGCGCCACTTGCCGGCGCGGCGGCATACAGGTATCGTTGATAAAAATAAGTTAAACCCCGGAGGAGAAACAATGAAAGTACTGCTTGCTGCATTCCTGACTCTTGCCGCCGCGCTCGTTTACGCCGCACCAGCGGTCGCGGCTGATGAGTATCCGACGCGCACCATACGCTGGATCGTGCCCTACCCGCCCGGCGGCACCACCGACATACTCGCGCGCATCATGGGTCAGCGGCTGTCGGAGCGCCTCGGCCAGCAGGTGCTGATCGACAACCGGCCGGGCGCCGGCAACAACATCGGCACCGAGCTCGCGATCAAGTCGACGCCGGACGGTTACACGGTGTTCCTGGTCAATCCCGCCAATGCGATCAATGCCACGCTCTACAGCAACCTTGCTTTCAACTTCCTGCGCGACATGGATCCAGTTGCCGGGCTGGTGCGTGTGCCCAACGTGATGGAAGTAACGATGTCGCTGCCGGTCAAGTCCATCCCCGAGTTCATCGCCCACGTCAAAGCCAACCCGGGCAAGGTGATTCTCGCTTCGTCAGGCGCCGGCACCTCGGTCCACTTATCGGGCGAGTTGTTCATGTCGATGACCGGTCTCAAAATGACTCATGTGCCTTACAAGGGCGCCGGCCCGGCATTTCCCGACCTGATCGGCGGCCAGGTGCACCTGATGTTCGACAACATGCCGTCGTCGATCGAGTTCATCCGCTCCGGCAAGCTGCGCGCGCTGGGCGTCACTACGGCGAAGCGTTCGCCACAACTGCCCGATGTGCCGACCGTCGCGGAGACTGTGCCCGGCTATGAAGCCAGCGCATGGTTCGGCATGGGCGCGCCGAAAGGCACGCCGGCCGCGGTGGTGGCGAGACTCAACAAAGAAATCAACGACGCGCTGGCCGACCCCAAAATGATTGCGCGCATGGCCGAACTCGGCGGCACCTCGATCGCAGGCACGCCGGCGGACTTCTGGAAAGTCCACACCTACGAAACGGAGAAGTGGGCGAAGGTCGTGAAGAGTTCCGGCGCGAAGGTGGATTGAGAACCCGACAGACGAAAAAAGCAGGATAGACGATAGACGGGTTTTTTCGCCTCTCGTCTCTCGCCCGGCGTCTCTCGGCGAAGCGCGTCTTTCGCCTGACGCCTCTCCTCGCTGCACTGCTCGCGCGTTACCCCGCGCGCTTAAGGTGGCGGTCGAAAAAATCCATGAAGAGATCGAACGCTTTGCGCTGCACCGCGTCGGGCGCATAGGTGCCGTCATCCTGGCGGTAGATAAACGGAAAGCCGTGTACCGGGTGATCGAAGCTCACCCATGTCGAGTCCGTGCCGGCTTCCTGCATCCATTCGTGCGCGAGCTCGAATATGCCCTGCAGATGGTCTGTATCGCGGCCGATGTGCAGGATCGGCGTGCTGATGCGGCGGATGCGCTCCATCGCGCGCTGCTTGTCGGCGTTCTTTTTCACCACCTCGATGTCCTGGTACTGCATCACTTTGTCCAGGCGCGGCGCGGTGGGACCGGTGTTGACGCTAAGGAATTCGTGCGATGCGCCTTCGATCGCAACACCCGCCGCGAACGTCGTCTCGGCCGCGATCTTTAAAATCATCTCGCCGCTGTGGCTGACGCCGACGATGCCGATGGCGTCTTTGTCGACGTAAGCGAGCGTCTGCAGGTACTTGAGAATCGCGATCAGGTCATCCGAATCCAGCGTCGGCGCCGACTTCAGCGTGCGGCCCTCGCCGCTGAGGTTGTCCCGCAGATTGTGGGCGCGCTGCGTGTCTTCGTACAAATGCGGGATTTCGTTACGATAATTGACGAACGCGACCGCGTAACCGCGGCCTATCATCTCGTCCTGCATGGCGGCGAGCCCGTCGACCTGCTTTTCGACTTGTGCGACACCGCCGCGCCCGGCGCCGCGGCCCATCACGATCACCGGGAAAGGCCCCTTGCCCGCCGGTTTACGCACCGAGATCGGCACATAGATTTCGTCGCGCGTCAGCACGAAAGTGAGGTCCATCGGGATCACGGAGCCGCGCACCGGCTGCGTGATCACGTAACCATGCGGCGCCAGTTCCGGCGCAACCGATACCGCGGGGTTAACCATTGCCGGTTTCTGCGCCCTGCGTGTTCGCGGCGGGTTCAACCGCAGGTTCCGGCTCGGATTCAGGCCCGGATTCGGGATCAGGTGCTGCGATGCCCAGCCTCTCACGCCCGATATCATATGCGGCGCGCACGAATGCAAGCGTGCCTGCACGGCGATCGTCGAGCGCCAGGATTTGATCGCCGGTCATCACTGCGGCCACGAATTCCTGCGTGTGCCAGTGGCCCGGCGGCGGCAACAATGGCAATCCCGCGGCTTTGAGATGCGGCCATGGGCTGACGTAAACGTACGGCTGGTGATAATGGTGGTCACCCGGCGATAAACCGATGCCGATCGAGCGCGCAGTTCCGTCCTCTGCCGGTTCGAAATTGAGCAGGGTCGCGATGTCGAAGTGGTGCGGCCAGCAGCGCACTGCGCCGGCGTGGGCATCAGTACATCCCGCGCGAACTTCATCAAGCATATCTGTTGCCGCGTCAAACCAGCTCACCAGTTCGTCGAAGGCCTCCATCTCGCCGCTGAAAGCATAAGCCGAACCGCGCGCAACCGGATGTGAAGGTATCGTATAAGGCAGGGTCACGTCGCTCGCCGCTTTGAGCCCCAGCGCGCGCAACGCCGAATCGAGCCACACGCCGACCATGGAATCACGCCGGCCCGCAAGCTCATAGGTATCGAGCACCAGGCTGCCGCGCTTCAGTATCAGTGCAAGGCCGGCAAGGCGCAGGCCGACGCGCACTTCGGCGCCGCCCGCCGGCAGCGATTGCGAAAACAATGCGCTGTGCTCACCATCCCATTCGAGGCTGGATTGGCTTTCGTCCGGCAGCGCCTCCAGATTTGCACGTGCCGCCTTGGCCGGCCACTGCGCCGCGTGATGCGCGAGTGTCCGCGCCTTTACCAGCGCGGTCGGCGCCTTGCTCCCGAGTGTGGACCAGTCAAACTGCATTGCGTTTCCTTTCATTGTTAATCGGATGCACCAGCAGATGCGGCAGCACGGTCAGCGTGCCGACATTGGCGATCGACAGCGTGTTGCCGTCGGGTGCGGAGCGCGCCACCATTTCGGCGCCGAGCGTACCGGAAGCGCCCGGGCGGTTGTCCACTATCACCGGCTGGCCAAGGTATTCGGGCAGCTTCAGCGCGACGATGCGCATGGTTTTGCCGGCGGTCTGCGCAGCGGCAGTTTGGGTGATGGCCGACAGGACGGCCAGCAACAGGGCGGCAATGATTGGCGGTTTGCGCATCACGGAAGCCTTTCGTAACGGTTTACGTCCTCCGGCGGCCAGTTTACCGTGAGTCGGCCGTGGATTTATTCCGCGCGGCCGCCGTACCGGAAAATTATTTCGCAAACCCGTACAGCCGCGCCGGATTGTCGACGAGAATTTTCTTGCGCACGCCGGCGTCCGGCACCCACGTTGCGAGCAGATCCAGCAGGTCGCCGTCGTTGGGCATGAAGCCCGCAAACCGCGAATGCGGCCAATCGGTCGCCCACAAGCAGCGCTCCGGCGCAGCATCGACCAGCGCGCGTGCATACGGCAATACTGACGGATACGGCGGCCGCGGATCGCCGAAGCGGTTGGGTGATGACAATTTCACCCAGCAACGGCCCTCGCGCAGCATGGCGAGCAGTTCCTGGAATCCCGGATGGTCTACACCTGCTTCCACCGGCATATGCCCGAGGTGATCGACGACGATCTCGACCGGCAGCTTGCGCAGCCGATCCGCCAGCGTGACGAGGTCGCGCGCATCGAGATGAAATTGCAGGTGCCAGCCGAAAGGCGCGATTTTCTGCGCGATGATTTCCATGTCTTTCAAATCGTCGGCTTTGACGTTGCGCGGATTCAAACGCACGCCGCGAAAACCGGCGTCGTTCAGGCGCGCGATTTCCTGCGTCGTCACGCTGCCGTCGAGCAGCGCGATGCCGCGCCATTTGCCGCCGGACTCCTGGAGCACGTCGCAAGTGACGTCGTTGCCGTGGAAGATGCCGGTCTGCACGATGACCGCGCGCTCTATACCCAGCACTTTCAGCATGTGCCGGTAATCGTCTACGCTGGCGGCGGACGGCGTGTAGCGCCGCACCGTCTTGTACGGATAACGCGCCGGGTCGCCGAATATATGCGCGTGGCAGTCACATGCGCCCGGAGGCACCTCAATCGACGGCTTGCGCGGGTTGAGGTCGGGCGCCGCGCAAGGCTGGTCGACGGGTACTGGCGGTTCGTTGCTATCCGACATGATCAATCGATTTTCGCCCCGGACTCCTTGACCACCGGAGCCCAGCGGGCGAATTCCGCACGTATGACCTTGCCGAAATATTCCGGCGACGAGGCGACGACTTCCGAGCCGTCGGTCGCCAGCAACGCCTTGATTTCGGGCGAACTCAGCGCCGCGGCGAATTCCGCATTCAGCTTCTTGATGATGGCAGGCGGCGTGCCGGTCGGCGCAAACACGCCGTACCAGGATTCGACGTCGAAACCCGGCAAGGTTTCCGCCACGGTGGGCAGGTCCGGCAGCAGGCTGAAACGCTTTGCGCTGGTCACTGCCAGCGCGCGCAGGCGGCCATTGCGCACGTGCGGCAATACCGGCGGTATGCTGGAAAAGCGCATCTGCACCTGCCCCGCGAGCAATTCAGTGGTCGCCGGCCCGGACCCTTTATAGGGGATATGCACCATTTTGATGTCCGCCATCTGGCAGAACAGCAGGGTCGCCAGATGCGTCGATGCGCCATTGCCCGACGTTGCGTAATTAAGTTCACCCGGCCGCGCCTTGGCCATCGCAATGATTTGCGCGACGGAAGTCGCCGCGACTTTCGGATGCACGACGAATATGTATGGCGACGAGGCGGCCATCGTCACCGGCGCAAAGTCTTTCAGCGGATCGTACGGCAGCTTCTTGTTCAGATGCGGCAGGATGGTGATGCCAGCGTTGGTATGCGCGAGCAACGTGTAACCGTCGGGCGCTGCGCGCGCAACGGATTCGCTGCCTATCGTACCGGTCGCGCCGCCGCGATTGTCGATGACGACCGGCTGGCCGAGGCGCTCGGAGAGGCGCACACTCACCGGCCTCATCACAATATCGGTGCCGCCGCCGGGCGGATACGGAATGACGATGCGGATCGGTTTGCTCGGATAAGGCTGCGCATGCGCAATGCCGCCGCACAGCACAGCCAATGCCCATAAACAAATTGCACGCTGCATTTTTGATTTGCCTGACGAGTTCAAGCCGCACTTGAAATGCGGTCGCATTGATTTGCGATTGCGATTTTACGCGTATTCGCGGAATCCGTTGCGCTGCCGTCACGCGGTATCATACTCACCAACCGGAAAATGAAAGGCACGACCATGGGCGCCACCGCGGCCATCGCAGAATTTATTGCGCGCACCTCCATCTCCGACTTCCCGCCCGCCAGCACGGAAAAAGCCAAAAAAGCGCTCGCCGATACTTTCGCGGTGATCGTCGCCGGCGCGGGCTCGGAAGTCGCGGAACCCCTGCATAAGTATCTCGCTGCCGCGCAGGCGCCGGGCCCCATACCGATACTTGGCACCGCAATGACCGCGGCACCGGAAACCGCAGCTCTCGTCAATGGCACGTTCGGCCACGCACTTGATTACGACGACGTGCTGTCCATCATGCCCGCGCATCCCAGCGCCGTCATCGTCGCCGCCCTGCTCGCCAGCATCCATGGCAAACGCGTCGATGGCCGCGCGTTCATCGAAGCCTATCTGGTGGGCGTGGAAGTCGGCGGCAATATCGGCATCGGCATGACCAACGGCCATTATCAGCGCGGTTTTCACGCGACCGGCACGTTGGCGCTATTCTCCGGTCTCGCGGCACTCGCGAAACTGCACAAGCTCGATGTCGCGGCGATCCAACAGGCGTTCGGCATCGCTTCGTCGATGTCCAGCGGACTGCGGCGCAACTTCGGCACCATGACCAAGCCGCTGCATACCGGCATCGCGGCACGCAGTGCGCTCACCGCTTTCAATCTCGCCGCTTCCGGCTTCAGTGCTGCGCCCGACGTGCTCGAAGCTAAAGCCGGCTTCTTCAGTTCCTACGGCGTCGCCGCATCCAGTGTCGATATCACCGTCAAAGGCCTGGGCAAGCCTTACATCATCGTCGATCCGGGTCTCGCCCTGAAAAAATTCCCCTGCTGCTACGCGTCCCACCGCGCGATCGACGGCCTGCTCGCGCTGCGCGGGAAACTCGCTTGCGATGCAACGAATGTCGCCAAGGTGATTTGCCGCATGCCGCCGGGCGGCATGCACGTGCTCACCTATCCGCGCCCGGTGACCGGGCTTGAAGGCAAATTCAGCCTGCACTATCCGCTGGCAGCCGCGCTGCTGGACGGTAAATGCGCGCTGGCAACGTTTACCGACGAATACGTGCAGCGCAAGGAGATTGCGACTCTCTACGAACGCATCGATGCCGCGGAAAACCCCGCCTGCCGCGGCGACGATCCGCTGTTCGAAACGCGCAGCTCGGGCAGCAAGGGCTTTGTCGAGGTTGAAATCCATTTAAGCAATGGAAAATCAGAAACCATACGCGTCGACAAGGCGCCCGGCTCGCCCACGCGCGAGCTCGCGTGGAACGTTCTGCACGAAAAATTTATCGACTGCGCGCACCATTCGCAACACATCGGCGAAAGCCGTGCCGGACAGGCCTTCGACATGATCCAAAAACTCGATAACATCAAGGACATTGCCGAGGTAACGCGGTTGCTGTGCTGAACGTTCCACGCATTCCAAGTAGAATGCACGGGCGCTGACGTTCCAATCAGGCCGCAGCGCAGTTTCCTGGAGGAGTAGCCATGATGCTTTTCAAGACGCGTGCGATTTTCGCGCCGAAACTTTTTCTTGCGCTGCTGTGTGCGGCCGCCGTCCAGCTCGCGTGTGCTCAAGCCTATCCCAACCGGCCGATACGCCTGATCGTGCCCTACCCGCCCGGCGCCAGCACCAACGACATCCTCGGTCGCGCGCTCGCGATACGCCTGGGAAATGAGCTGGGACAGCAAGTAGTGGTCGACAACCGCTCCGGTGCGAGCGGGAACATGGGTTCCGAAATGGTGGCGAAAGCCATTCCCGACGGCTATACGCTCTTGATCGGCGTCGCCGGCCCACTGGCAGTTGGCCCCAGCGTTTATTCCAATCTCGGCTACAGCCCCATCAAAGACTTGGCCCCCATTGCGATGTATGCGTCGATTCCGTATGTACTGGTCGTCAATCCCGCAGTGCCGGCGAACAACATCAAGGAACTGATCGCGCTCGCCAAGGCCAAGCCGGGCACGCTCAACTTTGCATCGAGCGGCAACGGCGGCTCGCCGCATCTGTGCGGAGAACTATTCAAGGTCATGGCCAGCATCGACATCGTGCATATCCCTTACAAGGGTGCGGCCGTCGCGATGATAGACGTGCTGAGCGGACAGATACCGATGATCTGCACGGGAGCCACCGCGCTCTCCGCCCACATCAGGGCTGGACGCGTGCGCGCGCTTGGCGTGGCTTCGTTGAAACGCTCACCGCAAATGCCCGATTTGCCCACCATCAGCGAACAGGGGCTCACAGGTTTCGAGGTGAACTCGTGGACCGGCCTGCTCGCGCCGGCGAAGACGCCGGAACCTATCATCCGCCGCCTGTATGAAGCAGTGGCGAAAATCACCAACAGCGACGACATGAAAAACTTCCTCTCCGGCGTCGGCGCCGAGCCCGCGCTGATGGCGCCCAAGGAGTTCGGCGCCTATCTCAAGGAAGACACTGCCCGCTGGGCGAAAGTCGTCAAGGCCGCAAACCTGAAAATAGACTGATCGCCGAACAGGGCTGTTGCGCACAGGCAAAACACCTGCGACGTCAGGGCTTCGCCGCGCTTTCCGGCGCGCGAACGTAGAGTTCGACCACTCTGCGCCCGCGGAAATCAAAGGCATCGGCATACCGCATGTGCCCCGCCAGGTAGGTGGAAAGCGGTTCGCTTTGCTGATAATTGAAGCGCGGGCCAAGGGTGAACTTTTCGGCGGATGCTGCTCCGGGCAAAATCATGGGGGCAAACAAAAACCGGTACGCGATTTTCGGCTCCCGCCCCTGCTGCACCATGACTCCCAACGCGTCGCGTTGCAGCGAGCGCGACGACGCCCATCCGGTAAAAGAGTGATTCAGAGCGGGCCGTCGCCGGATGGTCATATAGACCATAGGCGATTGCCCTTCGACGATGACGAAATCTCCTTCGTTCGAATGAAGTTTTGCGGTCTGCACGAGCCAGGCGACGAGTTCATGGTTGAATTCGCTGGTATAAATCCCCTCGCCAAAGCCACCTGCCAGCGGGCGCGTGAGAAATTTCGGCGGCAAGTCGAAGAACGTGAACTCCCAATCCGCGCGCACCAGGTTGTAATAAAAAGGCAGCAGTAATGCGGCGACCGCCAGTGCGGCCGCTTTTTCCCCGATGCGAAGATTTTGCAATCGCGTGAACGTAAATTGCGCCAGTGCCGTGCTCACGGGCAGAGCCACGTAACTGACGACCAGCACCCCCGTGACGGTGAACTGGCTGAACAGCAATGCGAACAAAGCGGAAGGAAGCACCAGCACCAGATACAGCACGTCAGTCCGGTCGAAGGCTGCTCCGCATCGCCCCCGGTAAAACAGGCGGCCGAGCAGCGCCGCCATCGTCACCATCATCAGCGCGCAGAACCACATCTGCAGAGGAAACCAACCCTGCCAGAACGACGTGACCAGGTTGAACAAATTGGTGTTGGCAATGATAAACATCATCATCACTGTCAGCGCGCCCATTCTGAAAAATACGGGCAACGACAAATGACTGATGGAAACCAGCACCGTAGCGAAGACCGCGGTCACGCCGACGTATTGGAGCGGCACGCGGTCGAATCCGGATTCGACGCCGCCTTCCTTGATGTAGTGGTAAATATCCAGCAGCGCGGGCACAAACTCATGGCCGCAGACCGCGAGAAAAGCCGCCCATAACGCGAGCCCCGGACCAATGACCAGCAGCATTTCCCTGCGGGTAAATTCTTCCCGCCACCCCATGTGCCGCATGGCGAGCCATGTCGCGACGGGGATCGCCATGGCCGATGCGAGCGGCAGGAAACTGAACCCGACCGCCCACAGCGATACGCCCGAGGCGACGAAAAACGCCGGGCGCACGACCGCGCGCCGGCTGTCGAGAGCAAACAGCAGCAGGGACAAATGCAGCAGGAAAAACAGGTGCGGATACGTCAGGTATGAAAGATTGGCGTTGGCGCCGACCACGTCGAGCCCCGTAAATGCAAACACCGAAAGCGCCAGCAATATCAACCACAGCCTGCCCGTCCAGCGATACGCCGCCGCCGCGAACAACGTGATTGCCAGCAATGCGAGCAGCTGCTGCAGCTCGCGAAAGCCCAGCAGCGTGACTCCCGGGAATACTTTGAAAACTGCCGCATTGAATATGGCATACATCATGACGGCATTGATGCGGCTGTCCGGAAACAATCGATCGCCCGAGCTCAAACGCCAGCCGTCCGCCATGAACATGCCTTCGTCCATAAAATTGAACCCATAGCGCAGCTTGATCCAGCCGGCGACCGCCATGCCCGCGAACAAGAGACCGCAGCACCAAGTGAGCGGCCGGAAGCGCGCGAGCAGAAACCCGCGCTGGAAAATGCGGCCTGGCGGCATGCGGCGAACTCTCCCTGCGTTGTAAGGACTTTTCGATGATACCGGCGGCGTGCGATCGGCGCGCATAACGGTGGAAGTTTAATCGATGGCAACGGCAAATATAGTATTCTTTCGGTCGCGCACACCTCATTCAAATCGCGGGACAATATGAAATTAGGACGTTTCGATCTGCAGGGCCGCGTCTTCTTCGGCAGCGTCGAAGGCAGCACGGTCGTCGAACTCGACGGCTCGCTGTTCGCCGCCTGGCGCACGACCGACAAACGCCATACGTTGTCCTCGCTCAAGGTGCTGCTGCCGTGCGAACCCGCGAATTTTTATTGTGCCGGCCTCAACTACCTGGCGCACCTCGAATGGGGCAACAAGCGCAAAGGCACCAATACGAAGCCGCCGCAGAAAGCGGACGTCGGTTACCGCTCTAACAACGCTCTGATCGCAACCGGCGAAACGATAGTGATACCCGCCGACTCGCCCGGCCCG